>JBEINE010000224.1:0-3989 GCA_040378245.1 Hyphomonadaceae bacterium | reverse complement strand
CCGTAAATTCCTGGAAGAGTTTTTGGTTTATGCACAGATGAATGGGTACCAGATTACTTTGCCTTGGAAAGTCCTCGACGCGGCGGAGTTTGGTGTACCGCAGCATCGCGAACGACTGTTCATTTATGGCATAAAACAGGGATTTCTTGCCCCAAACTATCCAGAGCCGACGGTTAAACCAGCAGATTCCCGTAACACAAATACAAAGAATTTGGTCACTGGTCCGACGGTGAGCGACGCAATTTGTGATCTGCCTGATGCTGAAAATTTCGCGGAGCTAAAGTCTGCTGATTGCGTGCGGTTTAGCGAATGGGGCCTGCCCAGCGTATACGCAAAAGACCTAAGGTGCCTTCGAAACAATGCGTGGCATTATGGCTATGTCCGGAATTGGGACCCGAACATGTTAACATCTAGCATGAGGACCGAGCATAGCGAGATATCACGGCGTCGCTTCTCGGAAACCGTTGGCGGAAATGTTGAGCCAATATCCAGATTTTTCCGTCTTCCAGAATTCGGTTTAAGCAATACGTTGCGTGCAGGGACCGATGGAACAAGAGGCGCTTTTACAAGTCCACGACCGATTCATTACAGATATAGCCGCTGCATAACGGTTAGGGAAATGGCCCGTATTCATGGATATCCCGATTGGTTTAGGTTCCATGCGACCAAGTGGCATGGCGCAAGACAAATCGGAAATTCCGTTCCACCGCCTCTAGCTAGGAGTATCGCGACAGAATTGTTAAAAGCTCTCCGCTGCGCGCCCACCAAGCCCCAAATTTCAGTCGATTTAGGAAGCCCAAGCCTCTTAAACTTGAATCTTTCTCAAGCATCCTTTCATTTTGAGATGACCCGACCTAGGTCAGGCCGAGACCAAAAGAGTGGGGCTACCAAGCGAAAACAATCCGAGATCGAGGCTTCGCGATTAGAGAGCGCCGCCATTTAAATGGCCATAACAAATAATACCCCCAATTCGTCAAACGCTTATCGCCAGCTGATAGGCAAAATTTTCTTGGAGAGATATTCGACCGGAGCTACTGTCGTGGAGTTTGACCGCGATGATATCCCTCAAGCTGCTGAACAGCTTGGATTACCGCGTCCTAAAAACTTAGGAGACGTGGTTTACGCGTTGCGCTATCGCACGAAAATGCCAGAAAGTATACTGGAGTTGCAACCGTTCGGAATGGAATGGGTCATTGAAGGGGCTGGACGAGCCAAATATCGATTTGTTCTGGTCCCATTAAATAGGATCGTTCCTCGTAGGGACCTGCAGACAATATCAATTCCAGATGCGACGCCAGAAATTATTCGGGTTTATTCGTTAGACGACGAACAAGCGTTGCTGGCCATTGTTCGATACAATCGGTTGATTGACATATTTTTGGGCTTAACCACCTTCAGCTTACAAAATCACTTGCGGACAACCGTAAAAGGACTTGGTCAAATAGAAATCGATGAATTGTACTTTGGTCTTGATAAGTTTGGTTGCCACTATGTAATTCCCGTTCAGGCAAAAGGCGGCAGCGACCAAATCTCTGTTGTCCAAACAAAGCAAGACATAGCTTGGTGTGCGCAAAAGTTTTCAAGCGTTAGGTGTCGGGCGATCTCCGCACAATTCATGGATGATGATAAGATTGCTATATTCGAACTCGGCCTCGAAAACGATCAAGTGGTAGTCATTGATGAGAAGCACTATCGTTTATGCAGAATTGGTCAACTTGAGCGAAACGATGCAATCGCTTATCGTTGAGAACTGACCTTCCTCCTACCGCCAAAACCCAACCGCGTCTTTGACTTCCGCCAAAATAGGGTCTCCGATCGCGCGGGCGCGGGCAGCACCTTTGGTCAGGATGGCGTCGAGCTCGGTCGGGTCGTCGAGAAATTCGCGCATTTTGGCGGTGATGGGCCCGATCTTTTCCACGGCCAAGTCGGCTAGACGCGGTTTGAAGGTGCCAAAGCCCGCACCTGCAAACTCCGCCACCACGCTTTCCCGGCTCGTTTCCGCGAAAGCGGCATAAATGCCAATGAGATTATTGACCTCGGGACGGTCTTTGAGTTCATCGACATGGCTTGGCATGGGCAAGGTGTCTGTCCGCGCCTTGCGGAGTTTTTTGGCAATATCATCGACACTGTCAGTCATATTGATGCGCGAATTATCGGCGGGGTCCGATTTAGACATCTTTTTGGTCCCGTCTTGCAAATTCATGACCCGGGCAGCAGGGCCGCTGAACATTGGCTCTGGCAAAGGAAAGAAGTCCGGCAATTTAAACTCGGAATTAAAACGGGCGGCAATATCGCGCGCGAGTTCAACATGTTGTTTCTGATCGTCACCAACGGGTATATGGGTGGCGCGATAGAGCAGGATATCAGCGGCCATCAGGACGGGATAGGCGTAAAGACCCACAGACTCGCGCTCAGAATTTTTGCCCGCTTTGTCCTTGAATTGCGTCATGCGGTCCAACCAGCCAAGGCGGGCGACACAATTGAGGATCCACGCCAGTTCTGAATGGGCGGCTACAGCGGATTGAACGAACAAAATGGCTTTCTCAGGATCGACCCCAGCAGCCAGATAGACGGCTGCAATCTCACGGGTCTGGGCTTTGAGAAGTTTAGGGTCTTGGGCGACTGTGATCGCATGCAAATCCACGACGCAATAAAGGCTTTGCGCCTGGTGCTGGAGTTTCACAAATTGCACGACGGCACCCAGATAATTGCCAATATGGAGATTGCCCGTCGGCTGAATGCCCGAAAATATGCGTTTTTTTGTAAGGTCGGTCATAGGTTAGGGTTCATATTACAGGGGATCGTCAGTGATGGATGTTTGCGCGGTCTTAGAGGCAGTGGGCGGCTTGCGCAACGCTGTTTTGATATCAGCCATGGTGACAGCCTTGAGCGCGAATGCGCTGGCTGTATAGATGATGATGCCCAAAGCGCTCACCGTTAAAGTCGCAATCTCCTTACCCAAGGGAAGATAGGTGCTAAAATAGCCTTCAATCGGAACGCGGTAGGTGGCTAGGATACCCAAGACGACGCCCATAATGCATGTGGCGGCCATGATGCGCGCCAATTTGGGCACGACCCAGCTTTCAGGTTGCCAATAGCGGCGACGCAATAATGTCACGCCAAGCAAAAGCGCATTGGTCCAGCCTGCAACGCTCGCCGCAACCGCAAGACCGACATAGCCTTGATGGCCAAAATGGCGCAACGCGAAAAAGGCCGTCGCTCCAACCACAATATTCATCGCCACGCCAATGAGCGCAAAGCGCATCGGGCTTTTGGTATCCTGACGCGCAAAAAACGGCGGTGCCAAAATTCGGATCAACACAAAAGCGGGCACACCCCAGCCATAATGGAAAAGCGCGTTTGCCGTTGCGCGCGCGTCCTCAATCGTAAACTGACCCCCGGTCCAAAAGCCCTGCATCAGGAAAAATGGCATAACGACCAAAGCCGCACTGGCGGGCAGCGCAAAGGCGAGTGACAGCACCACGGCCTCATCCAAGGCTTTGGTCCCGTCCTCACTGTCGGGGGTGGCCACCGCTTGGGCCAAGCGCGGCAAGAGCGCGACACCAATGGCCACACCAATCAGGCCCAGTGGCAATTGAAACAGCCGATCAGCCGCATAAAGCCATGATTTGGCCCCTTCCTCAAAACTGGATAGGGATTGGGAGACAAGCACATTGATCTGGGTCGCTGATCCTGCAATCACGGCGGGGCCCATCAGGGCGATCATTTGCTTAACTTCGGGCGTCAGGCGCGGCCATTTGAAGCGCAATTTGACGCCCAGTCGCCGACATCCAATGTAAAGGGCGAGCGCCTGCAAAACCCCCGCGATCGTGATGGCGATAGAGCCGTTAATGGCGGCCTGCTGTGGCGATGTGGCGGGTAGTACAGCCAGCAAAATGGTGATGTTGAGAAGCGATGGAGCCGCTGCCGATAGCGCGAACTTGCCTGCTGTATTCAACACGCCTGAAAACAGCGAGCTCAACGCCATG
>JBEINE010000277.1:0-2393 GCA_040378245.1 Hyphomonadaceae bacterium | reverse complement strand
TTGCCGCTGTCTCCGCCAGCGCGTGCCTTCCGGCGCATTTGTCAGCACACTTACCAGTTGATAAGTTTGATGGGCGTACCATCGTCATCGCTGTGGGCAAAGCAGCCGCCGAAATGGCCGCTGTAGCGGTGGCCCACTTTGGCCCGGATGTTACCGGGCTTGTCATATACCCACCTGGCCATGGCGTTGAAGAAGAGCGCTTGGCGCTAGGGCTCGTATGCATCGAGGCAGGTCATCCCGTTCCCAACTTCGCCAGCCTTGAGGCTGCAAAGCGTGCGCTGGAAATCGCCACTATATTGGGGCCCGATGATCGCTTGATTGCACTGATCTCGGGAGGTGGCTCGGCACTTTTGGCCTTGCCCGCGCAAGGCGTTTTACTGGCAGAAAAGCAAGCGCTGACCAAAGCATTGCTCGCAAGTGGCGCCGGCATTTCGGACATGAATTGTGTCCGCAAACATCTGTCACAGATAAAAGGTGGCAGACTGGCGCTGGCGGCGGCTCCGGCAACAGTCCACACATTTTTGATTTCCGACATTCCCGGAGACGATCCCGCGCTGACCGCCAGTGGCCCAACACTGCCCGACACTTTGACCTTGAGTGATGCAAGGTCCATCCTCGCAGACCTCCAACTTGATGTCCCGCCTTCAATTATGGCCGCTTTGGCGGACCCTGCCAATGAAACGCCCAAAACAGATGACCCAGCGTTTGCTCATCATACGACTATAATCACAGCCCGCGCTGGCGATGCTTTTGGCACCGCTACCGCGCTGGCCCGGCGAGATGGCGTGGAAGTAGTGTTTTTGGGTGACACCCTTGAAGGGCAAGCGCGGGACTTGGGCAAGGCCCATGCTGAATTGGCACTTGGCAATAACGTGTCGTCACAGCCCAAACTCATCTTGTCAGGCGGGGAAACATCTGTGACGTTATCAGGCAATAGCGGCGCATGTGGGGGTCGAAATCTGGAATATCTGTTGGCGCTTGCCATAGGATTAAATGGTGCCGCTGGCATTTTTGCAATCGCCTGCGATACAGATGGTATAGATGGCTCCTCTTACGCAGCAGGGGCCATCATCACCCCTACTACCTTGTCACGCGCAGCAGCACGAGGTCTTAACGCTCAAATCTGTCTTGAAAGCCATCAATCCCATTTGTTTTTTGAAACCTTGGGCGATCTCATTGTAACTGGGCCAACGCGGACGAACGTAAATGACTTTCGCGCGATATTGATTGGGTCATAGTAAGTCCGTTGGATGAGGCTGCGTCTTCTCAAACATGCCAATGGTGATTGAAAACACAGTGTCCAAAGTATCCGGGATTTGGCAGCAATCTATCTGCCTCCATAGTTCCAATCAAGCTTCCAGTCTAACAGTGCCCCGGGCAATATCTACTTGATTGCCTTAAGTGCCTACCGCCTATGCGCGCCGTCCCAACCCAGTCGTTGGCAGCCGAAATTACGAGACAACCATCTCTCATGTCTCCCCCTTAGCAAATGGGTCAAAGAGCTGGAGGAAATACTGGAATGGCAGCATTTATCATCGGCACAATCCAAACCCGCCGATCCGCAATCGGCCAGCTATTGCCAAAACCAGTCGGTTTTATTCGCTACTAGCGTCACTGTTTTTCAAGGCAGAATGGCCAAGGGGAGTGCTGCAATCGGCGTGACACTTTAACCTCGCAGGATGGTGTCACTTTAGCTTTGCGCTTGTGGATTCTAGGCGAAGCGCGAATTCTCGTTTCTAAGTTTCCCTGAAACGCAAAACGTCGTCAAGAAGCATTCTCGACCGTTAAGAGTCGGGAGAATGCTTCGTTGGGCGCGATGTATCCGAGGCACTTACGCGGTGTGGTGTTCATCTTGTCGGCGATGGCCTGGAGCTGTAGATCAGTGATCTTTGACGGGCCCGTGTCTCGCAGTAGAAATCGCCGCAGCCGACCGTTGGTGTTTTCGTTACTACCTTTTTGCCAAGGGGCTTGGGGTTTGCAGAAATGGCCTTCAGCGCCGATCTCGCCTTTGATCATGCCCCACAGCCCGGACCTAAACCGGCATCATCGTGGCAGTCACCTGTTACATCACGCTGTGAGACATGATCCCGTGCGATTGGAATCCCATTTGAGGCGTTGATTGGCGGTTTCAAAGTCGACCCATTCGACTGACAGATGTTCTTGAGACAGCACGATTTCCTGATCGCCAGCATCCACTGCAAAGCAATATTCTGGGATCACATAAGTGTCCTCAGGCCAGTCAAGATGGGCGCTGAAGTGAGGGGCGGGCATAAAACAAAGTGTCTTCAAGGCGAAAAACGGACTATCGCGGGAGAGACCGCTCTCCTCGACCATTTCTCGGCGCGCGGCCTCATGTGGCAATTCACCGACGTGCCCGCCGCCAGCGATGGCTT
>JBEINE010000201.1:0-4767 GCA_040378245.1 Hyphomonadaceae bacterium | reverse complement strand
TCAGCCTTAGGACAATATGTTCAAAATCAAGCCCTTCTCTGATACATCGAAAAGATATATTGTTTTACTATCTATGTTCATAAAGTGATTGACATTTACTACGATCAAGCGCTTAATAGACACCACTGATCAAAGTTATGCTTCACTCAACCTAATGAGCAGTCCGTTCTTTATGACGACTAGACCAGAGCATTTAATCGGAAACAGAACATGATCAATACCAGAGATCGCCTTCGAGGGGAGACTCGCATGATTCATGAGCGCTTGCATGGTCATGACAGCTTTCAACCTCTTTTGAAGCAAAACATTTCGCACCAAGGCTATATTCGTCTCTTGAAGCGTTTGCTCGGCTACCACCTTGGCTTAGAGGCTTCCTTTGAGGGCTTTATTCCAGACAATCGTGAGCTAACAGCATTCTGCCTAAAGCGGAGTGACAGATTGCGAGATGACTTGCTGGCCTTGCAGCAATCTAAAGACCAGATCGAGTCCAGCGGGTCAATGTCGCCCTTGACTTTGATCAGCACAGACGCGGCCCTTTTGGGCAGCCTTTATGTCCGCGAAGGGGCGTTGATCGGCGGGCGGTCGCTATCGCGCAATCTCGACCATTTGCTAGGCGACACTGCACTTGGCCGCGGCTTCTTTTTGGGTGCGCCCGAAGACATCCGAATCTGGAGAGGGCTTTGCGGCGCTTTGAACTCAATCACAGCAGAGCCTCAGCAGGATCAGGTCATCCAAGCGGCCCAGGCAACGTTTGCTCTTTTTCACGATTGGATGGACGGTTTGAATGGAGTGGAACCAACTTAATGCAGATGCGTTCGAGGTTCGTGCCTGACACCAAGCTCTCAGATTACACCTTAGCCCAGCGCGTGGAACTGACCGCGTGCGACTTGGAACCGATCCATGAAATTGGCTCAATACAGGCAGGTGGCTATCTTTTCGCGGTCGATTCCGATTGGATTATCACGCGCGCATCGGCCAATTGCGTAGAGCTTTTCAACAAAGCTCTTGATGAGATTCTGGGCGCTCAACTGGGCACTCTATTGTTGCCCGACGCTGTCCATACGATCCGGAACAAGTTATCATCCATGCAAGGTGCTGATGCCGTTGAGCGCACCTTTGCAATCGCGCTGCGCCATGATGGTCCAATGGTTGATTTGGCGATTCATCGCGCCGATCAGCTGGTCGTTATCGAGGCCGAGGCCAGCGAGCCGTCAGGAGATCATAATGCGGGCGCGATGGTGCGCTCTATGATTGACCGGGTCCAGGACGAATTAAGTGTCGTGGGGCTGACTGAACAGGCTGTGCGCTTGGTTCAAGCCCTCACTGGCTATGACCGCGTTATGATCTATAAGTTTCATCCCGATGCTTCAGGCGAAGTTATCGCCGAGCACGTGCGCGCTGGCATGGAACCTTATTTAGGCTTGCGCTATCCGGCCAGCGACATCCCCCAACAAGCTCGTTCCCTTTTAGCGCGCAACCCGGTGCGGGTATTGTTTGACACTCACGGCCCATCCTCGCCCATAATGTCGAATGGCCCAGCAGATGAGGCGCCTTTGGACATGTCCATGAGCGCATTACGCACCCATTCAAAAATGCATCTTGAATATTTGCAGAATATGGGGGTGGGCGCATCGCTCACCATTTCTTTGCTGAAAAACGGCGCGTTGTGGGGCCTGATCGCCTGTCACCACAATACGCCACGTCGTGTCGGCTTTGAACGGCGCACCACAGCGGAACTATTTGCCCAAATCCTCTCGCTCTTAATTGATCGGTGCGAGCGCAATGAAGTTTTGAAATATGAAGCGCAAACACGTCAGCTAACCGGCACAATTCTGGCCACAATAGCGACAAATGGGAGTGCCAATCAGGATTTTAATGAGCTTTCGAGCCATTTGCTTGATGTCGTGCCCTGCGACGGCAGCGCACTGTGCCTAGACGGAAAAGTAACACTGCGAGGCACCACGCCGACCCTTGAAGAATTCGGCAATTTACGCGCATTTCTCGACGGGGTCGCCGATAGTCAAGTCTATAGCACAGACGAAATTGGCGCCGTCTATCCACCGGGAAAAGCGTTTGCCGAGCGTGCTGCGGGGATGTTGGCGATCCCGATATCGACTGTACCTAGAGACTATCTGGTGTTCTTCCGCAAAGAGACCGCCAGCACAGTTACGTGGGCGGGGGATCCCACCAAAGCAGCTCGGTCGGAGGGGCTTAATGGTGATCGATTGACACCTAGGAAAAGTTTTGAGGCGTGGCAGGAGAAAGTTCAGGGCAAAAGTGTGCCTTGGACTGAGTCTGAAAAGCGCGGCGCTGAAGCGCTAAAAGTGACGGTGCTCGAAGTCGTTTTGCGTCTCATCAGTTCAGCCGAAGGCGAACGGGCTCAAGCGAGCGAGAAGCAAGAGCTTCTTGTGGCCGAGCTTAATCACCGGGTTCGCAATATCCTCGGTCTTATCCGAGGCCTGATCTCACAAAGCCGCGTCGATGCTCAGGATGTGGATACGTTTGCGGCGGTATTGGGGGAGCGGGTGCATGCGCTGGCGCGCGCGCATGACCAGATTACGGCCAAAAATTGGGGTCCAGGTTCGTTCCAAACGCTGGTCTCAACCGAAGCGGGCGCCTATTTGGGCACGGCAAACGCCAGCATTCGCATGCAGGGCCCTCCAATCATGTTGGTGCCTCAAGCCTTCTCGACGATGGCCTTGGTGATTCACGAACTCATCACCAATGCCGCCAAATACGGATCGTTAAAGGTGCAGGATGGCTATGTGGAGGTCAATTGGTTGATCAACAGCCTTGGCAATCTCGTGATGACTTGGACAGAAGTGGGCGGCCCCCCTGTTACGCCGCCCACCCGGACAGGTTTTGGTACAACAATCATCCGGCGCTCAATCCCCTATGAGCTTGGCGGGGTCGCCAAGATTGAGTTTCTGGCGACAGGCGTGACCGCCCAATTTGAAGTGCCAGCCAAATTCATCGTGATCGTCGATCACGGCAGCGAGCAGGCCGCGGTGGCGGTCATCAAGCCCAAGGCGGGAACGCTGACAGGTCTGGTTTTGCTTGTGGAAGACAATATGATTATCGCCCTTGATGCTGAAGCCATGTTATTGGCGCTTGGTGCACAAAGGGTAATGGTGGCCGGGAATGTGCAGGATGCTTTAAACCTACTCGATAACGAAACCCCGACTTTTGCGCTTCTCGACGTCAATCTGGGCAACCAAGACAGCTTTCCAGTGGCGGATCGGTTACAGAAATTGGGCATCAATTACATCTTTGCCACAGGATATGACAGTGGGGGGGAATATCCCCCAGCGCAACAACCAAAACCCGTTATCACGAAACCCTATACCCAAGAGTCAATTGCTCTGGCGCTGGGCTCCTTGGGAGAGCCGGCCTTTGAATTTGCCGGTCGCGAGGCGACATAAAAGTGGTATCAAGTTCGCTCGCATGTGCCAGCGTCTCTAATACCAATGGGCGGGCAATGGTGAAGCGACGCAAGCCAACCAATTTGATCACGCCGGTTTCGCGCAATTTGGTTATTTCTCGGCTGACGGTTTCAAAGGTCATACCGAGATAATCGGCAATATCCGCTCGCATCATCGGCAGATCCACGAGACGCTCGCCGCCAATTGTCTGACCAAGCCTTTGGCCAAGCTTCATCAGGAACCAAGCCAGCTTTTGCTCAGCCTGCGCATAGCTAACGATGACGACATGTTCTGCAGCTTGATCCCGCCCGCCATAAGCGGCATCCATCAGCAGCAAAGCCCGCTCCGGCTCATCCTGCAGCAGGCGTGCCAATTTGGCTTGGCCGAGCCGCGATATGCGCGACGTACACACCGCTTCGGCGCCGACGTCTTGCGGGCCATGACTGCCCAGTCCAAAAAGATCGCCAGGATAGCAAAAGCTCAAGATGCATCGCCGCCCATTTTCACACAATTTCTGCAATCGGATACAGCCACTCTCAACTTGATAGATGGCTCCAGCAACATCACCTTCGCTGAACACGGGCCGATTGCGCGCCCTACTCATGAAGTGGTCGAGATCGTTTGGGCTTAAATGAGCTTTGGACGGCATAGTCTCTCTCCAGAGCAATCGCGCGTTAGGCGTGATCTTCACGTAAATGCCACGCGTCGCGATGTTTAACGAGCTAAAGGCAAGGTGGTTCCAATTTCTGAAGTGGGTTGTCGCTCGTCCTTGACTCTTTTTGACCGGCGTCAAGTCAAGATGGTGACTCGACGCCCAATATCATAGCTATGGCTTTGAAACCGGGTTCTATGATCGTCATCGCTTTGGGCGGAAATGCGCTGTTAGAGCGTGGACAGGTCGCCACAGGCGCGACCCAGCGCGCCAATATTGCGCGGGCAGCGGCCACAATCGCGCCGCTGCTGGACAGCTATCGGGTTATCATCACCCACGGCAATGGCCCGCAAGTGGGATTATTGGCAGCCCAAAGTGGCACCAGTGGCTGGCCGCTTGACGTACTGGGTGCGGAAAGCGAAGGGATGATTGGTTATGTGATTGAGCAGGAGCTGGCCAATCGCGCGCCCAAACGACGATTTGCAAGCTTACTCACCCAAGTTTGTGTCAGTGTTGATGACCCAGCCTTCGCATCTCCCAGCAAACCCATCGGATTGGTACACTCTAATCGCGAGGCGTTGTCCAAACATGGCTGGGCCAGCGTCGCTGATGGTCATGGTTGGCGACGCGTCGTGGCGTCGCCAGCGCCCTTGGCCATCATGAACCTTGCAGCGCTTAAGATACTTGTCGCCG
>JBEINE010000202.1:0-4764 GCA_040378245.1 Hyphomonadaceae bacterium | reverse complement strand
CCTGTAGACGCGCTCAATTCCTGCTACATTCTTGACCCGCGCGCCGATAACCCCTTGTGCTTGGCGGTCAGCCGCGATCCAGTGACAGGCTTTATCAAGGATGGTTTTGTTAATGACCGCAATCTCGGTACATTAAAGCAAAGTGGTTATGATATCGGTGCGCGCTATGCCATCGATATCGAGCGCGGCGCGTGGCCCCGCAAGATGGTTTTCTCCTATCAGGGCACTTTCGTAACTGACTACACTGTTCAGCGCACACCAGTCCTGACTCCCATCAATTGCAAGGGCACCTATGGCGGCACATGTTCGTCGGATTTGGTGTCCAACGTACAAGCCGATTATAAGCATCGCGCGTCAACCACTTTGTCGGGTGTTCGTTTTACCGCCCAGCTTGGCTGGCAGTATATTGGCGGGCTGCGCAATAGTGCGCCAGGCGCAACTAACACTGTGCGGCCTTACAGCTACCTTGATCTGAACCTTTCATGGAAGCAATCTGACGCCCTAACAATCAATTTTGGGGTGGATAATCTGACCGACACCAAGCCCCCGCTAGTGCTCTCACCTGTCCTCTATAACACCTTGCCCGATACTTATGATGTGGTAGGGCGGACAATTGGTCTTTCGGTGTCTTATCGCCGGTAGCAAACGGGAGCGCGAGGCCCACGTCGCGCGCTCTTTTTTGTCTGAATGGGGTAAGCACATGTGGAACTAACATTCACCCCACTCGATTGGTCAATCCTGCTTGGGTATGTCGGCATTTTAGCGCTCACCGGCTGGCTATCATCTCGCCGAAAGGCCACGTCTGCGCACGACTATTTTCTAGGCACAAAAGCCATTCCAATTTGGCTTGTGGCGATTTCGGTACTTTCCACCACTCAATCCGCAGCGACCTTTTTGGGTGGCCCCGATTATGGGTTTCGCGGCGACTATTCCTATTTGGCTAGCTTTTTGGGCGCCCTTGTTGCCGCGGTGATTGTAGCGCGGCTGTTAATCCCAAAGTTTTATGCCATTGAGGCCAATACTGTCTACGAGCTTCTCGACGCGCGCTTTGGCATGACAGCCAAACAAGCTGCTGGAGCCATGTATTTGGTCGGACGCGTATTTGCGGCAGGGGCGCGGCTATATATGGCCGCCCTTGCAGTCTCGATGGTGGTATTTCTGGATATTGCGCCCCCCAACGTATTCCTATCGGCCTTTGTTTTGTTGGCGCTGGGCATTGCTTTCACATTCATTGGCGGGCTGGACTCTGTCGTGTGGAGCGATGTTGTGCAAGTCGTGCTTTATGTCGGCGCGGCCATCCTCGTGCTTTTTTACGTGCGCGGCCTTATCCCTGTGGACAATGCAACCCTCATTGCGGCCTTGCAAAACGCCCCTCCAGATGGTGCGGACAAACTACGGTGGTTTGATTTCTCAACCGACCTTTCAAAGCCGTTTTCGGTTTTGGCGGTTTTTACAGGCGTTATTTTGCTTTATGCCGCCAATTTCGGCCTCGACCAAGATACAAGCCAGCGTCTTTTGGCCTGCAAGGATGCAAAGTCGGGCAGTGCATCGCTGATTTGGTCAGTTGTGATCGCTATGCCCGTTGTTTGGCTCTTCATTACGATTGGGCAGCTTCTTCACATTTATTACGAGCGCCCTGAGATTATGGGGGCAACTGGTCAAGCTGTTAAGGAATTCGAAGGCGAGACCGTCACTGTCTTCATGAGCTTTATCCTCTCCCAAGTTCCCCCTGGCCTACGTGGGCTGTGTGCGGTCGGCGTGATTGCAGCCGCTGCCATCAATGCGGGCATCAACTCCATGGCGTCAGTAATCGTTGAGGACTTCTATCGCCCGTGGAAAGACAAACACGGCGGGGCGAGCGAGCGCCACTATGTGACCGCAGGGCGCTGGTTCATGGTCGTGTGCGGTCTTGCTTTATTTGTGATGTCGATAGTGTGCTTCTATTGGCAACGTGCAACAGATATGCCGCTCCTGCAGTTTGCGCTCTCCTTGATGACGTTTGCCTATGCAGGACTATTAGGCGTCTATCTCACCACCGTCTTCACCAGTCGGGGCACAACAAACTCGGTTTTATGGGCGCTAGGGATTGGCTTCCTGTCAATTGTAGCGCTTCAACCCTATGTTGCGGATGCCATCGGTTTGCCAATGGCGCTAACGAAACTAGCTTTCCCATTTCAGCTTTTAGTGGGAACTGTGATCTCGTTTGCGGTTTGTGCCAGCGTCAAACAGAAACCGTTGATCGACTGACTTCCGCTGGTTTTTGATGTTAAACCGGTAGCCGTTTAGTGTGGCAAACTCAATCCAGCCAATCTGACGGGCCAGTATTTCTTTGGCGGCAACTCAACAATTGAGCCGGAAACGGGTGAAACCCGAACAATCGGTTTGGTATTTGCGCCCGAATTCACACGCGGCTTTTCGGCAACGATTGATTATTACGACATTGAGTTGAACAATGCGGTGGACCAAATCCAGCCTGTAGACGCGCTCAATTCCGGCTACATTCTTGACCCGCGTGCCGATAAACCCGTGTGCTTGGCGGTCACCCGCGATCCAGCCATGCGCTTCGCGCCGTAGGGTGGGCAACCGTCGGCAAACGGCTCGGACGGGCCCTACGCTACGACACGGATCGAAGTAACAAGGGTGCACCCTTGGGTGCAGCAATTTCGAGCAGGCGCTGGCCTTTGTTGATCTTTGCACTTAGGGTGGGGATAAAGCATGCCTTGGGGATGGTGCACCCAAGGGTGCACCTTACGAGCCATTGGCATTTGCGATCTGAAATTGGCGGCTTACCGACCACGCCAAGCCCAAACCCGCCATTCGGCATTCGGCCACTTGCAGGCCAAAAACCAACTCATTTCGCTCCACAATAAGCCTCCCCGCGGGACAGTTGCAATAATGAGTTGCTGACTTTGGCCGTTTAGTCGGCCAAATTGTTCTCAGGCCCCCGTCGGCTAAATCCTTTTCTGTGCCTTGATCATGCACATGGCATTGTGACACCCCAATATGCTGGTTGTCGCCCGTCCCGATTAAGCGGTAAATAAGGCGGTGTTCGTCAGAAGTGCCCGTTAGCTGGCTAGCTCGTTGGCTTGTTAGGGTCTGTCCCGTCTTTTTTGAATCAAAAAAGCGGGATCAACAGTCGCTAAATCAGATACCTCGACGCGCAACCTGGTTCTAACCGAACCAGAGGCGCTTTAGAATGACCGTATGAGGTCAAAGCCGACATATCGGGTATTCCTATTGGGTGGGGCATTGGGTGCTGTCGTCAAAAACCTACCCTTTGCGATATATACGCCATTGACTTCAAGGCGCAGCTTCTTGGGCAGGAGCCACCAACGGAGCCGCGCATCAATTTGCTGGCCTGCATAAGACCCTGAACTGCCGCTACGATCCACCACACCACTTGTGGCGAAAGCATCGGTTTTTTCTGCAAGCCATAGGCCGCGCCAAGCGACAAAGGCATCAATATGGCGCGTAGGCTCTAACTCAAGACGGAGACCGGGTGAGGCGAGGTTGGCACGCCCGACGGCAGCTAGGATACCAGAAGGCGAAATCTCTGCTCGCCGCATGCCAAAAAGCGTATCAAAGCGGGTATCCTTGCCACCAAATTTATCGCCACTGGCCCAGTCAAACTCAAAAGAAAGGCGTGGCTTCCAGTCTGACTTCCACTGATAGCCCCATTCAGCGCGGACATAAAAAGCGTTTACATCGCGGCGAAGCGCATTTTGTTGGGAAGAAGCGCTATTGATGCCACGCTGCACATAAACCTCAAAGTCTTGATCGAAATGACCTGGCTTTGGCTCAGCGAACAGGCGCAAGCCATAGGTGGTCAAATCGCGGTCGCGTGTGGGCCTGCTTGGTCGATCTTCCTCTTCAAAGCGCATCACGGTTAGTTGAGACGCCAAACGATGTTTTGAGAGCGGCCAGGTCAATATACCGCCATAGAGACGCTGCGCCGTGGTTTCGAGGTCAGGTCCACCGCGATTAGCCAGAATATCATCCTGTGCTTCGGGCAACCTGATTTGCGGGACAACCCCAATCGCGACCAGATCAACGCCTGATGCCCAGCGCAAATCACCCCGCACGCCCGTGTAGCCATTGGTTGTGTTGCGGTAGTCGTCGGCGGCAATGAGACGCCTTGAACCCAGATTGAGGGTCATGCGCCCTAGCTGTACATTGGCATCAGTATCCTTACCAAAAGGCGCATCCCAACGCCGCTTAACATTGGCTTGAACCAGTTCGAGCGTATTGACATCATTCGCGCTTAATGGGGAGCCTGTATCGCCGCCCCACGCCCTACTGTCATAAAGCTCAGCCTGCCCAGTCCATCCCGCACCAAGCGGGCCGGTTGCGTCTAGCCGCAAGCGACTGGACCAGATGGTATCAGCCGCGTTGACGCCCACACGTGCGTGGCCATCAATGGCTTCCAAGCGCGCCCGCATGGAGCCTGTCACAGCCCAACTCTGTTGTTGCGCGAATGCAACTTCGCCGATGCCGCTGGCTAACATGGCAGTCACGAGTAAGAGGCGCATGCCATTATCCTAGATTCTTACATCAAAGATTAGAGCGGTTCCCGATCCTTGTGAAGCCAAGATACGGTGAACAGAACCGCTCCAACCATTGTTCGTCGCGTAACTTCGTTCGGGGAGAATCAAAACGCGGATCAGAGCGCATCTGGTTCTTTTGGAACCAGGTTACGTGGCTAGTTATCTGATTTCGGCTCTGTTTATCCCGCTTTTTTGAGTCAAAAAAGACGAGACAGACCCT
>JBEINE010000016.1:0-26227 GCA_040378245.1 Hyphomonadaceae bacterium | reverse complement strand
GGGTATGCCTAGATGCTTATTGCCGTCCCTATCGGTCAACACCATCCCCCGCGCACGCGTATATGGATCATCCATTGCGTCCTTAAGGGTGCGAACAGGTGCCCAGCATAAATCGACCTCCTTGAGAAACTGCGTCCACTCATCAAGTGTTTTGGTCGCGAAAACCTCTTCGAAATAGCGCTTGAGAGGGTCTTGGCCAGAGCCGGGCTCACGTTTGGCGAGGTGGAGAAGATCAAGACGGCCCAACGCCTCAAGGAGATTATGAGCAAAATGATGCTCCGACCCGCCAAGCACCAAAAACTTTCCGTCTTTAGTTTCATAGGGTCGATACATAGCCGCCCCGCCAAAGGGCCGCATGTCCTTCGCAACTGGATGGGCATCATCAGCAAAGACCGGACCCAACACATTGGGTGTCCATGACAGCAGTGCGTCATACATAGACAGGTCGATATAATCGCCTAAGCCAGTCTGCGCGCGACGATAAAGCGCCATCATAATGGCGGAGAAAGCCATCAGGCTGGCGGCCATATCAGCGGCAGGGATCGAAGGGCTGGCGGGTTTATTGTCGGTGAGGCCACGATTGAGATCAACGAGCCCCGCCATGGCTTCCATCGTCAGATCATGGCCGGGTTTTGCCACATAAGGCCCCTCTTGGCCAAAGCCCGCTATTGAACAATAGACGATTCTTGGATTGAGCGCCGCTATTGTTGCATAGTCGACGCCCAAGCGCTTGACCACACCGGGGCGAAACGCCTCGACAATAACATCGGCATGGCTTGCGAGTTCTAAAAACATCGCGCGCGCGTCATCGTCTTTTAAGTTGATCTTGAGGCTGCGCTTCCCGCGCGCAATATTGCGAAACCACACTGAAACGCCATCGGCGGTTTTGGACCCGATAACGCGGGTTGGCTCCCCCACACCATTGGCAGGCTCAACCATAACGACATCGGCTCCATGATCGGCCATCATCATGGTCATATGGGGCCCGGGCAAAAAGGCCGACAAATCAAGGACTTTAAGGCCCGACAGCTTCATAAGGTTTCGTCTCAATTGGCCCGCGGCTTAGTCGCTAACCAAAGTGAAGATGCAGATCTTGTTATCATCAAAATCGCGGAAATAAGCGCCAAAGAATCCCTGGCCACGATCGCCAGGCGCGCCTTCATCACGGGCGCCCATCTCAATCGCTTTGGTATAGGCATGGGTGACCATGGCAGCATCGGTGGCCGCAAGCGCCACCATGGTGCCATTACCGCCCGTTGCTGGATTGCCGTCATATGGAACGCCAATCGACAGAATACCATTGCCATCGCGCGCGAACGCAGTGCTCTTCTCGCTGGAATAAGCCGCGAGCTTAGTGCCTCCAAGGATTTCGATTACCGGCTCATAAAGCGCTAAGGCTTTGGCGTGATCATTCGTGCCAAGCATTGTGTAGGAGACCAGCATGTAATGTTCCCTTTTCGAATTGCGCGCGTCACGCGGTCTGTGGATCAAAAAATCTCAAACAGACCGGCGGCGCCCATACCACCGCCAATACACATCGTGACCACGCCCCATTTGATGTTTTGGCCGGCGGCCTTACGACGGCGACCTTCCAACAAAATATGACCCGTACAACGTGCGCCGGTCATGCCAAATGGGTGACCAATTGCGATGGAACCACCATTAACATTATATTTTTCAGGATCAATGCCCAAAGTGTCGCGGCAATAGAGGCACTGGCTGGCGAAGGCCTCATTCAGTTCCCACAAATCAATATCGTCCACGGTGAGGCCAGCGCGTTTCAACAAGCGGGGCACGGCAAAGACCGGGCCGATGCCCATTTCGTCTGGCTCACATCCTGCAACGGCAAAGCCTGCAAACCGGCCCATGGGCTCAACATTTTGGTTAGCAGCCACTTGGGCCTCCATCAAAACCACGGCGGCAGCACCGTCTGACAACTGGGACGCATTGCCGGCTGTGATGAATTTGTCGGGGCCACGGACCGGCTTGAGGGCGGTGAGGCCTTCCAAGGTCGTGTCAGCACGATTGCACTCGTCGCGATCAACATTGTAGTCGACAATTGTGGTTTCACCCGTGGCTTTGTCGACCAGCTTCATCTTGGTCACCATGGGGACAATTTCGTCCTTAAACTTGCCAGCAGCTTGTGCCGCGGCGATTCTCTGCTGGCTGCGCAAGGCGTAGGCGTCTTGATCTTCGCGACTGACATTATAGCGCTGTGCCACGATATCAGCGGTTTCAATCATCGGCATCCACAGGGCCGGTTTGATGTTCAAGAGATGCTCTTCCTGATAATGGGAGAGGTTCATTGACCCACCCATTTGAACCAAGGAAATTGATTCAACACCCCCGCCAATGGCGCAATCACCCCCACTGGCGGTGATATAATTGGCCGCCATGGCGACGCTCTGTAAACCAGAAGAACAAAAGCGGTTAACCGTCGTTCCCGATGTCGTGACCGGGCAGCCCGCCCAAATAGCGGCATTGCGCGCGACATTGGCGCCGGTTGCGCCTTCTGGCTGACCCGCTCCAATGTAAACATCCTCGACCATCGCCGGATCAATGCCGGCCCGGCTAATGGCATGCTTGATCGCATGGCCAGTCATGGCCGCACCGTGGGTCATGTTAAACCCACCTCTCACGGACTTGGCCAAGCCGGTTCTGGCAGTGGATACGATGAGGGCTTCGCGCATGGTGATCTCCCGTGGTGGACCGTTCATCCGTCGGTCTTTGCCTATGCTCTTAACGCCTCAAGATAGGATGAGAAGCCCCAAAAGTGGGCTTACGCTGGGTCATTTCGCACACATGCGCGGCTCAACTTTGAAAAAGCTGATTAATTTCATTGTAAAGCCCCACGAGCTTGGGTTTCGCGCGCGTCCTAAGTCACACAGCTTTGTTGAGTTTGCCTTTTCGCGGCGGGCCGCTTGCCAGTTTCGTTCACAAAAAGCATAAACCCATCCCATGACGATTTTCCAAAAGAAAATATTGGACTGTGGGATCGCCTGCTTAGCTGGCGCCTTTCTGGCATTTGCAGCGGGCGCATTATCGCAAAACCTATCCGACATGGCGATAGAAGCCGGAGGGCCAGCCTATCTGCGCGAGCCGGTTAATCTCGGGCTTGCCGCTTTGGGCTTGCTATTGTGGCATCGCCTTATGCGTCGTGATGGGTCCCAAACGCCACATTGGGGCCATGTTGGGGTTGGACTTGGCTTAGGGCTAAGCCTTGGTATCATGCTACCGGGCGCAGCGCTTTGGCTGTTGTCAGTTATGGGAGGGGCCAGCCTAAGCGCACCGACGATCAGTAAGCTGGCACTTGGCGTACCACTCATATTCTTGATCGTTCATAGCTTTGCCGAAGAAAGTCTGGTGCGCGTAATTGCCCAGCGAACAGGCCATCATCAATTTGGGCCGCTCGGTGGCGTTCTGGCTGCAGCCCTTTGCTTTTGTTTATTGCAAGCTGCACAGGGCTATTTCAGTTTTTGGTATTTGGTGAACAGCGCCTTGTTTGGGACATGCCTTGGGTTTCTGGCGCTGGGATCTGGCGGCATTTGGGCGGCCGTTGGTGCCCATGCGGGGTGGTCATGGCTGGAAACGGCCTTTTTCGGGCAGGCCGGTCAGATAACTAAAGCGCCGACTTGGTTTTCAGGTATCGGTCCTGATTCCTATGGGTCTCCAGCCTTTACCATCGTTTTGACCGTCGTCATTGGCGCGCAATTGACTTTGCATCTCATGGCCCAAAAGAGCATGAATGAGCTATGACCATACCCATAGATCCATCATTAGACATCTTGGCCTCTTGGGCCGATGCCAATCGGCCTGAGCACCCAGTTTTGGCACAATGTCGGCTCGAAACCACAAATCGCCATGGGCTGGCAGAACCTTTTGACCGCGAGCTCGCGCGCTTCATGACGTTTTTGATCGAGGTGATTGACGCGCGTTTAGCCGTCCAGATTGGGGTGTCTGGCAGCTATAACGCTTTGCTGATCGGTCTGGCTTTAAGGGCCGCTGCAGGCCCTGGTGCGCGATTATTGACTTTTGGCACAACAGAAGACGAGGCGAAAAGGGCACAGGCCTATTGGGATGGGGCGAACCTTCAAGATGTAATTGAACCGCGAGGCGGGCGAATATCAGATGGCTTGGACGGACTGGCAGAGGAAGGCTATCAGGGCCACATTGACTTTATCTCTATTGACGCGAACGGCATAGATTATCCTGCCCTTCACGAAAGGGGGCTGTCTTTATTGCGGTCGGGTGGATTGATGGTGGTCAATAATGGCCTCGCTGTGCGCCATTTTGCTGAAGCCCTGATCGCCGATCAAAGCATCCACAAACATTTTTTGGTTATGGGTGGGGGCCTTTTGCTGTTGCGAAAGCTTTAGGACGGGCTTGGCAGCGCTGGATCACGAAGCTGGCGTCGGCCAATAGATTTCGGCCTCGATAATCTCTTGGATGACCTTAAAACCGCAAATACAACTTCCAAACAGGTTCCTTAGCTAGGCCCAAAACAAATTGCGCATGGGCCATGCGTTCCTCTTGCGTCGATTGAGGCGGCAAAGGGGCCGGCCTTTGATAGGCGGTGTTTATTGCGGCGGTTTCCAAAACGCGCGATTGGGCCGTCTGCGTTTGCGTGTCTTGTTCAGCGGCATCGAGAAAGGACAAGCGCCGCTCGCGTCCTCCCTTTAACTCCAGATATACCGCTGCCAATAACTGAGAATCGAGGAGAGCGCCGTGTTTGTCGCGAGCACTGCGATCAATATCAAATCTTCGGCATAGAGCATCAAGTGAGGCGGGTGCGCCTGGAAACCTTTTGCGGGCTATCGCCAAAGTATCAATGCACCGACCTTTATCGATTGGTTCTAAATTGAGCCGCGCCAGCTCGCTATTGAGAAAGCGCCTGTCAAACTCGGCATTATGGGCAATCAGCGGCGCATCACCCATAAAGGCGAGCAGGTCCCCAACCACTGTGGGATCACTGAATACGGCCTTATCGGACAAGAAGTCCGATGTGAGGCCATGAACGCGGACCACCTCAGCGGGTACATCACGTTCTGGATTGATGTAGCGGTGAAACGTCTGCCCTGTTGGCACCAAGTCAATGAGTTCGACACAGCCAATCTCTACAATGCGATCACCCCGATCAGGGTCGGTACCCGTCGTCTCAGTGTCGAAAACGATCTCACGCATTTATTTTGTCCAAGCTGTCTTTGCGCAAAAGTTCATAAATCTTTCCGACCTGTTCGCGCGTATCGTCAAGACTCCCATCAGTCGTAATCACAAAATCAGCGCGGCGGCGCTTTTGTGCATCCGGGGTTTGGCGAGCCAGAATTGAGGCCAACTTCTCTTCACTCATGCCTGGCCTTTTGAGGACGCGCGCATGCTGAAGAGCCTCATCGCAGCTCACGACAATGATTTTGTCGACATAGGCGTCCCCGCCAGTTTCAAAAAGCAAGGGTACATCGACAATAACCAGCGGTGCTTTGTTTTCACGCGCTTTTGCCAGAAAGACAGCGCGATCCTGGCCAACCAGCGGATGCACAATCTGTTCTAAAGTCTTTAATCTATCGGGGGCATTTAACACAAGTTTGGCTAATCGATCACGATCAATGCCACCACTGGCCGCTTTCGCGCTAGGAAAATGCGCACTGACGGCGTCAACACCGAGCCCGCCTTGAGCATAAAGTCGGTGGACCGCCCCATCGGCATCCCAGATCGGCACCCCCAGATCGGCAAACATGGCCGCAATTGTGCTTTTGCCCATGCCGATAGAGCCTGTCAGGCCAATAATCTTCATGACGAAAGACTCGCTTCAAGACGCGTTAAGCCGCTGGCTAAATCGGGCCGGATGCCAAACCAGATCTCAAAAGCTAAAGCCCCCTGTCCTACCAACATGCCGAGGCCATCAAGAGCTTGACGATTGGAGTGGCGGGCATCCTTCAGTAAAGAGGTCTCGCGCGGCGCATAGACTGTATCATAAACCAAGCAATCCTCTGCTGTCTTCGACACATCAAGCGCCAAAGCGTTTTGATCATTCAAACCAGCACTCGTCGCATTAATCACGAGACTGGCACCCAGAAGGGCTCGATCATTCTCAGCAAGAGACCAAACGTGGATCGTCTCGCCGACGATCAGTCTAGCCGCCTCAAGCCCGCGCTCATAATTTCGATTGACGAGATGAATATGGCTACATCCCGCATGATGAAGCGCAACCAATATGGCACGCGCCGCACCCCCAGCACCGAATATCACAACATGCCCAGTTTTTTCACGCCATCCTTTGGCACGAAAATCTAAGTCGGCAATAAAGCCAGCGCCGTCAGTACTATCGCCCAAAAAACCATTTTGTGCTGGTGACAAACAATTGACTGAGCCCGTTATCATGGCGTTTTGAGATAGCGCGCAGGCTTTAGCGGCCGCCCGCTCTTTAAACGGAATCGTGACATTAGCCCCCCTGAGGCCTGCATGAAACAATCCATCGATCGATGCCTCAAAATGAGCAGGATCGACATCCAGCGCGACATAAACACCCTCAAAGCCATGCTCGGCTATCCAGCCATTTTGCAAAATGGGAGATAGTGAATGACTGACGGGATGACCCAATAAGGCATATAAGGGGGTGGAAGCCTTTATGATCATTGCGGCGCTTCACCATGTTGGCGCAAAAAGCTCAAGATCTCCAGCAGCGGCAGGCCCAAGATGGCAAAATAATCGCCCTCAACACGATCAAATAAATGCACGCCAGCACCTTCAAACTGGTAGCATCCCACACTTGACAGAGCCGCCTCGCCAAAACTAGCGACATAATGGTTCAAAAACTCATCTGAGAAGGGCCGCATGGTCAAAAACGATGTCTTGACTAATCGCCAGATTGGGGCGCCATCGCGGGCGATGACGACGGCGCATTCAAGACTATGGGTCTGACCGCGCAAGAGTTTCAGGCGCTGGGAAGCCTCCTCCAAAGAGTTTGACTTATCAAGACTGATACCCTTGAAAGCCATAATCTGATCACAACCCAGTACCAGACCGCCGCGCTTTTGAGAGACCCGAACAGCCTTGGCCTCTGCCAATTTATCGGCTTGAGCGCGTGGTGAAGCGCCTTCGGCCCGCATCGTCGCCTTTATCGCATCTTCATCGACCTGCGCCCCGACGGCTTCAAAACTTAGACCCGCGTTTGTCAGCAATTGACGCCGTATGGAACTGGTTGAAGCCAAGGTAAACATGTTCAGATGACTTTCTGGCGATCGGCTAAAAGATTTAAGATGGCCGCAGAGGTTTCCTCTATCGAGCGGCGGGTAACATCAATGACCGGCCAATTTTGCCGTTCAAACAATCGATTGGCATCGGTTATTTCTTCGCGCACCGCGTCTTCGTCGACATATTCGCTTGTCGCATCCGCGTTGAGGGACAAGAGCCTATTGCGGCGAATGGCGATAAGTCGATCCGGCGACACTTTCAGACCAACTACCAAGGGCTTCGTAAGTTCTAAGAGAGGCTGGGGAATGGGCGCCTTTGGCACTAAAGGAAAGTTGGCGGTTCTTATGCCCCGATTAGCGAGATAGATTGAGGTTGGTGTCTTTGATGTCCGACTGACGCCCACCAATACGACTTCGGCTTGGTTAAACTCAGGCACCAATTGGCCATCATCATGCGCCATGGTGAAATTGAGCGCATCAATACGGCGAAAATAATTCTCATCTAGAGCCTGCTTTGATCCGGTTTTCTCCCCAGCTTGGATTTTCAAATGATGCTCCCACATGGTCAGCACTTGATCCAAGATCGGCAGAGCCGGGACATTCAACATCTTGCAATGATCAACGAGTATCTCACGCAATTCCTGAGAAGCGATTGTGAAAAGCACCACGCCAGGAAAGGAGGCTATCGCTGTGAGGACCCGGCCTAATTGCCGCCGTGATCGAACGAGATAATAGGAATGCTCAAGCGGCGTCACACCATCAAACAGTGGCGCCACGGCGCGCAAAACCGCATTCAGTGTTTCCCCAGTTGAATCTGAAACCAGATGCACATTCAAAAAAGTCGATAAACGCATGCACGATCATGTGACTGACCACCGAACCGAGTTCAAGACGCGTGATGGTCCCTTGTCAGTAGGATCGGGGCTTAAACTGTTAATAATATGTTAAGAATGGGGGTTAACAGCCAGTTAATTTGGCGTTTGTCCACCGTATTTCGGGGGGCGCTTTAAGACATTGTTAATTTTTTGTGACAGTCGTTCGAGAACTTTCACTGAACATCCACATCTAATGTGTAAAAAATTATGTTATGAATAATATTTGCCAATGATGCGAAACATCGCTTCGTCTCGCTGATTTTTAACTGTTTTGTGACGTCTTGCTGGTGAGCAATCGGTGGAAAAGTTTCGTACAATGCTATAATCGGGCCTAAAGTGGCCAGAACAAGCCTTGGTTTTGATCGCTGTCCCCAGCCCTACCTTCTATTCACTTAAGATTCTAATCTAAGAGATAACCAATCAGAAAGCGTCACCACGTGGGTCTTATTGCAAAAAACCAAAGCCCTGTTTTGGTGCGAACTCTTTTGGGAGAACAGCAGGTTCGTCCGCCCATCTGGTTTATGCGCCAAGCCGGGCGGCATTTGCCGGAATATCGTGAGCTTAGGGCGGCCAACAAAAGCTTTCTCGATTTTTGCTATGCGCCAGCGGCAGCGGCCGAGGCGACCTTGCAACCCGTTAGACGCTATCGCGTTGACGCCGCTATTATTTTTTCCGACATCCTCGTTATTCCCCATGCATTGGGACGTGATGTCAGATTCGCGGAAGGCGAGGGCCCATTATTGACACCACTAGAAGGCGCTCATGATGTTGCAGCCCTATCTATGGCCCATCAGGATAATCGCTTAGCCCCCGTCTATGAAGCCATTGATCGGGTGCGTTCAGCGCTTGCGCCAGAAGTGGCGTTGCTGGGCTTTGCCGGCGCGCCTTGGACCTTAGCAACCTATATGATTCAAGGGCGAGGTGGACAGCGTGATCTTGCGCGCGCGTTTGCTTATCACAACCCCGATCTAACCGACGGTCTCTTGGATATTCTGGCCGTCAGTGTGGCCCGTCATTTGGTTGCGCAATTGAAGGCAGGCGCTGACGGGGTTCAGATTTTTGAATCTTGGGCCGAGGATTTGCCAGAGTCGTTATTTCAGCGTCTGGTGGTGAAACCCATCGCCAAAATCATAGCTTTGGTCCGAGCCGAGATACCAGGCGCACCCATTATCGGGTTTCCAAGGGGCGCTGGTCACCGCGTTGGCGCTTTTGTTCAGGCAACGGCGGTGAATGGTGTTGGTCTTGATATTGCGGCTGATTTACAGGCGGCGCGTCAGGCTGTGGGCAGCAAGATTTGCCTCCAAGGCAATCTTGATCCGATGGCTTTGCTCAGTGGGGGTGAAGCGTTGGAGCGTGCGGTCGATAACATTCTAGCCGCTGCGACCAGTGGCCCACATATCTTTAATCTTGGCCATGGGGTCGTGCCAAATACGCCGATCTCTCATGTTGAAATGGTCATGAACCGCGTTAAAGGTCTATCCTAATGGGTCAGAAGATTGCCATTGTGTTGTTCAATTTGGGTGGTCCAGACGATCAGGCCGCTGTTCAACCTTTCTTGCAGAACCTATTCTCAGACCCAGCCATCATTCGGGTTCCTGGTCCCATACGCTGGGCGTTAGCGCGCTTGATTTCGTTCACACGGGCCAAGTCGGCTCGTGCTAATTACGCGAAAATGGGTGGCGGATCGCCGTTGGTGCCCGAAACAAATGCCCAAGCGCGCGCTATCGAGAAAGCCGTAACCGCTCAGCCGGGCTTTGAAGACGCAGATGTCAAAGCCTTTTTGGCGATGCGCTATTGGAAGCCATTTACCAAGGAAGCTGTTGAAGCCGTTAAAGCCTTTGCGCCCGATCAAATTATCTTACTACCGCTTTATCCCCAATTTTCGACGACAACGACCGATTCTTCGCTGAAGGCATGGTATGCCGCTGGTGGGCCTACCGCAAAATTGGTCTGCTGCTATCCTGATGCTCCGGGCTTTATCGAGGCGCACGCCAATAGTGTTCTGGAGACGTGGCAGGCTGGCGGTGCCCCAGAGCGGGTGCGCATTTTGTGGTCCGCCCATGGTCTGCCCGAGAAAGTCATTCAGGACGGCGATCCCTATCAGAAACAAGTTGAAGAAACCGTAGCTGCCTTAAAGTTGCTATTGCCTGATCATTTCGACCACGCGATCTGCTATCAATCTCGGGTTGGGCCGTTGGCTTGGATTGGTCCGCCAACAGAGGCGGAGATCAGGCGCGCCGCTGCCGATCAAATCGGCGTGATAGTGGTGCCGATTGCTTTTGTATCTGAGCATATCGAGACCCTTGTTGAGCTTGACGAAGAATACGCAGAAATCGCTCATGAAGCTGGGGTACCGTTTTACTGGCGCGCGCCCGCTCTTGGCACACGGGCGGAGTTTATTGGCGAGCTGGCTAAAATCGTTACTGATCTAGTGACAGGCACTGAAGACATTGTTGCGATTCGCTCCGGTGGCTGCGTTGTCGCCTGCCCCGCCTGTCCACGCGGCTATGAAGGTGGCTGCAAAGCATGAGTGCCTGGATCACCAGCCATTATGAGTTCATTCGGGCGCTACATTTAATTGCCGTAATCGCTTGGATGGCGGGCCTCATGTATCTGCCAAGGCTGTTTGTTTATCATTCAAAGGCCGCTGTCGGTGGCGATTTGGATACAACCTTAATTGTCATGGAGCGACGGCTGCATCGAGGCATTATGGGGCCCTCAATGATTGTGGTGTGGGCGCTTGGCATCATGATGATTATGGGTCGGGGTGGATGGGAGCTGCTCGCCCAGCCCTGGATGATCATGAAATTGGCTATGGTCACGGCCATCACTGTGATCGACCATTTGTATATGCGCTGGCGCAAGCAATTTGCGCGCGGTGAACGGCCACTTAATCATGTGGCCTTTCGGATTCTAAATGAATTACCCTTTGTTTTGATGATCATAGCGGTTTTTATGGTGGTGCTGGAACCTTTTTCGCTGCGCTAAGGCTTGACCCGTCTTGCAATTGGGGCCATCAGCCTATGTGTGTAGTTTGCGCTTTTAAGCGATACGACACATTAAGCCGCGGCAGTCCTTGCCACGACGGCTCCCACCGAGAATATATATAAAGGCCCTGACATGTCAGAGGAATTGGCGATACTCGCTCCCGACGAATCCCCCAATGAGGGGCAAAGCGATGCTGTGGTGCGTCGATCAACGCTCCAAGAGCTCAAAACCCGCACGCCTCAAGAGCTTGTCATTCTGGCTGAAAGCCTTCAGATCGACGGGCCTTCAAACCTTCGTACTCAGGATTTGCTATTTGCGATCCTCAAGGCTCAGGCTGAGCGCGGCTCTGAGATTGGCGGGGGTGGCGTTTTGGAGGTTTTGGCCGATGGCTTTGGCTTTTTGCGGTCGCCAGAATCCAATTATCTATCAGGGCCAGATGATATTTATGTCTCGCCCCAGCAAATACGTCGCCATGGTTTGCGCACCGGCGATACCGTCGAAGGCCCCGTTAAAGCACCCCGCGATGGCGAGCGTTATTTTGCTCTGTCCAAAGTGGAGTTGATCAATTTTACCGATCCAGAAGCTGCACGCCACAAAGTTAACTTCGACAATCTGACACCGCTCTATCCCGATGAGCGCCTCCATTTGGAGATCCAAGACCCGACCCGTAAGGATCGGACAGGCCGGGTGATCGATATTGTCGCCCCAGTTGGTAAGGGCCAACGCGCGCTCATCGTCGCACCCCCGCGCACAGGTAAGACGGTGATCTTACAGAATGTCGCCAAGTCTATCGAGATTAATCATCCAGAAGTGTATCTGATCGTCTTATTGATTGATGAACGCCCCGAGGAAGTGACCGATATGAAGCGGTCAGTGAAAGGCGAAGTCGTCTCCTCAACCTTTGATGAACCAGCTACGCGTCACGTGCAAGTTGCTGAAATGGTAATCGAAAAGGCCAAGCGCTTGGCCGAGCATGGCCGCGATGTCGTGATTTTGCTTGATTCGATCACCCGGTTAGGGCGCGCTTACAACACAGTGGTTCCTTCTTCAGGCAAAGTCTTGACCGGGGGCGTCGATGCGAACGCACTGCAACGTCCCAAGCGCTTTTTCGGGGCGGCGCGTAATCTGGAAGAGGGTGGCTCTCTCACTATCATCGCAACCGCTTTGATCGAAACCGGTTCGCGCATGGATGAAGTCATCTTTGAAGAGTTTAAAGGTACAGGTAATTGTGAGATTATTCTCGACCGCAAAGTGTCTGATAAGCGGGTCTTCCCAGCTATTGACATCATCAAGTCCGGGACACGCAAAGAGGAGTTGTTGGTTCCCAAGGAACATCTGCCAAAAATGTATATGTTGCGGCGTATTCTCAACCCGATGGGAACCATGGATGCGATGGAGTTTTTGCTCGATAAACTCAAGCAGACAAAAAACAACGACGAGTTTTTCCAGAGCATGAATACCTAAGTTTAACTCTTTTTGTGTTTCCCTTGATATGAGATCATGAGCGTCGATGCGTTTCGATGCAGGGAAGTGTCGGCATGCGTAATTGGACCCCTTGGATTTTGGCGCTGGGCGCGCTGGCCGGTGCGGGATGCGCGCCCACCGATCCTTTGAGCGATTTATCCCAAGAAGACAGAGTTTTCCTGTTTGCGGAAGAGGGAACTAATGTGCCGTTTCTTGGCCAACCCGTGGATGCCGGCCCACTCAATTGCTACCCGCAGCGCATGAATCAAGGCTATGCGTTGATCGATACAGACAAAGCACTTTGGCTTGAATCCATTCGGCCATCGGGGGTTGAAAAGCATGACATTTTGTCTGTTGAGACGGTTCAAGGCGGTTTCATTGTTAAGGCAAAAAACGGCGTCGGTATCAATTTTGATTTGCTGATTGAACGAAAAGGCAAAGATCAGGCGCTGATTTCATGGGACGGCGCCCCCGCTCAATTGTATAAACGCTGCCCTTTGGCAGGTGACTGACACAATCTGCACATAAAGTCGTCTATTGGCGAGAAGGGGATATCGACCTATAGGCGATTGGCCATAAGTAGGATTAAGTTGTGATTGAGGGAATACGATCATGGGTAGCAAGCCTACAGACCAACATATTGACGTTGAGGACCTGACCCGGGCTGCGCTACAATATGGAAGTTTCTGTTCAGGTTCCCAATTGGACTCGGTCGCAAGCGCTTTCCTGACGCAAATCGCGCAAGACGCAACCGAGGATGATGTTGAAGGCCTGACTGTTGAAGACCTTGCGGCGCTGGCCGATGGATTTTGGCGGTGGACGTCGCAAAAGCGTGCCGATTCTCAAGAGATGCGCCTGATCGAAGGCAAGGGTGCTGGGGGTCGATCTCTGGGTCGCGACATATTGGAGATTTGCGGCCCCGATATGCCGTTTTTGGTCGATAGCGTTATGGGTGAAATTGGCGCACAAAGTGTTGAGGTTCGCGCTTTATTCCATCCCATTATTCAAGTGCCCCGAGATGGCGATGGCGCTCGCTCACATGGGCATATCGCGCTGGCGGAATCACTCATTCAGATTCATATGCCCCCGATTGCACCCTCCAAGCGCGACGCGATTTTGATGGGTCTGAGAGAAACGCTCCATGATGTCAGGCTTTGTGTTGGTGATTTCTATGCCATGCGGGCACGTATGAATGAAGCCATCAAGGAATTATCCGTTGCGCAGACGAAAGCCAGTGCGGATGAGATTGGTGAAAGCATTTCCTTCCTAAAATGGCTCGCTAATGACAATTTCATTTTCTTTGGTGTGCGTTCTTATGATTATCCCCGCGATGACACGGGCGCATTAGCCAATGAAGAACCCCAAATCCGAGAAGAGCTCAATCTTGGTATATTGCGCGATCCGTTGCGGATGGTGTTGCGCCGATTGAACGAGCCCTCGGTCTTGACCGACGCGGTGCGCGCCTATTTGGAAGAGCCCTCCCCGATCATCGTGGCTAAGTCTAATTTGCGGTCGCGGGTTCATAGACGAACGGTGATCGATTATATCGGCATCAAACGCTATAGTGAAACCGGCGAAGTGTTGGGGGAAGATCGGTTTCTTGGACTTTTCACGGCAGAGGCCTATGACAAAATGGTCCGTGACGTGCCGCTATTGCGGGGCAAGATTGATAGAGTCATCGCCCGCGCCAATCTCGTGCCGGGTAGCCACAATGACAAGCGCTTTCGCAACATTGTAGAAAATTATCCCCGCGACGAATTGTTTCAGATTGAAGATAGCGATCTATTGCGCATCGCTTTGGGGATCCAGCATTTGATGGATCGCCCGCGGTCGAAACTTTTTGTCCGACGTGACCGCTTTGATCGCTTTTTGTCGATCCTCGTTTATGTGCCGCGCGACCGCTTTAATTCAACGGTTCGCGCGCGGATCGGAGATTTATTGGCAGGCGCCTATCAGGGCCGATTATCCGCCTTCTATCCCATGTTTGGTGACCAGCCACTGGCGCGCGTCCATTATATCATCGGGGTGACGCCTAATGCCCATGCCGATCCTGATCTGGCTGTTCTGGAGGCTCAAATCAATGACATCACGCGTACCTGGGAGGATGGTTTAGAAGCCCTGGGCGAAGATCAGGCATTGATTGTTTCGCGGTATCTGACAGGTTTCCCCGCTGGTTACCGCGAGAGCTTTGATGCGCGCGAAGCACTGGTCGATATAGGCGAGCTGGAGCAGGTTGGTTCAGGTGCAGTCCGCGTCCGCGCTTATCGACGCGCCGACGATGGTGAAGGCAGTTTGCGCGCCAAGCTTTATAAAGCCGGCGAACCCACGGCTTTGTCCGCGGCAATTCCTATCTTTGAGAGCATGGGATTATTTGTAGAGAGCGAAGCACCTTTTGCCGTGTCCCGGCAGAGTGCCGACGGCCCACAACGGCTTTGGATACAAGATGTTTGGATGCGCACGGGCAGTGGAGGACCGCTTGATTTTTCGGTTGTTGAAAGCTCATTTGAGGGTGCATTTTCGGCCATTTGGTCGGGTCAGGCTGAGAATGATGGCTTTAATCGGCTGATCTTAAAGCTGGGTGTGTCATGGCGGGAGGCGGCTTTGATAAGGGCCTTAGCGCGCTGGCGGGGACAGACGGGGCTGGACCCATCTGAATCAGTTCAACAACAAGCGGTTTCAGATTATCCCGACATCACGCGCGCCATTCTCGATTTGTTTAAAGCCCGCTTTGATCCAAAGTTTGGTGCACATAGTGTGCGCGAGAACGCGGCAAAAGCCCTTAATGAAACGATTGGCCGGCTCTTGGATGGGGTGCCGAATTTGGATGCGGATCGGGTCCTCAGGCGTTTGACCAATTTGGTAAATGCAATGGTACGGACGAATTTTTATCAGCCTAGCAAGGATGGCACCCACAAATCCTACATGAGTTTCAAGATATCGCCGCGGGAATTGGTCGAAGTTCCGGCACCCAAGCCATTTCGCGAGATTTGGGTCTGGTCTCCTGAGGTTGAAGGGGCGCATTTGCGATTTGGGCCGGTCGCACGCGGTGGATTGCGCTGGTCTGATCGACGCGACGATTTTCGCACCGAAGTGTTGGGCTTGGTGAAAGCGCAGCAAGTCAAAAACGCCGTGATTGTTCCTGTCGGCTCAAAAGGCGCGTTCTTTCCAAAGTTACGCCCTCGAAATGGCTCGCGGGAGGATGTACAGGCCGCGGCCATTCAGGCCTACAAGACATTCCTTCATGGCTTGCTCGATCTTACCGATAATTTGGATGGAGAGGGCGTCATTGTTCCCCCAGCTGACATCGTCCGTTGGGACGGCGATGACCCTTATCTGGTGGTAGCTGCTGATAAAGGCACAGCGACTTTTTCAGATATCGCCAATGCCATTAGTGCTGATTATGGGTTTTGGTTAGGTGATGCTTTCGCCTCTGGCGGCTCGGTTGGGTATGACCACAAAAAAATGGCTATTACCGCACGAGGGGCATTTGAAGCGGTCAAACGGCACTTTCGGGAAATGGGGGCTGATATCCTCAGTGAGCCCTTTACAGTCATTGGGGTCGGCGACATGTCGGGTGATGTGTTTGGTAATGGCATGCTGTTATCAAAGCAGATCAAGTTGATAGCCGCTTTTGATCACCGAGATATCTTTATCGATCCTGATCCTGATATGGCGACAAGTTTTGACGAGCGCGCGCGCTTGTTTGCCCTGCCGCGCTCATCCTGGGCTGACTATGATGGTAGCTTGATATCCCAGGGCGGTGGTGTGTTTTCGCGGAGCGCCAAAAAGATAGTCTTATCCCCGCAAATCAAGTCCCTCACAGGTCTGGATGGGGACGAAGTCGCGCCGACAGAGCTCATGCACGCCTTGTTGAAATCACCATGTGATCTCCTGTGGTTTGGCGGCATTGGCACCTATGTAAAGGCCGGCGGTGAAGTCCACGGCGATGCCGGTGATAAAGCTAATGATCTGATCCGGATAGATGGGGGGGACTTGCGCTGTAAAGTTGTTGGCGAGGGGGCGAATTTGGCCTTAACCCAACGCGGGCGCATCGAAGCCGCTCTGGCTGGCGTACGGCTGAATACGGACGCCATAGATAATTCCGCTGGCGTCGATAGTTCAGACCACGAAGTCAATATCAAAATCCTCCTCAATGGTCTGGTGCGAAGTGGCAAGATGAGCCTCAAGGACCGAGATAAGCTGCTCGCCTCCATGACTGATGATGTGGCGCGCCATGTTCTGCGCCACAATTATGACCAGACGCTGGCCATTTCTCGCCAAGAAGACACGGCGGTTGCCGACATGGATGGCCATCAGCGTTTCATAGAGCGACTGGAAAAGTCCGGCCAGCTTGACCGCAAAATCGAGTTTCTCCCTGATGGCGAAGCCTTGGGCGTACGTCGGGCGATGGGAAAGGGCCTGACACGGCCCGAATTGTCGGTCCTAACAGCCTATGCCAAATTATCGCTGTTTGATGCATTGATGGCCTCAGATATTCCAGACGATCCGTGGTTTGAAGGTTTATTGATCGATTATTTTCCCCAAGGCTGTCGCGCGCTTGGCGAGGGCATCAGCCGACACCGACTGCGTCGTGAGATCATAGCGACTGTGCTGTCAAACAAGATGATTAATCTGGGTGGGGCTATCTTCGTTGATAAAGTTCAGGAGAATGGTAGCCTTGATCTTGGCCTGATCGGGCGTGGCTTTGTTGCGGCGTGTGTCATCTTTGATTTGGACAGGCTGATCGCTGAAATCAATCAACTTGACCTTAAGGTCGATGCTCCCACTCAGCTTAGCCTTATGGCTGATGTCACGGCCATGCTTTATCATCAAACCTATTGCTTGGCGCGCCGCGCGTCAGGGGGAGAAGGTAAGGCGCACCTTGATGTGGCCGCGTTGGTGGATAGGTATCGTGATCGTGTCGGGGAGATTGGTAGCTGCATCTTTGACATGATTTCGGCTGCACAGCACCGAGCGCTTCGGGAGCGGATTACGAATCTTCTGGCCGTCGGTGTGCCAGAAGCCTTAGCCCAATCGATTGCCGCCCTGATGGCCCTGATATCGGCAACCGATATTGTGGACTTGGCCAAAGACGCCGATATGCCGACGCAGGCGGTTGGGCGTCTCTATCACGCCGTTGGAGCGACTGTCGGCCTTGATGATGTTCGTGCAGCGGCCAGTCTGAGCCAATCAACCGATCATTGGGAGCGTCTGGCGACGCGTGGCCTTATTGAAGCGTTTTTGGGTGGGCAGAAAGCATTTACAGCCAGTCTGTGTGATCACGCGGCGGCGCGCCAATTGGTCGGACACGATGCTGGGTGGGCTCTTAAGGTTCTCCAGAGCTGGACGGTGCTCAACGCCAATCAATTGGATCGCACACGCCAGACGACAAGTGATTTGAAAGCCTCAGGCGGTGGGTGGACTTTCGCAAAGCTCTCCATCGCCAGTGCCGAGATTTCCGCTCTAGCCGATGGTGTGCTGTCGTAGAGCGCGTTCCAGTTCCCTGGAAACGGTGATTGGCTGGATGGTCATGCGCCCTTAAGAAACCGCCCTGACAGGGCGCATACCAAACGGCGGCTCGGGTGCACGAAGCGCTTGAGTTGCGCCCCAAGTCCAGCCCGCTTGCGCAAAAGCGTGGGCAGCAATTTGGCTTGTTTCGATCATGTCTCGATTGGGTTCAAATCCAGCGAGCCACCGAAGTGCTGCCACCAAGGCGTCTTGATCATTCTCTTGGGCTGCGGCCAAGGCATTGAGAAGGGTGCGCTCATCAGGGGCGGGATGAGATGCACCCAGTTCTGCCAGCCGTAATTTCCGACCCGAAGCCAGCAATAAGGCCGTCAGTTTGCGCATCGCCGCCCTGGCAATTTCAACGCGTTTGGCCGTTACTGGGCATGGCATGCCAGTGGGACCAGCGGCACGTCGCATGGCGTGCAGCGCCAATTGGGCGCCGGGCTCTAGACCAAAGCTGGTATAATGTTGAGACATGGGCTGAGTATATGCGAATGGTTCGCAAACACAAGTTATTTCTGAGTGCCATACTGCGTATTGAGGCGGGTGAGTGTTTCATCAAATTCTGCGATGATCTCGGTGATGATCTGCGCAACTGGCTTGATGGTGTCGATTCGGCCAGCGACCTGACCTGTCAAGGCAATGGAGCTTTCCATGTCGCCGCCAAAATAAAGATCTAGCGCCCGCGAAAACTCAGTCCGAATATCGCCGTCAGGGGTCAGTTCTAGGCGCGTTGTTTTCTCTGTTCGAAGAGCCCGTAAGGCGGGGCCCGGTCCATGGCGATTGAGGAAGATGGTATCTGTTTCTTTGGCGTCTAGGATGGCTTGCTTCCAATGAGCGTGCACAGGCGATTCAAGCGATGACACCATTCGTGTGCCAAGTTGAACCCCTTGCGCGCCTAAGGCAAAGGCGGCGACCATGCTCGCCCCGTCGACAATGCCCCCAGCCGCAATCACAGGCACGCTGACTTTTGAGCAGACGAGTGGCAGCAGAACCATGCTGGCCACATCCCGCGCGCTCTTAAAGCCCCCACCCTCACTACCCTCGACAATCAACCCATCAACGCCTGCGTTAATCGCCTTTAATGCACCGTCGAGATGGGGGACGACATGGAAGACTGTCAGCCCGGCGGATTTGAGCGCTTTGCAATAAGTGTTGGGATCGCCAGCCGATGTCGTGACAAATTTGACACCTTGATCGACCACAAAATCCACAATGGCCGGATCGCGGACAAAGGCTTGCGCGATATTGACACCAAAGGGCTTGTCTGTGAGATCGGCCATTTTTGCGATCTCAAGCCGGATCGTGTCCAGTTCACCTGAAGAGGTTTCGATAATGCCCATGCCCCCAGCGTTTGAAACAGCGCTGGCTAATGCTGATCGCGCAATCCAGCCCATGGGGGCTTGAATGATGGGATGAACAATGCCCAACAGTTCGGTGATTTGATTTTTCATTTGATGGCCCCCTCATGCTTTAACAGCCATACCTTGCGGGCCAAGCCCCCGCCATAGCCGGTCATGGTGCCATTAGAGCCGATCACGCGATGACAGGGAACCACAATACCGATGGGATTGGCACCATTTGCCAGTCCGACAGCTCTGACGGCCTTGGGATTATCTATGGCGAGCCCAATTTCGCGATAAGTGCGGGTTTGCCCTGCCGGAATTGTGCGCAAGGCCGTCCAAACTTGGCGCTGAAAGGGCGTGCCGCCAGCCACAGTCGTCAGGCGATCAAGGGCTGTGATGGAGCCAGCGAAATAATCATTCAGTGCCGTTTTGATCGCTATTGGTGCCACCGCGGACCTGAGATGGATGTCGTGCCCGCGATATTGCCGGCCCAATAATCGCGTCATACGGCCCATCAGGTCAGTCCATTCCAGCGCCCGAAGTGCGCCTTCATCATCTGTGACGATCACCATTTCACCCAATGGGGTGTCGATATGGTCTTTGGTGAATGTCAGCATAGGGATTACTTTCTCGACGAGCTGTTTTGATCGCTCATCTCGTGCCAAAAATGGCTGACCTTGGCTAGCGGTTTTCGGACGCCGCGCGATAGGATTCATTCATGTCCGAAAACCGCTAGACAGCCGCAATGTCGTTGTGAAAGACAAAAGACATGATACCTGATCACGCCACTTGCTATCGCGCTTTTGCCGCCAAGGATACGCGCTTTGACGGGCGTCTGTTTGGTGGCGTTTTGACAACTGGGATTTATTGCCGTCCGATTTGCCCAGCAAGGCTACCCAAAAGCGAGAATGTACGGTTCTTCCCCAGTGCCGCATCAGCGCATGAGGCCGGGCTTAGGCCCTGCTTACGCTGCCGCCCGGAAACTGCGCCCGACACGCCGGCGTGGAGGGGCACATCGGCGACGATTGGACGGGCTTTACGTTTGATTGAGGAAGGGGGCCTTGATGACCACGGTGTTGGGCATTTAGCGATGCGGCTTGGTCTTGGGGATCGGCAATTGAGGCGGCTTTTCATGAAGCATGTTGGGGCGACGCCGATTGCTGTGGCACAGACCCGCCGCATCTTGCTGGCCAAGCACCTGTTGCACGAAACACAATTACCAATGGCCGAGATTGCATTGGCTGCGGGATTTGGCTCCATTCGCCGCTTCAATGAAGTTTTTCAAGGGCTTTTCAACCGACCCCCGAGCGATGTTAGACGTGGTCTAGCGCTGGAGGTCCCGCATGTGTCAGGGGGAGCGCTCACCCTAAAACTGAGGTTCAGGCCACCTTACGACTGGGAGGGTGTTGCAGATTTTCTAAGCCATCGCCTTTATGACGGTGTCGAGGGATTTGTTGGCGAGGATTATGTCCGCAGTTTCTGCTGTGGTGGCACGCAGGGGATCGTTCGTGTTGGAAAAGGCGGGTCAGATTGGCTGAAGCTTGTCGTGTCGAGTTCAGGTTTGGCATGTCTGCCAAAAGTCATTGCTGTGGTGCGGGCGGCATTCGACTTGGCATGTGACCCCGCGGCCGTCATGGCGCAGCTATCCACCGATCCAATATTGGCCGATCTGGCGCGCCAAAGGCCCGGTCTGCGGCTACCTAGATCTTGGGACGGATTTGAGGGCGTGGTGAGGGCTGTTCTGGGCCAACAAATCACTGTCAAAGCTGCGATTGCATTGGGGAGCCGACTGACCTCGGCGCTAGGTCAGAAGTTGTCAGCTGACTTGGCTATCGCTGGTCTGGTCACTCATCTGTTTCCAGAGCCAAAGGCGGTAGCCACGGCGGACTTGAGCTTTTTGCCGATGCCAAAGTCTCGCCAAACGACATTGAATGCTGTGGCAAAGGCCTTTGTAGAGTGCCCTGATCTGCTGGCTGGGCCGACGCAAGAGGTGCAGTCCCGCCTGTTGGCGATCCCCGGCATTGGCCGATGGACAGCCGATTATTGTGGGTTACGGGTGATGGGCGATCCCGATGTTTTGCCGGCGACAGATGTGGCACTTGTGCGCGCTGTCGCCAAGCTGACACACGCGCCAAGCTCGCCAATACACCTTGAAGAGCTTGGGCGGAATTGGCACCCTTGGCGATCCTACGGCGCTCAACATTTATGGGCGTCGCTATAGAGATTCAGGTCGGCGCACGTGTTGATCTGTGTCTGCCTCAGGCCGCCATCACTTTTTCGACTTCACTGACAAGCTCACGAAGGTGGAAGGGTTTTGATAACACTTTTGCCTTGCTGGGGGCTTGATTGGCGGGATTGAGGGCAACCGCCGCAAAACCAGTGATAAAAACGATTTTCATGGCTGGATCGACATCAGCAGCCTTGCGCGCCAGTTCAACGCCATCAATGCCCGGCATGACAATATCGGTCAGCAATAGATCAAACGCCATCCCCATGAGAGCGTCCAAAGCCTGCTCACCATCTGGATAGTCGGCAACAGTATGGCCAGCTTTGACAAGGGCAGCAGCCAAAAAGGTTCGCAGGCTATCGTCGTCTTCAGCTAATAAGATGCGCGCCATTATGGCTTTTCTCCGTGATGATGTCGTCTCGATGCCAACATACCGCCCATATTGTGAAGGCGAGGTTGACGAGATGGGGCGTTGCAGCGATCAACTGTCAAAAGGCATAGAGCCATTTTGCGGGGTTGGGGTCCTTTATGAATGCGGCTGTCGTTGAGTTAGGATATGGGCGGGCAAGCCAGCAGGAGCGTCCCAATCCAGTTGCCGTGCATAAACCCCGCAAGGGCCGCGGTGGTTTGATTGTCGCCTGCCCTCATTCAGGCAGGTTTTATCCCCCTGAATTGCTCAAGGCGTCGATTCTGGACGGGTTGGCGCTTCGCCAATCTGAGGACGCGTTTGTTGATATCCTGTTTCAAGATGCCCCAGATCATGGTGCGACTTTATTAGTGAACGAGTTTGCGCGCGCATTCGTGGACGTTAATCGCAGCCCCGGTGAGCTTGATCCTAAGTTGATTTCCAGCCTGGATTTTGAGGGTCTTGAGACCAGCACTGAGCGCGTCAAGGCCGGTTTGGGGGTTATTCCTCGCACCGTTGGGGACAATATCGCCATTTATCGCCATCGCATGGCTCGACTTGAGGCCGTGACACGTCTCACCGAGGTGCATCATCCTTGGCATGGCGCCATTGAAACGTGCTTGAACGAGGCCAGACAGACAAATGGGTCGGCTATTCTGCTGGACTGTCATTCTATGCCAAATAAAGTCGCAGGCGATCCATCGTACGATATTGTCCTCGGGGATCGTTTCGGGAGCAGTTGTGCGCCTGAAATCATCAGGTCCGCGTCGATTTTTTTGCGCTCTGAGGGTTTCAAGGTCTCTCGTAATGAGCCCTTTGCGGGTGGCTACACCACAACGCGGCACGGCCATCCCATGCGGCACCATCACGCTTTGCAGATTGAAATCAATCGCTCCCTTTATATGGTGGAGGGAGCGCTAACCCTGCGCCAATCGGCGGGCCGTATCCGAGAAGCCATGTCCCAGCTTGTCTCGCATTTGAGCGATGTTTCTCAAGGGCTGGGTCGCTGAGACTGTATGTTAAGGCTTCCGCTCAGGAGCGCGTTTGGTTTCCAAGGAAACGAAGTTGTGCTCTAAAGTTCTGAAATAGAGCCAGTTTTGCGCCTGTTCTTGATGCCAAGAAACGGTAAACGGCTTAAGTGGATGTTTATGGCAGGCGAATTCAGATTCCACCTTGCTCCGATGGCCCATTGCGGGCAATTGGGGGCAATCTTTAGCTTTCTTGATCTGATACGGACCCCCGATGCCCTTTCTCGCCCTCTTGCGCCATGGCCAATCTCAATGGAATCTTGAAAATCGATTTACCGGATGGATGGACGTCAATCTGACTGAGCTTGGTGAAGGTCAAGCCCGTAAATCAGGGGTTTTGCTGGCCGGGGCCGGTATTGAGTTCACACAGGCCTTTACCTCGGTTCAGACGCGCGCCATTCGCACATTATGGCTGGCTTTGGAGGCTATGGATCGGTGTTGGCTGCCCGAGGAAAAGTCATGGCGGCTCAATGAACGCCATTATGGCGCGTTAACCGGCTTGGATAAGGCCGAAACAATCGCCAAGCATGGCGAGGAGCAAGTCCGAATATGGCGCCGCTCTTATGATGTAGCGCCCCCATCTCAGGATCGGATGGATCCTTTTCATCCATCCCATGACCCGCGTTATGCCAATGTCCCCATCGGCGATCTGCCAGATGGGGAGAGCCTTGCCATGACCTTGTCACGTGTATTGCCTTATTGGGGCGAGACGATTGCGCCGGCTTTGCGCCAAGGTCATGTTATGATTTCTGCTCACGGCAATTCGTTGCGCGCCATCGTTAAGCACTTATTCGGATTGGATGAGGTGGCTATAATGGATGTGGAGATCCCAACGGGAAACCCGCTGTTGATCGAGTTAAGCCGCGAATTGGTACCACTATCGGCGCGCTATCTGGATCAAGAACGTGCGCAACCATTGCCCGCTGCTCGGGTCGGATAGGCGGCAATGGCGCATTGGACGCAGGCAGATCGCCGTTTTATGGAAGCGGCACTTGACTTAGCTGGCAGTCAGCGGGGGAGAACTGGCTTAAGTCCGGCGGTTGGATGCGTGATTGTTCGCGCTGATCAGATTGTTGGTCAAGGTGTGACATCGGATGGCGGGCGACCCCATGGTGAGGCCTTGGCGCTCGCAGAGGCTGGCGATCAGGCGCGCGGGGCAACGGTCTATGTCACTTTGGAGCCCTGCGCCCATGTGAGCGAGCGGGGCCCGGCTTGTGTCGTTTCGCTCATTGATGCTGGTATTGCGCGGCTCGTTTGCTGTTTACAAGACCCCGATCCGCGCACGGCCGGGGAAGGCTTCAGGCGGCTGCGGCAAGCGGGCATTGAGGTTGATGTTGGGTTGTGTGAGATCGAGGGTGTCGCGCAGATTGCAGAGTTTCGAGCGAGATTTACAGGTTAGTTCACAAACGATCTACTCGTGCGTGTCATCAGTCGGCTTGGCTTCTTTTCGCCGCCTCAAATTCGTCCGCAATGCGGCTTTGAGGCGAGCCTCTTTGGCCATAGACTTGGCGGCCATAGCATCCTTGTGTCGCTCTTGGCTCGAGTTTGGCTTCAATGCATCGTTCATGATGTTATGATATGCACATCAGGCCCTTTTCTTGAAGAGGTAGTCACGCTATCAGCGGCCCTTCTTTTGCAGTCGCTGGCAGTATCTGATCGTTAGATAAAGCACCGCTGTCAAAGCCGCAGTAGCTCAGTGGTAGAGCGCATCATTGGTAATGATGAGGTCGGGAGTTCAATCCTCCCCTGTGGCACCAGTTTTTATTCAGTTTTTTACACCTGAAGCCGTCTTTGAATCCAACTCAGCGCAAGTCAGCCCTTTTCGGTGATCTTGAATGTCCGCCCGTGAATGGTTTTATCGTCTTCAACCGCTAGACCCTTGCGTATAAGTTCATCCAGGCTCTTTTGGCCGACGCCCGCCCACTTCGCCAGCGGCTCAAAAATCTGTCGCAGGTGCAACCGATGTTGGGCTTGATGCAGGGAATATCGGCAGGATTGGCGTGGGTCTAGAAAAGCTTGGACAGCGAGGCAATCGCCTGTGTGAAATATCTCGACGGCAGTGTTTTCGGTGGCGCTTCGGACAAACACTTGTGAAGATATCTCGCCAATTCAGGCGAAATCTGCCCCCGGTCCTTCGCGCTGGCCATTTCAGCAGCGGAATGCAATATAGGTCTGGAGGCGTCCAGAAAACAATCATGAGTTAAACAACTTTCATGATCCGATGGTTTTAGTGGATACTGCCCATGTCCATTCTGGTTGGGCTTCGTATTGATCCAAAAACATAGGCCTTCATCGCAACAAAAGCACAAAGCTATCTTTTCTTTGGGAGTTTTAGCTAAAACGGTGTAGACAACATAAATGTGGCCGTTCTTCAAAGCACACCATAGGCCGCAAACTCTCTTGCCTCTTCGATGATCGCTGCCCTATCTGGGCCTTCGATAAAATGCTCATAGTCCATCGCACCGTTTTGAGGAGCGTTTGCCCATGCCGCATCTTGATGCGTTAGCCCTGATAAAACTTTGAAGGTTTTGTCTCTGCAAAAGGTAATCGCATTCTCCAAACATTCCAAATCGCTCAGAGAAAGCATGTCGAGCCTAGGTTCTCTTTTCGCGGTGATGCTTGGATATTCCAATTGCTCGATTGAAAGTGCGTCCAAAATCGCTGCTGGATCACCAGCTTCTTCCAAACTGCCTTTGATGAAGTCATAAATTGTTGAGGGCACTGGGCCGTTTGGCATTGCTATGAATGTATCGCCAACAATCGGCCGAGCGTATAAATTTAAATGCTCTTTCTCAGCAAAATAAAGCACTTTGGCCGCAAAGAACGGGGTCACTCTGGGCCATTTGGAAGCAATAAATGTCAGCGCTTCCAACGCTTTCTCTTCACTGAAGCTGAATTTTAGATGAAACATGCCGAGAACATAGATCAAAACCGTTGACAAGTCACCAAAAAATTCTTCGACTCTCTTGACGAAACGAATAATAGTCACCAAAAAAACGGAATTGATGGAAGGCGCGCGACTCTACTGGAAAACTCAAAGCGCGATTAAAGCCAAAAAAAACAGTTGATTATACAATTGTGGAAAGTCCAAGTAACTTGCAGAAAAAGACTGGCCTTAGTTTTGGTAATGATGAGGTCGGGCGTTCAATCCTCCCCTGTGGCACCAGCGCTTTCTGGGATCGACGGCCCCGTGTCACT
>JBEINE010000139.1:0-7883 GCA_040378245.1 Hyphomonadaceae bacterium | reverse complement strand
GAGTTGGATCGTCATCTGGTGAGGTGGCCGAGTGGTTAATGGCAGCAGACTGTAAATCTGCCCTCGAGAGAGTACATAGGTTCAAATCCTATCCTCACCACCACTGACATTCCAACACCAACACGTGCCAAAGCGACCTGGAGCTCGTCGGTTCGGGAAATCGGATGCGGGTATAGCACAATGGTAGTGCAGCAGCCTTCCAAGCTGAGGATGTCGGTTCGATCCCGTCTACCCGCTCCAGTTTTTTGAATGACGCGGCGCGAAAGCGTCGCAATCCACGAGATGAAGGACAAGATAATGGCGAAGGAAAAGTTTGTACGGGCGAAGCCGCACTGCAACATTGGCACGATTGGTCACGTTGATCATGGCAAGACGACGCTGACGGCGGCGATCACCATGACTTTGGCGAAGGCGGGTGGGGCAAAGGCTATGAGCTATGCTGATATTGATGCGGCACCAGAAGAAAAAGCCCGTGGTATCACGATCAATACTGCCCACGTTGAATATGAGACTGCCAACCGTCACTATGCCCACGTTGATTGCCCGGGCCACGCCGATTACGTCAAGAACATGATCACCGGTGCGGCGCAAATGGATGGCGCGATCTTGGTTGTTTCGGCTGCTGATGGCCCAATGCCGCAAACCCGTGAGCATATTTTGTTGGCCCGCCAAGTCGGCGTTCCAGCTCTGGTGGTGTTCATGAACAAAGTCGACCAAGTTGACGATGCTGAGTTGCTTGAGCTGGTTGAAATGGAAATCCGTGAGCTGCTGTCGAGCTATCAATTCCCCGGCGACGATATCCCCATTACAGCGGGTTCGGCTCTGGCGGCTGTTGAAGGTCGCAATCCTGAGATCGGCGAGGAAGCCATCCTCAAGCTGATGGGTACGGTTGATGATTATATTCCCCAACCAGAGCGTCCATTGGATCGTCCGTTCCTGATGCCAATCGAAGACGTGTTCTCGATCTCTGGCCGTGGTACGGTTGTGACCGGTCGGGTTGAAACTGGCATTATCAAAGTTGGCGAAGAAGTTGAAATCGTTGGTATTCGTGACACGATCAAATCGACGGTTACCGGCGTTGAAATGTTCCGTAAACTGCTCGACAGCGGACAGGCTGGCGACAATATCGGCGCGCTTCTCCGCGGTGTTGACCGTACCGGTGTTGAGCGCGGTCAGGTTCTCTGTAAGCCAGGCTCTATCAAGCCGCACAAGAAGTTTGAAGCCGAGGCCTATATTCTGACGAAGGAAGAGGGCGGTCGTCACACACCCTTCTTCACCAATTACCGCCCGCAATTCTACTTCCGCACCACAGATGTCACCGGCATCTGCATGTTGCCCGAGGGTGTTGAGATGGTGATGCCTGGCGACAATATCAAAATCGTCGTTGAGCTGATCAGCCCCATCGCCATGACCCAAGGCCTGCGCTTTGCGATCCGCGAAGGTGGCCGCACCGTCGGCGCGGGCGTCGTCGCCGCCGTTGTTGAGTAGAGGCAGCGCGCAGCACACCCTCTAACTGACATGCGCAGCCCGTGCTGCGCGCTCCTAAAGGCGTCCTCCCACGAGGGCGCCTTTATTCTTCCTATGCCACACACATCGCGACAAATCTGACATCAATTCGTCGTAAATCCAATAAACCAATCAGATATCGCAACAGCATAGGGGAGATGTGCTTAGTGAGAGATATCCTCATTTGCGGTGATGTTTTAAGAGCCAATCTGGAACTAACTCATAGACCTTACAACACGAGATGGTTTTCCCGCCTTGTCCTTTCGTCAACTGAGAGCCTTGGCTTAAAGACAGAGGTTCTTGGTCACAGTCCGCCGAACTTTGATTTCGATGATTTTTACAAAAGCGTTTATAAAGAGGCAGGTCCCCAAGTTCTTGATGAATGGGCTCGCTATTATGATGCGCAGAGCTTTAGTGAGGACATGTCGGCCCGTCTCTTTGATATCTTTGCGGGGAAAACTGTGATCCTGTTTGAAGGATCAAGGTCTATTCTCAGATATATATCAAGCATAGGCGGTACCTATATCAATTTCCGCGTCGGCCCACTCCGCTTTGCCTCTGATCTGATGTTTATCATTCAGACCAACGATCCAGGGCTTCAGCATGTCATCCAGCTTTATGCTTTGGATCAAGCCTATATCAATGAGCAAACCATCTCACTTCGCACTCAGATGGCCTCATCGACGCAGGTCTTCAAGCGGCCCTCATTGATTTTCTTGGGCCAAGTACCGGGCGACGCGAGTTTGATTAGCAACGGGCGGTTTGGCACGATTGCGATCCCAGATGGGCTCGATATCAGCCGATTTGGTGCAGATGACATCTATCATAAGCCCCATCCACTTGCCGACAATCCCGATGAAATCACAAGATGGAAGGGCTTTTCCCCAAGCTCAAAATACCTCGACATGCCCACATATGCAGCTATGTGTAGCCAAGGGCCTTTAACGTTCGTGACGGTTTCTTCGGGCTCTGGCTATGAGGCCCAAGTTTTGGGGCATGAGTGCTATTTTGTATCGCCCCACAATTGGTCACTGCGTGGACAAAGGTGGAAGAGCTTCACGCCGGTTCTCTATGAGTATTGGTTTCCTCAATTCTGGCAGACAATTTTCGAGACATTGGAAGGCAAGCCACCCGACGAAATGGCCATTGCCGTAGACCGTCGCGCCATGACTTTCACTCCAGACCGTTTGCGCCAGGCCATTGCTGCAAAATGGGCTTCACCCCAAACGCTTTGAGGAAACAGAGCGATGCAGAGTACCTAACGCCGCTTTCGCCCCAACAAAGGCTTGGCGAAGTGATCAGGGTGTGTCAGATTGAGCGCTGATCCTGATAACCAAATTTTGAACCAAGGGGGAGATGACATGGCGCGTGAACAAGGCGAATCAGGGCCACCAGGTGCCAAAGTTGGTCTCTCGCGCATCCTAGCGTTTTCACTACCCAGCCTGCCACTTGCTGCGCTAGGCTTACCGCTGGTGGTGCAATTGCCCGCGCATTACGCGTCTAATCTAGGTTTGAATGTCGGTATTGTTGGGTTGATTTTCATGCTGGCACGGGTGGCCGATATTGGAGTGGATATCGGTATTGGTCTGGCCATGGATCAAACGCGCACACGCTTTGGCCGATTTTCGCCGTGGCTATTGGCGTCTATTCCCGTCATCATGATTGGAAGCTATTTTTTGTTTATGGCGCAGCCCGGCGTCGGCGCCATTTATCTCACAATCGCTCTTTTCGTGACTTATGTCGGCTTTTCAATGGGATCGCTGTCGCAAATGTCGCTGGGTGCAACTCTGCACGACAATTATCATGAGCGCTCGCGTGTATTTGTATTCTGGCAGGTCTTTAATGTCATTGGGATGCTCATGGCGCTCGCAATCCCAGTCATTATCAATCAAATGGGCGGCAGTGCGATTTCCAGTATTCAGGGCATGGGGTGGTTCATCATTAGCATGATGCCAATCACCGCATTCATCGCAGCCTTTTACGCCAAGGAACAATCCCCCAAAACAGACGCAAAGAAGACCACATTGGCCGACGTATCAGGCCTTCTAAAGTCCAAGGCCTGTCAGAAATTATTGCTGTCCGACATTTTGCTCATGTTTTCATTGGGAGTTACCGGTGGCTTGTTTTTATTCTATTTTATGGCGGTTAAGGATTATGGCGCTTTGTCATCTGCGCTTCTGCTCATTTACTTTGTCGCGGGCCTGATCGGGGCGCCCATATGGACGATCTTGGCCCGCCACTATGGCAAACATGTCTCGCTGATCTGGGCATGCATCTTTACCGCATTAACTCAGCCCTTGATGATGTTTCTGCCGCCGAGCAACTTCGTCGTTGCCGCAGCTGGAATGGCCTTCATCGGTCTGGTCTATACTTCGGCGGCCTATTTGCTCCGCGCCATGATGGCCGATATTGGCGATGAGGATTTATTGCGGACAGGCCAAGACCGAACGGGATTGCTCTATGCTTTGGTGACGCTGACAGGTAAAGGCGGCTATGCATTGGCGGTTGGGGTGACTTATTTGGGCCTGTCGGCTTTTGGTTTTGACCCTGGCTTAGGGGCCGCCAATAGCGATAGCGCCATCGCGGGTCTGACAGGCCTGTTCATCGGCCTACCGATTGTGACAAGTTTGGTCGCCGCGCTGATTTTGAGGGATTATCCCATTGACGCCAAGCGCACCACAGAGCTTCAGCGCGACATTGAGCTTAAGCGCGCGAGTGGCCAGATATGAGGCAGACTGCATCGATTGACCGCCTGCTCAGCATTATGGCGGCCCTTCGAGACCCTAAAACCGGCTGTCCATGGGACATAGAGCAGACATTCGTCACCATCGCCCCCTTTACCATTGAAGAGGCCTATGAAGTCGCCGATGCCATCGACAATCAGAATATGGCTTCACTTAAGGAGGAGCTTGGCGATTTATTGTTTCAAGTGATCTTTCATGCCCAAATGGCCAGCGAACAGGGCGCGTTCAGCTTTGATGATGTCGTCACCAGCCTTTCAGACAAAATGATCGCCCGCCATCCCCATGTTTTCGGCGAGAGCATCATTGAAACGGCTGACCAGCAGACGCACAATTGGGAGGCCATTAAACATGCCGAGCGGGCCCAAAAACTGAAAGATGATCCCAGCACCTTGTCAGATATTCCTCGGGCGCTGCCCGCTCTCATGCGGGCTGAAAAACTCACCAAGCGCGCCGCTCGCGTCGGGTTTGACTGGTCAAGTATCGACTATGTATTTGAAAAACTGGACGAAGAAACCCTTGAAGTCAAAGAGGCTCTGTTAGAAGGCGACCTCGTTCATATTGAGGAAGAAATTGGCGATATGCTGTTTGTGATGGCCAATCTGGCCCGCAAAGCCCGCATCGACCCTGAGGCGGCGCTACGGACCGCCAACGCCAAGTTTGAGCGGCGGTTTCGCTGGATTGAGGCGGAGCTGGCCAAAGACGGCCGCGCGCCTGCGCACTCAAACCTTGAGGAAATGGACCGGCTCTGGAACCGGGCGAAGGACGCTGAACGGAACCTCGGATAGGATTTCGGGCCATTGCGCCACAAAACGTGCCGCATCGTCAGCATTGAGGCGGACCGACAATTTTGTGTCGCCCCTATCGTCGGTCACTTCAGCCTTCACCGCACCTTTGCGAAATAGCCAAGCGCGTGCCGCCCCTTGATGGGGACCGATGGTAAGATCAAGGGGGCGGGTATCAAGGCTTAGCTCTGCATCAATCAACGCAAAAAGTGCCGAAACCCCCTCCCCGTCCAGCGCGGAAACACACACCGCTTGAGTACTGCCATCAATTCCCGACGCCATGGCACGTGTGCGCAGATAGGCGGCCTGATCATCACTTACGGCGTCAATCTTATTCCAAGCCTCTATCATCGGCGGGCGATGCTCGGCATCTTTGAGGACACGCCCCAACACTTCTTCGACATCTTTCTTTTGCTGTCCGCTGTCTTCATGGGCGATATCACGGACATGGACGAGCAGGTCAGCACTCGCGACTTCTTCCAAAGTTGCGCGAAAAGCGGCAACCAACTCTGTCGGAAGGTCCGTGATGAAGCCGACCGTGTCAGATAGGATGACGTCGCGACCATTGGGCGTACGAACAGCGCGCAGCGTGGTATCAAGCGTCGCAAACGGCATGTCTTTGGCCAAAACATCCGCTGAGGCCGCCCTATTGAACAAAGTGGATTTGCCAGCATTGGTGTAACCCACCAAAGCAATGATAGGGTACGGCACGCGCTTTCGGCTTTCGCGTTGCAACGCCCGGGTGCGGCGTACATCTTCAAGCTCGCGCTTAAGCTTGACGATGCGGTCAGCGATCATCCGGCGGTCAAGCTCAATCTGACGCTCCCCCTGGCCGCCGGTTTTTCCTGTACCGCCGCGCTGGCGCTCCAAATGGGTCCAAGTGCGCACCAAACGCGAGCGTTCATAAGTCTGCCGCGCCAATTCAACTTGCAGCTTGCCTTCGCGCGTTCGAGCTCGTCGCGCAAAGATTTCAAGGATTAAGCCGGTTCGATCAATCACTTTGAGATTGAGTTCTTTTTCGAGATTGCGCTGTTGCACGGGCGACATTTGATCATCAAGGATCAGCACGTCGCATTTGCCAGCCTCGGCAATGGCCTTGATGTCCTCAATCTTGCCTGTCCCAAAATAAGCACCTGGACGAACTTGACGGACGATTTCCATCCGTGCTTCTGCTACAACGAGGTCAAGCGCTTCAGCTAACCCCGCAGCTTCCACCAAACGCAGGTTTGGATCGTGTGACGCACGTGCATCGGAGCGGATGGGATGCACGACCAGAGCCCGCTGAGCAGGCGCCTGACTTTCGATCAAAATGACATGTCCTTCTTGGCAGCATTCACATTGAATGCCGAAAAATCCTAGAAACTGTCATATAGGCACAGATCAGTCATCTTCAATCGGGTCGCCTTCAAACATCGCAACAGGGCCACCGGGCATGATGGTGGAGATCGCATGCTTATAGACTAGCTGGACTTGTCCATCACGGCGCAGCAACACGCAAAAATTATCAAACCAAGTCACAACACCTTGTAGTTTTACACCATTAACGAGGAAAATAGTTAGAGGAGTCCGTGCCTTGCGGACTGCATTTAAAAAAGTATCCTGCAAATTCTGCTTTTTATCGCCAGACATATCGTTTCCTGTCGGTTTATTGGGTCCCGCACGTCGTGACCGTCCATTTAACTTTGGCTGTCCTTTGATAAAAACTCAATGCGGTTCATGAGCCTTATTCGCTGTTAAGCTGATGTTTGTTGGTTGATATAGGTTTGGCGCAACCTTGTTGCGATGTTTCCAGCCATCCCGCTGCCGATTATCACATCGTCAATGCGCACCACCGGGGTTACAAAAGATGTGGCCGAGGTAATGAACGCTTCGCGCGCTGATTTGGCCTCCTCAAGGGTAAAGGCACGTTCTTGTAGCTCGTAGCCCAACTCAGCCGCGACTCTTATGATCGTATCACGGGTGATACCCCGGAGAATGTCATGGCCGATAGGTCGTGTCCGTAGCATCCCCAAACGATCTAGGATCCAAGCATTCTGCGCCGTTCCTTCGGTGACATAACCTTGAGCGTCGATCAACCAAGCGTCACCAAAACCCGCTTCAAGTGCGGCCTGCTTGGCCAATACATTCGGCAAAAGGTTGATCGTTTTGATGTCGACGCGTCCCCACCGGATGTCCGCTTGACTTTGCACCGAAATGCCACTGGCCGCCCGATTGTCACCAGCCCGCATATCAAGAGATCTTGCCGTTATAATGATAGTGGGATGGGACGCTGCAGGAAATGGATGATCACGCTTGGCAACGCCACGAGAAATTTGGATATAGACAAGACCATTACGCAATTTATTGCGGACCAAAAGCTCACGGATCACCATCAAAAGGCTCTGGTCGCCCAAAGGGGCTTTGATTGACAAAGCGGCGAGTGATCGGGCCAAGCGGGCAAGATGGCGATCCATATCAAACAAGACGCCATTTCTCACAGCGCACACTTCATAAATAGCGTCGCCAAATTGTAGGCCACGATCTTCAATATGGACGCACCCATCACGGTGCCGGAGGAAGCGACCATCGACATATGCGAAACGTGGCAAGATTAATACTCCAGGTCCATGCCTCGTGCGCCCTCGACGCTCAGGCTTTTGAGTTTTCTGTGGAGCGCAGAGCGTTCCATACCGATAAAGCTGGCGGTTCGTGAGATATTGCCACCAAACCGGGTAATCTGGGCAGCCAAATACTCACGCTCAAACAATTCTCGTGCCTCTCTTAATGGCAGAGAAACAAGGTGATGCAACCCCGTGCGATCTGCCACTTCACCCACCCCCATGCCGCCTAAAGAGAGAGATGTCACATCAAT
>JBEINE010000297.1:0-1964 GCA_040378245.1 Hyphomonadaceae bacterium | reverse complement strand
CGTTCTTTTTTCCGCTATAGCCTGTGCGATACCAACTCTTGCACTTGGTGGACCAGTCGCCATTACAAATGCGCGCATTGAAACAGCAGGACCGGCAGGGTCTATCGCCAATGGGACCTTGGTTATGGACAATGGCCGTATTCTGGCTGTCGGGGCAGGTATTGCGATCCCGGCAGATGCGCGTGTGATTGATGCCAAGGGCGGCGTCGTCTCGCCCGGTCTTGTGCTGGCTACGACCAGCCTTGCGATAGCCGAGATTGAGCAAGTGCCTTCAACCCGCGACGATGGGGCGGGCAATCAGATTGGGGCTGCTTTTGATCCCAGTGCCGGCATCAATCCGGACTCCCCCAATATCGCCCTAGCGCGCCTCAATGGTGTGACGCGAGCGTTTTTGACGCCTGTGTCAGGGCGCTCTGGCAGTGGTGCGCACGCACATGATGATAGCGCGTTTGAAACAGCGGGTGGGCATACCGAAAATGATCCAATTCTGTTTGCCGGGCAGAGCCTTGGCATTCAGTTGGCCGCTGGCGCGACTGACATGGTGTTTAAAACCAATGCGGGTATGGTGCTTGAGTTTGGCGAGACTGCAGCCGCAGCCGCGGGCGGATCGCGCGGCGCGTCGCTTGTCATTCTTAAGCGCGTTTTGGCCGATGTGCGCCACTTTGCCGCCAACCGCGCCATCTATGACCGTGGCGAAGGCCGTGATCTAATGGTTAGCCGTCTGGATCTGGAAGCGTTGGTGCCAGTTGTTCAAGGCCGCACACCTTTGCTCGTGCGGGTCTCCAGCGCCGCTGATATTCGCCAAGTCCTGCGCTTAGCACGCGAAGAGGGCCTGAAAATTATCCTCGAAGGGGCTGAAGAAGGCTGGCGCGTCGCGGCGGATATCGCTGCTGCCAAAGTCCCCGTCATCATTGATGCCCAAGCCGCACTGCCGTCGAGCTTTGAGAGCCTTGGCACGAGCCTACACAATGCGCAGCGCCTCAATCGGGCAGGGGTATCGGTTTCTATCATGGGCAGCCGCGACTATAATACTCTACGTCAAAGCCGCATGAATGCTGGCACAGCTGTGGCGCATGGTTTACCATACCAGGCCGCCTTGCAATCCATCACGCTTAACCCCGCCAAGCTATGGGGCGTCGACCGTGATCTTGGCTCATTGGAGGTGGGCAAGATTGCAGACGTAGTCATTTGGACAGGGGAGCCGATGGAAGGCGCTAGCTATCCCACCGCCGTCTTTATCGCAGGTGTCAGCCAGCCCATGACCAGCCGCTCCACGGCCTTAGCCGCTCGGTATAAACCCAGCAGCGACGGTGCGGCGCGCCCAGCTTATCGGAATTGAGCGACCTCCGGGGTCTTACGTCAAACCCCGTGTTCACCGCTCATGCTTGGCTCAGTACTCGATCTCAAGCGCCATGACGATTGATCAAGGCAGCGACATGGACCGGCTATCAGGGGACGGTGCCGCTGGAAGGGGAGACGATCGCTGAGGCCGCAGCGCTTTATTTTGCCCAGTCCGAACAAATCCCAACCCGCGTTCGCATCGCCTGCACCCAGACGACGGGCATCAAAGGCCGCGAGCAATGGCGGGCTGGGGGCGCTTTGATCCAACAGATTGCCGGCGACAGCGCGCGCGGCGACACCGCTCTGGCTTGGGATAATGCTACGATCTTGTTTGAGACCTTGGCAGACCGCGAACTTGTGAACCCAGAACTGTCAGCGGGCGATCTGTTGTTCAATCTATTCCACGAAGACGGCGTGCGCCTATTTGAAGCCAAACCGATTGAGACCGCCTGCACCTGCTCACAAGAACGCATCACGAGCCTTCTCAAGCAATTTGGCGCTGAAGCGGCGGCGGACATGATTGAATCTGATGGTCTGATCCGGGTGCGCTGCGAATATTGTAATAAGAGTTATGATGTTAGGCCTGAGGAATTGTTGTAGTCAGTAGTCTAGGCGCTCTGGCT
>JBEINE010000156.1:0-6966 GCA_040378245.1 Hyphomonadaceae bacterium | reverse complement strand
GTGAGTCTCGTTCTAAATGAACCTGGTTGCGCGTCTAGCTATTTGAGAGCGCGTCTTGTTCTAAAAGAACCAGGTTGCGCGTCTAGTTATTTGATTTTTAGCGCGTCTGGTTCTAAAAGAACTAGGTTGCGCGTCTAGCTATTTGATTTAGGGTCTGTTTATCCCGCTTTTTTGATTCAAAAAAGACGGGACAGACCCTAAGGCGTCGACACAGGCTGAGCGGCGACACCTGTTTGAATTTGGGCAAGCTCAGCGCTGCCCGCCTTGAAGAAGGTATATGACAAAGTGACTTCGGTTACTTCCTTGACATTTTTGTCGGTCGCTAGAGCGGGATCGACGTAAAAAATGACCGGCAATTCCATTTCTTCGCCCGGTTGCAGGGTGCGGTCTTGGAAGCAGAAGCACTCAAGTTTCTGGAAATAAGGCCCGACTTTATGAGGCGTGACATTGTAAGTAGCGACCGCTGTAACGGGAACATTGGAATTATTCTTGACCTTATAAAAGGCCAAGCCGTTTTCACCCAATCTCAGCTCAACAACGGGCTTTTCAGGTGTGAAAGACCAAGGGACACCGGGCGCGGTATTGGCATCAAAGCGCACCCTAACCGTTCGCGCCAGAACTTGGTCGGCGGCTTGGGTGGCGATTTGGGTTGTGCCGCCATAGCCAGTGATTTGGCAAAAAAGCTGATAAAGGGGCACAGACGCATAAGCCGCCCCTAACATGCCTAACGGTATGAGTGCGGCGATGAGCCCAAATCTGGCTTTCTTATCAATCGTCACGACAATCCCTAAAAAGGCTTGTTGAGGGCATGGCCCTGAAGTTTAACGATAGTGATCAAAAAGATGGTCGCCACAAAACTCAATAGCACCAAAGCCGTGGCGATGGAGCGCCGCTTTTGCGCACGTCTGAAGTCGCTCAGTTCAGGTTCACTCATAGATTAATTCCGATCACAGGCATATATAGACCTAAACCGCGCTCCAACAAAAGTGCGGCAAATAGACCGGTGAGATACAAAAGCGAAAAAGCAAATAAGTCGCGCGCTGGGCGATTGTCGGCCGCCTCATCAGTGTAGAGGGCGCGACCTTCAGCGCGACCATCGGTCTCACCCGCGTTGGATCTATAAACTCGCCACGCCAGCAATAGAAAAATCGCCCCCGTCAGGACCGAAACCACCCCATAAATCACCCCCCCAAGGCCGGTGAAAGCCGGCAAGATGGCGACCGGCACTAGGACAAGGCTGTAGATCAGCATTTGCAGGCGCGTCGATTTGGGGCCCTTGGCTACGGGCATCATGGGAATATTGGCCGCCGCATAATCGCCAGACTTATAAAGCGCTAAGGCCCAGGAATGGGGCGGGGTCCATAAAAATATGATGGCCACCAATAGCCACGCGTTGAAGGGCATAGTGCCAGTTGCCGCCGCCCAACCCACCACGGGCGGCAAAGCGCCTGCCAGACCGCCAATCACAATATTCTGAGGGGTCGAGCGCTTGAGCCACATGGAATAAACGACGGCGTAGAAGAAAATTGTGAAGACCAGTAGGCCCGCCGCCAGATAGGACTTTGCGGTGAGCGCCAATAATATCACCGACACAAAACTCATGACCAAACCCATCGCCAGCGCTTCATCCTTGTGGATCAAGCCCGCCGGCACTGGGCGCATCGCCGTGCGCTTCATCAATCCGTCAATGTCGGCATCGTACCACATATTGAGCGCGCCCGCTGCCCCGCCGCCAAGGCCGATGGCAATGACAGCCAGCGCCCCCAAAACTGGGTTATGGGTTCCCCCAGCGCAGACATAGCCAACAAGGGCCGTAAAGACGACGAGCGACATCACGCGCGGCTTTAGCAGCGCGGCATAATCCTGCCAGCCCGCCGCGCGCTGGGCCGTTGCATGCGCTTTAACGTTCGATGCGAGGGTTTGGGTCATTTGGCTTTTCTAACAGACGCGCTCTGAAAGGGTGACCTCCCAAAGCGCGTGATTCGTAATTCCAGAATGCGGGACCTAGTGGCTGTCTTTGCCCTCAATCCGTGGCAATTCTGAGAATTGGTGGAAGGGCGGTGGCGAAGCCAGCGTCCACTCCAAAGTCGTAGCCGCAGGGCCCCAAGGATTGGCACCCGCTGGTCGACGACGCAGCACAAACATGTCAAGCAACATCACGAAGAATATCACCATGCCAATGACCATGATGAAATAGCCATAAGTCGACATTTTGTTGAAATATTCCATCGCCACTGGATAATCCACATAGCGGCGGACCATGCCTTGTAGCCCCAAGAAATGCTGCGGGAAGAAGATGATGTTGACGCCAACAAACATCACCCAGAAGTGGGCATTGCCCAGAAACTCTGAGTATTTGAGACCCGACATTTTGGGGATCCAATAATAGAAGCCCGCAAAGATCGCGAATACCGCACCCAGTGACAACACATAATGGAAGTGGGCGACCACATAATAGGTGCCGTGCAACACGGTATCGACGCCCGCATTGGCGAGCACGACGCCGGTTACACCACCCACGGTGAACAGAAAGATGAAGCCAATCGCCCATAGCATCGGCGTCTTAAAGTCAATTGATCCGCCCCACATGGTCGCGATCCAAGAGAATACCTTTACCCCAGTCGGCACAGCGATGATCATGGTGGCGGCAACAAAATAGGCTTTCAGATCGACATTCATGCCCACAGTGTACATGTGGTGAGCCCAAACGAGGAAGCCGATAAAGCCGATTGCAATCATCGCATAGACCATCGCCAGATAACCAAACACCGGCTTGTTCGAGAAGGTCGAGACAACGTGACTGATGATGCCAAAACCCGGCAGGATCAAAATATAGACTTCAGGATGTCCAAAGAACCAGAACAAATGCTGGTACATGATGGGATCACCACCTTGCGCGGGATCAAAGAAGCCGGTGCCAAAATTGCGGTCCGTCAATAACATGGTGATGGCGCCCGCCAGAACGGGCAATGACAAAAGCAGCAACCAGACAGTCACCAGCATCGACCACACAAACAGCGGCATTTTGTGCAAAGTCATACCGGGTGCGCGCATGTTGAAGATGGTGGTAATGAAGTTAATCGCACCCAGAATGGAGCTGATACCGGCAATATGCAGCGATAAGATCAGCAAATCCATCGACGGGCCGTTATGCCCTGTCGTCGACAAAGGCGGATAAAGCACCCAGCCACCGCCAAAGCCATTGTCCGCACCTTGCCCCGGTACGAACATAGAAATTGTGCCGAGGGCGAAGGAAAAGGGCAGTAACCAGAATGAAATATTATTCATCCGCGGGAAAGCCATATCGGGTGCGCCAATCTGCAACGGCACAAACCAATTGCCAAATCCGCCAATCATCGCCGGCATCACCATGAAGAAGATCATGATCAGGCCATGCATGGTGACAACGACGTTATAATTGTGCGCATTGCCCCAAATGCCAGAGGCCGTTGGATCACCCGTGACGCCGAAATATTGCAGGCCAGGCTCCATCAATTCCATCCGGATCATGCCAGACAAAGCGCCACCAAAAATCCCTGCGAAAATCGCAAAGATCAAATACATGGTGCCAATGTCCTTGTGATTGGTGGAAAGCAACCAACGCAACGGATTAAAGACGGACGGGCGGTCGGTAATGTCCCCCATCACGGGGGCTTCAAGGTGAACGGCGGTGGTGGCCATGATCGTAATGTCCTAAGGCTTAGTTAGCTTGGGCCAAAGCGGCCGTATTGAGTGTCGATGTTGCCGCTAGGCGCGTCGGCGTAGGAGGCGCGCTAGAAGCCGATTGTTGGGAGGCAACCCAAGCATCAAAGTCAGGCTGACTGACGACTTTAATTTCGATGGGCATATAAGCGTGCTTCAGGCCACAAATCTGGGTGCATTGGCCGTAATAAGTGCCGACTTTATCGGCCTTAAACCACATCTCACCGAGCCGTCCGGGTGAAGCATCCATTTGGATGCCAAACGCTGGCACCAAATAGCCATGGATCACGTCTGAAGCGGTCAGTTGCAAACGAACGGTTTTGCCGACAGGCACATAGACTGCATTATCGGTACCCAAGAGATAAGGCTTCCCAGCGGTTTTCGCCTCGTCTTCTGGCAACATATTGGCATCAAAACTGATCCCATTTTGATCTGGATACTCATAGCTCCAATACCATTGGTGGCCAGTGACCTTAATTGTAAGATCGACTTTTTGGGGAACTTGGTCAGCCTTGTACAACAGAGGAAACGAGAAGAGTGAGATAAACACAAGGATCAACACGGGGATAATCGTCCAGACGACTTCCACCGTGGTATTATGGGTGAATTTTGCGGCAACTGGGTTTGATTTCTTATTGAAGCGCACGATGCAATATAAGAGAAGGCCTGCAACAAAGACCGAAATGCCCACGATGATCGGCATCAAAACCCAATCGTGAAAGAACGCAATGTCTTTCATGACAGGCGTCACCGCCGCCTGAAGACCTAAGCCTTTATCAACCGGCTCACCAGCTATGGCTGGTGCAATTGCCATCCAAGATGCCATCACAGTCGCTAGACTTGTAGATTGCAAATGACGCATTTTAAGCTCCCCTTTACCCACGTTCACCAGTACCGATTGACGAAGAGCGATTTAGATCGCCATTCGCCTTGGTCACGTGATATACTGCTATCATATAAACTGAAGTGGCTAAGACTCACCCCTCTGAGGAGGCAGCCTTAACACGCATAGGACAGGAGGCGAAAGTGGGGCTTCGCATGGCAAACATCATGCTTTTCAGTTCAATCGCCAGTGCCATCGTCAATCTTGTGGCTGTGCCCAGCCATGCCCAGACTGCATTTGTGCTCGGCGGTGGGTTTGCAAAGGAGTGTTACATCGCAGTGAAGTCTCGATCGCCGGCGCGTGCTGCACGCGCCGTTTGCACCCGCGCGCTGGAGGATGAGGCTCTCTCCACCAAGGACAGGGCCGCGACATTCGTCAATCGCGGCATTATTTCGGTCCGAGAGCGAGACGCGTCGGCCGCACTGTCAGACTTTAATGCGGCTTTAGGCCTAAATCCCGGCCTTTCTGCGGGATTTTTGAACCGTTCTGGCGCCTATTTGCTCCAAGGCCGATGGTTGGAAGCCAGAATTGATGCAGACACAGCCATTGGAATTGGCCTGAACGAAGACACTTGGGCCGGCTATTTCAATAAGGGCATCGCCTTAGAGCAAATGGGGCAGATCAATGAGGCTTATGCCGCGTTTCAGCAATCGGCGCGCTTCGCACCAGATCGCGATGACGTGCGCATCGAACTGGAACGATTTCGCGTTGAGCCATCTGGGCAGACACCCCAGAACCGCTAAAGGCTGCGACAATCAAACGCAGGCTGGACCGCTCAGGCGCCACCGTCTTCTGTCAAGACTTGTTTGCGTCCGCGCAAGCCTAGCCTAACGTCACTGACCAAAGGAGAAAGTTGGGTTTATGTCCGAAGTCATGGCACGCACTTTGATTGAGCAGGCAAGGGAAGCGGGATCTGAAGCGATTTTGAAGTCGGCCCTTGCAGGCGCTGATGATGGTGAGTTGTTTTTAGAGCGCGCACGCGGGGAAAGTTTCCTGTGGGACGATGGCCGCCTAAAGTCGGCCAGTTACGATAGCGAGGAAGGATTTGGCCTTCGCATTGTTGCGGGCGAAGCCGCTGGCTACGCCCATGCCAACGAGCTAAGTCCTGGTTCCCTCAAGCGCGCAGCGTCCGCCGCCAGTATCGCCAAGCGCGGCCACAGCGGCACCCTAGCGCTCTCCCCCGCGCGGACCAATGCAAAGCTGTATAGCGACGGTGACCCCCTCGCCTCACCCAGTTTTGAGGCGAAAATCGCGACGTTGGCCGAAATTGACGCTTATGTTCGCGCCAAAGACCCCAGTGTTGTGCAAGTCTCGGTATCTATGGCAGCGTCGCGCAAGGAAATCGCGATCGTACGACCAGACGGCGATGTCCGCACCGATGTCCGCCCCCTGATCCGGGTTAATGTTTCGGTCACCGCAGAAAAAGACGGGCGGCGCGAGAGCGGCTCGGCTGGCGGCGGTGGTCGCAGCGACTATGGCCAATGGATTGATAGCACAAACCTAAAAGCCATGGCCGATGAAGCCTTAAGGATTGCTCTGGTCAATCTGGACGCCATCCCAGCACCTGCGGGCGAAATGGACATTGTGCTGGGGCCTGGCTGGCCCGGCATATTGCTACACGAAGCCGTCGGCCACGGGCTTGAGGGCGATTTCAATCGTAAAGGGACCAGTGCGTTTGCTGGCAGGGTCGGCCAACGCGTCGCCTCGCAGGGCGTTACCGTCATTGATGACGGCACCTTGTCAGGCCGTCGGGGATCGCTGACCATCGATGATGAAGGCACCCCCACAGAGCGGACGGTCTTGATTGAAGATGGCATTCTGGTTGGCTATCTGCAGGACCGCCAAAATGCGCGTCTGATGGGTGTGGCACCTACCGGTAATGGACGGCGTGAAAGCTACGCCTATTTGCCGATGCCCCGCATGACCAACACATTTATGGAAGCCGGCACTATGGACCCAGCCGAAATTATCGCCAGCCTCAAGCGCGGTATTTATGCGACAAACTTTGGCGGCGGGTCGGTTGATATCACGTCGGGCAAATTTGTGTTCCAATGTACTGAAGCCTATCTCGTCGAAAACGGCAAAATCATAGCGCCTGTGAAAGGTGCCAGCCTGATCGGCGACGGCCCGACCTCGCTGACCAAAATCTCCATGCTCGGCAATGATAGCCGCCTCGATGATGGTGTGGGCACATGCGGCAAAGCTGGACAATCGGTGCCCGTGGGCGTCGGGCAACCGACTTTGCGGATCGGCGGCCTGACGGTGGGGGGAGCCGGGTAGGGTCTTGAATTTGACTTTTGTAAACGATTTGTTTAATAGGGTGATGCTTGGTAGCGCCCGGAACGCTTTTGGCACAAAGCGATAGTCCCTCCTACAAATTC
>JBEINE010000261.1:0-2907 GCA_040378245.1 Hyphomonadaceae bacterium | reverse complement strand
GTATCCTACTCGTGGCCCGACGAATGAACCACATGGGAGTATCCGTTATCATCTTCAGCGATTTCAGGCGCTGAAGCGCACTTGTTTGAGTGTGCAAGAAAGCGACTTGGGACCGCTTTCGGTGATCATTCTGCTCACTCAAAAGCCGGTCTCGATTTTGACCAGGGTCTGTCAGGACAAGTTAGAAGCATATCCAGCGTGACGAAGGTAGTTTGAGCACTCATTGGGCGAGAAGGCTTTGAGGACTTCACCGACGCGTTTCCAGCAGGCTTCGACGGTACGCTCTTGGACTTTGCGCATCGGCGTTTTGAGCTTTGCGAATATCATTTCGATAGGGTTTAGGTCTGGGCTGTAGGGCGGCAAGAAGAAAAGCCTGGCACCTACTTTTCGTACCTCGTCGCGTGCAGTTTTGTTTTTATGGCTGGAGAGATTGTCCAAGACGACAATATCGCCGTGCTTGAGGACAGCCCCTCGTCGAGAGCCACTGTTTATACAAAGCCCCGCTTGCAACTTTGGTGGTCCGAAAAGAACGTCTTGCCGTTTCCATACATACATGTATGTTGTGTGTTGATCGACGGATGGATGACGAGATTTTGGATTAGCTGGGGGAGCGAAATCTGGGATCTGCAAGAAATCTGCAACAACGGGGAGATATTTATGACTAAACCTTCGAATATTGCGCGGTTGCGAAGGGCAGCTTTGCTGGCGACATGTAGTATGGGTTTGATGACACCTGCCTTGGCCCAAGAAGTGCCAGTGCCAACTGAAGAGACGGTCGCTGAAGTCATTGTCGTGACGGCCAACCGGCGCGAAGAGCGTTTGCAGGATGTGTCGATCTCAGTCTCTGCGGTAACAGGATCTGATATTGATCGCCGCAATGTCACTACTTTGGATGCCCTACAATCGGCTATTCCGGCACTTCGCCTTGTCGATATTGGACCGGGCCAACAACGCATCCAGTTGCGCGGTATTTCCCAATATTTGGGCTTGCCTACCGTGGGGCTTTATGTCGATGAGTTTCCAATCAACACTTATGGGGCGGTGGGAAGTGCCGAAGTGCGCCTCCTTGATATGACGCGAGTCGAAGTGTTGCGTGGGCCCCAACCAGCGCTGTATGGCGAAGGCTCGATGGGTGGCACGATCCGTTATGTAACGGCAAACCCTGATCTCATGCGTTATTCGGGCAGGGGCCTTGTTGAAACAAGCGCCGCGCGCGGCGGCGAGGCGGGTTATCGGATAGAAGGCGTCATCAATGCGCCGATAATGAGTGATAGGCTTGGGCTTAGGATCGCCGCATCGCGAGAAAACGAAGGTGGATGGGTCGATGGGGCACCGGGAAAAAACCTTAATGATAGGGAAACCACGACAGCGCGTGCGAAACTTTTGTTCAAAGCCAGTGACGCCTTCACAATTGACGCTTCAGTAAACTATAATGAATCCGAACAGCTCTACAAAAGCTATTCCAATAAAACACGCGGTCGCACCGCCCAAATCGTGCCATCAAACGCAGAACAACGTTATACGTTGGGTACGTTGAACATGTCCTATGACTTTGGCCCGGTCACTTTGTTGAGTGCAACGGGATATCTCGACCAAACCTCCCGATCGGTCGATGATTCAGGGCCGTTCTACAACAAGCTTTTCGGCGCACCCTTAATAAGGACCGCTGTGACCGATTCGACCAACGGACTTGAAAAAATCCACCAAGAGTTCCGCCTGAGTTCAAACGGCGAGGGGCCATTTCGTTATATCGTGGGGGCTTCCTACACCGATGGCAAGAATAATGGGCTGACGCGTGGCGATGGTGAGTCACTCGGCTCGGGCCCACCAGCATCGGCATTGGGGTTGGTTTTCAATCAAGATACCAAACAGCGTTCGGAAATTCTGGCGGCCTTCGGTAGCCTCAGTTACAGCTTTGGTGATCGATACGTGATTGACATAGGAGGTCGCTATTTCAAAGACCGCCGCTCGTTCAATAGTGTTTTCGAACTCGTCAGCTTTGGACCACCTACCCGCACTAACCTCAAACAGTCGTTCGACAGCTTCAATCCGCGGGTCGCCTTCACGGTCAAAACCGGTGAAAGCGGGATCATTTACGCAAACGCTGCCAAAGGGTTCCGCAGCGGGGGCTTCAATGGTGTGATTGGGCCGGGTGTGCCGACCGACTTCGGGCCCGAGACCTTGTGGACTTATGAATTCGGGACCAAGCAAAGCCTGCTGGGCAATGTGTTGTTCCTTGAAGCCGCTTTCTACTTTAACGACTATGAGAAAATTCAGTCCACTGTTATCGTGCCGAACACAGCCTTTGCCGCCATCCTCGGCACAGGGGAAGCAAGCGGGTCAGGCTTTGATCTGGGCTTGCGCGCGCGGCCGTCAAAAGATCTCTCATTCTCGGCGTCAGTTGGATATAATCGGATGCGATTTGACTCCACAGCCACGGACAAGATCAAGGGCGATCCGCTTGACTTGGTGCCAGACTGGAACTGGTCCGCTTCTGTCGATTATACGCCGAAACTGTCTGACACACTTGGCCTGATCTTCCATGGTGATATTGGCTTTACCGATGATGCCACAATTACCCTTCGCCAATTGCCGCCAGCACCCGGCCTTAACGCCATCGAGCGGTCGCAGGCGCGCCAAATCATCAATCTGCGCGCAGGCATAACCTATAACGACATTGAAGCCTATGTTTTTGCGAACAATGTCGGCGACACTTACAAAGTGATCAACCCCCCCTTTGGGGCGTTTTTCGAACCGACTTATACCAAGCCACGGACCATTGGCTTCGGGCTAAAGGGTAAGTTCTAAAGCGCGTCTGGTTCTTTGAGAACCGGGTTGCGCGTCTAGCTATTTGATTTAGGGTCTGTTTATCCCGCTTTTTTGATTCAAAAAAGACGGGACAGACCC
>JBEINE010000051.1:0-15961 GCA_040378245.1 Hyphomonadaceae bacterium | reverse complement strand
GGTTCTTTTTGAGCGCGTCTGGTTCTTTTAGAACCAGGTTGCGCGTCTGGTTCTTTTTGAGCGCGTCTGGTTCTTTTAGAACCAGGTTGCGCGTCTAGTTCTTTTTGAGCGCGTCTGGTTCTTTTAGAACCAGGTTGCGCGTCTAGGTATTTGATTTAGGGACTGTTTATCCCGTTTTTTTGATTCAAAAAAGACGGGACAGACCCTAGCGGCCTATTTTACTGGCCCTGATAGCCCGAACTTTCGTCGGCGCGCGGTACGTGCCGCCCGCGACCAATGCAATGAGCTGCGCGCTAAACAGATGCCTGAATGCGATATCATTGATATTGAGGCCGCCAGTGAAGGCACCAAATGCTGGCATAACGAGGCTGCGCCCATCGGTGGCAAAGCAGCGCCGCCGGATAGTGCGTCCACTTGATCCGGTAACCGAGACGCAAGGATGCAAATGCCCCGCCACATTTCCGGCCTCCTCCAGACTCGGTTCGTGCGTGAACATCAGGCCGTCATGTCGATAGATGGCATGGCAAGCGCCTTCGAGCCAAGCAGGAAGGTTGGGGTCATGATTGCCCTCGATCCAGATTGTTGGCGTCGACTGCGACATAGATAGCAAACGCGCTTGATCGCTTGGCGACAAACGGGTGCCGGCGACTATGTCGTGAAAACTATCGCCGAGAGAAATCAACAAGTCTGGACGAAGAAGGCTGATGACACCTTCAAGACGGGTTAATGTTTCGGCGGTATCAAAAGGAGGCAATAGCACGCCACGTGCCGCAAAGGCTGACCCCTTCTCAAAATGCAGGTCAGAGACGACCAAAGTTGACGAACGCGGCAGCCAAAGCAATGCCCCCGGTAAAGCTATCACCGGCGTTTCATGCAGATTAAAGCCATAGCCTTGGTCGAGAAGCTGTTGGCCTTGCGCGGACATGGTCACCTATTGGCGCGGCGCGGCGGCGGCCTTGTCGCGCGCTTCCTTCGCAGCCTTTTCTTCCTGCTGCTTGATAAAGTCGCGGTCTGTATCCAAAAGTCTCTGGGCGGGGTGGCTTTCGGATTGTTTCCACACAGGCGGCAGCGTGCAGACGCGGATGCCTTCTTCAAAGACGCTGCCCAGAACCATCGTATCACCGTCACGAACAGCCACTGATGCGCCAGAAAAGCCATCATTACCATCTTTCAAATAGATTTGATCGACCTTGCCGCCTTTGCCGGACTTGGCCGGTTCCAAAATGATCACTTGGCTGGGAGACCCTTTGGCCGGATTGGATGCGTGCTGAACAAAGCTCAAAAGCCTCGGATGTGTGGCAATCCAAACGCGCCCATCGTCTTCGACGTCCAGATTATCCGCCCCTGTTCCGACAAAGGCCATGTCGCGGCGCTGAATGGCATTTGTCGCGGGATCGCGCGTGTAAACATAAATCGCGCGGCTCAGTGTCCCGCTCGCATAAAGTGTTTTGCCATCGGCGGTCAGTGCAAGCGAATTGGCAAAGCCAATCCCAGTGTCGAGCATCCGGCCTGATGTACCATCAAAATACCAAATCGCTCCCGTTCGGTCCCCATCCGTAATGATGGACAGGATTTCAGCTACAGAGCCGCGCTTCAAGTCGCTTTCGCTTGTGGCATAAAAACTATCAGGGCCAGTGGCGGCAATGTCATTGATGCGCAAGAGGCCAGGCACAGACACAGTGCGGCGATGCGCTAAAGTACCATCGTCGCGTGCGTCAAAAATCTCAACGCGCGTGTCGTCATAATCTAAGAAGCCTTTGGGGTGATTAACCACCATTATGGTGGTTTTACCGTCTGGGGCGGTAAAGCGAGAGATGCCATGGGGATGAAGTTTGGCGGGGATACCCCCAGTCGCGTCTAAACGTGCACTCATCATCTCGGCACCCCGAACGGGCAGGACATATATGGCGCCTCGCTTTGGATTTCCTGCAGCAAAGGCGCGTCGATCATCTGAAGCGATAAAGAGCCGCCCAGCCGCTCGGTCAATCGCCATATCCTCAGCCCCGGGCACCCCGCCAATAGTGGTGCAGGTGCCGTCAAATACGGGGATTAGTGTCGTAAACTCCCCAGCCCGCGAGGCCGTCCTAAACCAGGTAAAGGAAATCACGGCCGCAATTGCAACGCCGGTTAAAACTAGAATTGTTGATCGTTTGAGGGCCATAAAGTCTAAGCACTCCGGTTCGCGTCAAATTGGAGATGAGCCAAATGGGCGTAAATGCCGCCTTGGGAGATTAAAGCCGCGTGGGTGCCTTGCTCAGCTACCACGCCTTGGTCGAGCACAATGATGCGGTTGGCGCGTTGGACTGTAGCGAGGCGATGGGCGATAACAAGTGTGGTGCGGGTCGCCATGGCCTCATCAAATGCCTTTTGAACCAAACGCTCGTTCTCGGCGTCCAATGCGCTGGTCGCCTCATCGAGCAATAATACCGGTGCGTCGCGCACGAGAGCCCGTGCAATCGCAAGGCGCTGCCGCTCTCCCCCAGACAATGCCCGCCCACGGTCGCCAATGGTTTTATCGTAGCCGCCCAGACGAGATTGAATGAAGGGATCAGCTTCAGCTTGTTTCGCCGCTTGACGGGCCTGATCGGCGGTGGCTTCAGCATTGCCAAACAAGATGTTATCGAGCGCCGTTCCTGTGAACAAATCTGGATTTTGCGACACATAAGCAAACTGGTTGCGCCAATCGTGAGGTTCAACAGCGCGCGCGTCGACACCGTCTAGCGTAATCGCGCCACTGGCTGGATCATAATAGCGCAAGAGCAATTTGAACAAAGTCGACTTGCCAGCCCCGGACGGCCCGACAATGGCTACAGTCTCGCCGGGCTTGACCTCAAAAGTCACCCCTTTAAGGGCGCTACGCTCTTTGTCCGTGGGATAGGCGAAGGCGACCTGATCAAAACGGACTTGACCGGTGATCGGGCTGGGGAACGCAACCACATGCGCTGGGGCGGCAATTTCAGGGACTTCATCCAATATTTCGGACAATCGTTGGGTTGCACCCGCAGCTTTTTGAACATCGCCCCAAACTTCAGCCAAAGCGCCCGCGCCTGAGCCAATCAACACAGCCAAAAAGACAAATTGGGTCAAAGCGCCAGCTGTCATTTCTTTGGCCATGACCGCGCGCGTGCCGTCCCATAAGACAAAGGAAATCCCACAAAATACAATAGCAATGGCAAAAGCCGTCATAAAGGAACGTGCCGCTATGCGCCTGCGGGCGGCGGCAAAACTGGCCTCTACAGCAAATGCAAAGCGTTCTCGTGCACGGGTTTCGCGGCCAAAAGCCTGCACCGTCTCAATGGCGTCAAGGCTTTCTGAGGCCTCGGCTGAGGCCTCAGCAACTTTATCTTGCGCCGTGGTTGATAAAGTCCGCACGCGCCGTCCAAAGGTGAACAATGGCACCAAAACTGCGGGAATGATCAGAAGCACCATACCCGTTAGTTTCACGCTGGTCGCCAACATCATGGCGAGCCCGCCGACCAGCATCACCATGTTGCGGATGGCAATCGAAGCTGAGGATCCCACTAGCGATTCTATCAATGTCGCGTCCACCGTTAAACGCGACAAGGCCTCGCCCGTTCGGACCCGCGCGAAATAGGACGGGGATAGACTAACAAGCCGATTATAAACATCGCAGCGTAAATCAGCCACCACCCGCTCACCGAGCTTTGTCACAAAATAAAAACGCGCGGCCGAAAACACCGCCATGCACAGTGCGACCAATACGAGCATGGCGAACCATTGATTGACGGCGTCAGGTGTTGCCGCGGCAAAGCCACGATCAACGAGGGATCGCGCCGCCAATGGCAGAGCCAAAGTGGCCGCAGCCGCCAGCGCTAGGAACAGGCCTGCCGCCGCGAGGTCAGAAGGGCGTTTCCCGAGATAAGGCAGGAGACGCGTTAAGGGTCTTAAGTCACTGCTGCGCCCACGTTTTGTGGCGGCTTCGTCAATAAGGCCTTTATAGAGTGCGCCGGGGCTGGGTCGGTCTTGGGTTGCACTATTTGCGGTGGAGTCCGTCATAAGAAGCGAGTTAGCACGCAACGTGCGCAGGTGAAACGCACAGCGCAGTTGTTTAACTGGTGTGCGTCACTTGGCTGCACCGCGGGCTGGACGCAAAGACAGTTTTCCTTTATCGACGCGCTCTTATTTCAGTTTCGGGCCCAATCTATGCGGCATGGAACAGCCTAAAGTTTACCCGCAGGACATCACAATGAAACCCGAAACCCACCCTAATTATGATTTCGTGACCGTGGTGATGACCAATGGCACCACGTATCAGACTCGCTCGACCATCGGTGGTGGTGGCAAGTCTATCGCTTTGGATATTGATCCAACCGTTCACCCCGCGTGGACGGGTTCGACCAATACCTTGCTTGATCGCGGCGGCCGCGTTGCGCGCTTTAAAGACAAATTCGCGGGCTTTATGAAAAAATAAGTTTGTCGGGTTCAGTTTAACCTGACATTATAGCTCATAGATTAAGGCCATCCCATGAAAGGTGCGCTTTTTTCTTTTTTCACCCACTCTATCGCAAGGCGGTTGTCAGCGGCATTTGTTCTTTTTGTGATCCCCGTTATTTATGTCGGGGCCCAACTTTTGGCCAAGCAGAATGACGAGCTGACATTCTCTAAGTTGGAATTGTCGGGCACCCATTTTCTGCGTCCGGCCCTTCAAATTCATTCGGCATTTGTTGAGGCCGCCTCCCAAAATGCCGTATCGCGCCGACCGCAGGCTGATGTCGATCGCTTTTTGAAAGCGTTGAACGATGAAGATGGCGCGCATGCCAAAACGATAGAGGCAACGGAATTCATTCGTGGGGTGGCCGCATCGGCAAGTGAACTGAATGCGCCCGGCCCCAAGGATAGCTCGCAACTCAAGTCTTACATAAACTCCGCACAAAGCCTGATCACCGAAGTTGCCGAACGCTCAAATCTGATTCTCGATTCCGAATTATCAACTTTTTATCTGATGGAGGTCGTGGGTTTACGGTCTGCGCCTCTGATTGAGCAAATCAATAATTATGAAGTGGCGAAACTGAATTCTGAAAAGACCTTCGCCGATGATGGGAAAGAATTGGCGCGCCAAGAGGGTATGTTGCGCGCACTTCATTCTGATTTCGAGCGCTCTTTCAACTCCGCCATGAAAACTGGGGTGCAAGATCAGAAGATGGAACTGTTAGGTCGCCTGGAGGCGGATGTTCAGGTCACCATTGACCGCTTGATTGCTACCAAATCCATTGACGATGCTCAGAAAAATTCACGTGCGGCCCGTCAATCCATTCTGCGGGCCGCGCTGTTAGCTAATGATCAATTGGCTGTGCTTCTCAGCGACCGTATCGAGCGGGTGTCGAGTGGCCAACGGTTGGCCTTGTTCGGGGCCGGGTTTTTGTTTGTGTGTTGCGTCATTCTGGCACTAACCGCGTTGGTTGGGGGTGTCGTAAAGCCGCTAGACGCCCTAACAGATGCAATGAAGAAAGTTGCAGGTGGTGAGCTCGATGTAGAGCCTCCGTTCAGGGATCGCCGAGACGAAATTGGCGACATGGCACGGGCGCTAGAAGTGTTTCGTGAAAATGCAGTGGCGCGAATCCAAGCTGAACACGCCGCCGCAGCCAAATCCGAATTCCTCGCTGTCATGAGCCATGAGATTCGCACCCCTTTGAATGGCGTCATGGGAATGACCCAAGCGCTCGCCTCGAGCAAATTGGAAGCATCTCAACGAAAAATGTTGGAAGTCGTCCAGGAGTGCGGAGAGACGCTCCTAACGCTCTTGAATGATATTTTGGATATGTCGAAAATTGAAGCTGGGAAACTGGAGCTTGAAAGTATCCCCTTTGCACCTGAGCGTTTGCTACGAACAGCGCGAGACTTGTTTGACGAGCGTGCTTCCCAAAAGGGCTTGCAGATCATTACCAAGATTGAAGAGGGCGGTCACATATGGCGAATTGGTGACCCGGCTCGTTTGCGGCAAGTGATCTTCAATTTGCTGTCCAACGCCATCAAATTTACGGAATTCGGAACCGTCACCCTTGAACTTGCAAGTAATGATCAGGGCGAAATGGTGATCAGGGTAAAAGACACGGGTATCGGGATCCCTGAAGATCGCCTGCCAGTGCTATTCTCCAAGTTTACTCAAGCTGATTCCTCCCACACGCGTGTCTATGGTGGAACAGGTTTGGGGTTGTCGATTGCGAAAGCAATTATTGAAGCCATGTCCGGTCGTATTCAAGTTGACAGCGTACTTGGCGAGTGGTCCTGTTTTACAATCACCTTGCCCCTTGAGACCACCCAACATCGCTTCGAACACCCAACATCCCCGGCGCCGGCACCTGCGGCACCGATCTATCGTGAATTAGCCGACGATCATGAGGCCGAAGCCATGAGCGAACGGGTCCGTATTTTGGTGGCTGAAGACAATCCCACTAATCGATTCGTGATCCAAACCCTCCTTGAGGGCATTGGAATTGAACCTATCTTCACCGAAAACGGCCAGGAAGCGTTAGAAGCGTGGCAGCAATCATCATTTGACGTGATCCTTATGGACATGCAAATGCCGGTCATGGATGGCCTAACCGCCATGCGCGAGATACGGACGATTGAAGCCAAAAAGTTGATGCCGCGCATCCCGATTGTGGCTTTAACAGCCAATGCGATGGGCCACCAGATCCAAGAGCAAGTCAATGCCGGCGCTGATTCCCATGCCGCAAAACCGATTCAGTTGCCGGCCCTCATTGCTGCCATTGAAGACGCGATTGATCGTTGTGATGCCCTAAACGCGGGACATGTTGATTTCGAAAGTGACGATCAGCCGCTGATCTCTCCCGCAGCGAGCGCAGCCTGAAGACGGCTCAGCTGAGCATTGACTGGATTTTCTGGCGGCTGGTCGCTCGGGTCGAAAAGAGTTGTCTCTATCCGGTCAATGCGCTCATAAATGCGCTTTGAGCGCTCCAACAGATCAAGGAGACGCGCAGGCAGGCCCGGCAAAGCATCCACTGTTGTGCTGCACACACTGCGCGCGCCAAGACGATATTTCGGGTCGCGCGCTTCGGGGGCCGTCATTTCGCCTTCGCGAACCGCCCGATGGACCAACAGCCAAGAAGCCGATTGCATCAAACGCGTGGTCAGACGCATGCTTTCAGACGCATAGGCCAGCGCCATAGAACGCTCTAGCTTTTTAGCCTCGCCACGACCTTCACCATCGAGGTAAGTGGCCGTCTCCTCGACGAGGTCCATGCCTTCGCGGAAAATGCGGTCAAACATTTCTGATTTCGCAAATGCATTGATCCTGTCGAGTGCCGTGAGGCCATTGGCCAGCTCAGCGACATCTAAAGTTGCAACGTCATATATCATTGAGGTTCCTCCCTCATTGTTATCAGTCAGTAGCCTGAAAATTGGGTCACGCCTAGTGGTTGTAGGCTAAGCGGACCCATCGATCTTGTGACCGCAAATCGCGTGCCACAATCAGGGGGGAGGGCCTTTGAAGAAGGAATCGGCTGCTAATTTTGACGCCTCTTTGGCACGTATTAGCGCTTCAATCTCGCGTATTTGCGCATTGAGGTCACTAATGGCTTCATGAAGCTCTGCGATTGAGAGGTCTTTGATGGCAACCGATTTGTCAAAGGGCTTGTCGAAAGCATCGTCGTCACTCATGTGTTGTCTCCTCATCCCATCTTGACACCGGAGCCGCCTCTTTGTCACCCCCACACCCCACAATGGCCGCCATCACGACGACGAGAGATCAGCCTTTAGCAATCAAAGTGATCCCGACACCGATCCCGGGTCCTGGGCAAGTACTGATTGACATTGCTTATGCCGGCATCAATCGTCCTGATCTCCTGCAACGCATGGGCGTTTATCCACCGCCGCCCGGCGCGCCCGATACAATGGGTTTGGAGTGTAGTGGTCGTATTGTGGCACTGGGGGAGGGGATCTCGCGTTGGAAGCTCGGCGACACTGTCTGCGCATTGCTATCAGGGGGAGGTTACGCTGAATATGCCCTCGCCGATGAAGGCTCATGCCTCACAGTACCTGAAGGGCTTTCGATGCTGGAAGCGGCCGCCATTCCTGAAACCATCATGACGGTATGGACCAATGTGTTTGAGCGCGGAGCCCTTAAAGCGGGGGAACATTTTCTGGTTCATGGCGGTGCATCAGGCATTGGAACAATCGCCATCCAAATGGCCAAAGCCCAAGGCGCTATTGTGTTTGCAACCGCAGGGGGAGCTGAAAAAGCGGCGCTTTGCGCCAAGCTGGGTGCAAATTATGCTATTGATTATCACGCAGACGACTTTGTCGAAGTTGTTCGTGCAAACGGCGGGGCCGACGTCATTTTGGATATGGTCGGCGGCCCTTATGCTCAGCGCAATATTGATGCGATGAACCCAGATGGTCGATGCGTTCAGATTGCCTTCCTGCAAGGTCCACAGGTTCAGATCAATCTGGCCATGGTGATGATGAAGCGACTGACACTAACAGGCTCTACTTTGCGCGCGCGGCCGCTCGACGAGAAAGCCCGCATTGCCCGCGCCGTTGAGGCTCATGTCTGGCCTTGGATCGCGTCGGGTCAAGTCCGCCCGGTCATCGACAGCGTCTATCACCTCGATCAGGCCGAGCAGGCTCAAGCCCGCATGACAGCCAATGTGCATGCGGGGAAGATTATGCTGGACGTGGGCGGGGAAGTTTGAGCCTGTCCGCTTGACATTGTGGCTCATGATTGCTGGCAGCCTTGCCAGCCACCTGCCATTGTTCACCACAAAACGCGCTGGACCTGTTTGCAAGCTGGGCGGGGTGGGCTAACAGGGCGCGATAAATTTCAGTTTTTAGCTGGGGACACTATGTCGATCCTGATCAACAAAGACACCAAGGTCATCTGCCAAGGGTTTACAGGCAAGAATGGCACTTTTCACTCCGAACAAGCCATTGCCTATGGCACTATCATGACAGGTGGGGTTAGCCCCGGAAAGGGTGGCCAAACGCATCTAGGTCTGCCGGTTTTCAATAGTGTGGCTGAAGCCAAGGACGTTGCTGGCGCTGATGCCACCGTTATTTACGTGCCACCGCCTGGTGCGGCTGCTGCGATCATGGAAGCGATTGAGGCTGAGATCGCGTTAATTGTCTGCATAACCGAAGGTATTCCGGTCATGGATATGGTGCGCGTTAAGAGCGCGCTGGAGCGCTCCAAATCGCGTCTTATTGGGCCTAATTGTCCGGGTGTCTTGACGCCAGAAGAGTGCAAGATCGGCATTATGCCGGGCTCTATCTTCAAAAAGGGCAATGTTGGCATTGTGTCGCGTTCTGGCACTTTGACCTATGAGGCGGTGTTTCAAACCTCCAATGCAGGCCTCGGTCAAACCACAGCCGTGGGTATCGGTGGCGACCCTGTGAAGGGCACGGACTTCATCGACGTGTTGGAAATGTTCTTGGCCGATCCAGAAACCAAATCCATCATCATGATTGGTGAAATTGGCGGCAGTGCCGAAGAAGATGCAGCGCAATTCATTGCTGATGAAGCCAAAAGGGGTCGCAAAAAGCCAATGGCTGGCTTTATTGCTGGCCGTACAGCGCCTCCGGGCCGCCGTATGGGCCATGCTGGCGCGATTATATCTGGCGGTAAAGGCGGATCAGAAGACAAGATTGCCGCCATGGAAGCCGCTGGAATCCGAATTGCCCCTAGCCCAGCTGCCCTTGGCTCGACATTGTTGGACGTTTTGAAAGCGTAAAGGTCGGCGAAAGGCACCCATCGCAAAAAGTGATCGCACGGGTGTGAAAATACTTTCAACTCTTTGCTCATCACTTCTATATACAAGGAATGTACAAGGATGGCCGGGCGAGGCCCAAATACCTCGCCCCGTCCGACCGTCCCGCTGTCCGCTCGATAGCGGGAAAATAGGTAATGGACGGTCAGACGATTATGGCAGACGACATGCGCAGCGCGCAAAACTTAGAACTTCTCGACACCAGTTTTCTTTATGGCGGTAATGCCACTTTTATTGAACAAAATTATGCGAATTGGGCCGCCAATCCGGCCTCGGTTGACCCATCTTGGGCTGCTTATTTTGCCAGCATGGGTGATCAAAGAGGTGAGGCGCAGGCCGCTGCGCATGGTCCATCATGGAAGCGCGTCGACTGGCCAAAATCCGACACCAATGATCTGCTAGCCAGTCTTGACGGCAATTGGGCACTGATTGAACCCAAGATTGAACAGAAACTGGCCGCCAAGGCCAGCGCCAAGGCCAGCGCCAAGGCCAGTGTGGAAAACGGTTCGGAAGCGCCATCGGCAAATGCCGGCGATGTGTTGCGCGCCACGCGTGACAGCATCAAAGCCCTGATGATGATACGTGCGTTTCGTATTCGCGGTCACTTGGCTGCCAATCTTGACCCATTGGGCCTGAAATCCGGCCGTGAGCCCCAACCAGAGTTGCAAGTTGAGAATTATGGCTTTGGTCCTGAAGATATGGACCGTCCGATTTTCATCGATTTTGTGCTGGGTCTTGAATATGCCACGCCCCGTCAAATGATCGATATTTTGACGCGCACTTATTGCTCCACTGTGGGCATAGAGTTCATGCACATTTCCGACCCTGCCGAAAAGCAATGGCTGCAAGAACGCATCGAAGGACCCGACAAAAGCATTGCTTTCACAACTGAAGGCAAACGGGCCATTCTGTCAAAAGTAATCCAAGCTGAAACCTTTGAGAAATTTGTACATAAGCGCTTCCCGGGAACCAAGCGCTTTGGCCTCGATGGCGCTGAAGCCCTCATCCCAGCGATGGAACAAGTCATCAAGCGTGGCGGCAATTTGGGGGTCAAGGACATCGTGTTGGGGATGCCCCATCGTGGCCGCCTCAATGTGCTGGCAGCGGTTCTGGGCAAGCCCTACCACGTGATTTTTCATGAGTTTCAGGGTGGTTCGGCTACGCCAGATGACGTGGAAGGATCGGGCGATGTTAAATATCATATGGGCGCATCTTCGGATCGCTCATTTGATGGCAATAGTGTCCATTTGTCGCTGACACCTAATCCGTCGCATCTTGAGATCGTGAACCCTGTGGTGCTGGGCAAATGCCGCGCCAAAATGATGACACATGGGCCTGAAAAAGCTGACCAATTCAGGGCCGTCATGCCAATATTGCTCCATGGTGATGCGGCTTTTGCCGGCCAAGGCGTGGTGGCAGAGTGCTTTGCGATCTCAGGCGTGCGTGGCCATCGAACGGGTGGCACTTTGCATCTGATTGTCAATAATCAGATCGGCTTTACCACCGCGCCGACTTATTCGCGCTCTTCGCCTTATCCATCTGACGTGGCCTTGATGGTCGCTGCGCCGATCTTCCACGTCAATGGCGATGATCCTGAAGCGGTGGTGTTTGCCGCCAAAGTTGCCACTGAATATCGCCAGAAATTCTCAAAGGATGTGGTCGTAGATATCTTCTGCTACCGCCGCTTTGGCCATAATGAGGGCGACGATCCTACAATGACCAATCCGGTCATGTACGCTAAGATTAAGGATCAAAAACCAACACGTGAACTCTATGCCCAGCGTTTGATAGATGAAGGCCTGATCACGCAGGCCCAAGTTGATGCCCAAGTCAAAGAGTTTGAAGATTTCCTGGATAGTGAATTTGAAGCGGGAAAATCCTATAAGCCCAACAAGGCCGATTGGTTAGACGGGGTTTGGTCTGGCCTTGGTCTGCCCGATAGTGAAGATCGGCGCGGGGAAACCCATGTCAGCGCTGAGAAGCTCACTGAGCTTGGCATGAAAATCACAGCCATACCTAACACCGTGGCTGTCCATAAAACCGTGGAGCGCGTTGTCCAAGGCCGTCGAAAAATGGTCGAGACGGGTGAAAACGTCGATTGGGCCTTGGGGGAACATTTGGCCTTTGCAACTCTACTCGACGAAGGCTTCCCCGTACGCCTATCAGGCCAAGATAGCTGCCGAGGCACATTCAGCCACCGCCACAGCCATTTTGTCGATCAAAAGACCGAAGACCGCTATACGCCGCTCAATAACATCAGTGCCACTCAAGCCAGATATGAAGTCATTGACAGCGCCTTATCTGAAGAGGCTGTCTTGGGCTATGAATATGGCTATTCCCTTTCCGCACCCAATACATTGACCCTTTGGGAGGCGCAGTTTGGCGACTTCACCAATGGCGCTCAAGTTGTGATTGATCAATTCATTAGCTCAGGTGAACGCAAGTGGTTGCGTATGTCGGGGCTGGTGATGTTGTTGCCGCACGGTTATGAAGGCCAAGGGCCTGAGCATTCTTCTGCAAGGCTTGAGCGTTTCTTGCAGCTTTGTGCTGAAGACAATATGCAGGTCGTCAATTGCACCACTCCGGCAAATTATTTCCACGCCCTGCGCCGCCAAGTGCATCGCCACTTCAGAAAGCCATTGGTGGTGATGTCGCCTAAGTCGCTATTGCGACACAAGCGCTGCGTTTCCACGATGGCCGAGATGGGCCCTGGCTCCAGCTTCCATCGTATCCTCTGGGATGATGCACATTATAAGCCGGGCTCCACGACAATCACGTTGAAACCCGATAAAGAGATCAAGCGTGTGATCTTGTGCTCGGGCAAAGTCTATTACGATTTGTTTGAAGAACGCGAGAAGCGCGGGCGCGATGATATTGTCCTCATACGGATAGAGCAATTCTATCCCTTCCCCGCTAAGAGCATGATTGCCGAGGTGTCACGCTTCAAAAATGCCGAGATGATTTGGTGCCAAGAAGAGCCCAAGAATATGGGCGCTTGGTTCTTTATGGAGCCTAACATTGAATGGGTGCTCGACCGGATCGGGGCTAAGCACAAGCGTGCACGCTATGTCGGGCGGCCAGCGTCGGCATCGACAGCCGTTGGCCTGCTTACAAAGCATAATCGCGAGCTTGAAACTTTTCTCAATGAAGCCCTGACGATTTAGGGTGGATTTTTTGGCTCCTCTCTCTCCAAGAAGGGGGTGATGGGAGATGCGTGCGGAATACATACGGGCTATGGCCCGCAATTTTTAAACCACCTCTGGAGGTCTTATGCTTGATATCGTCGTGCCCGTGATGGGGGAATCCGTTGCCGAAGGCTCTATTGGTGCTTGGTCGAAGAAGGTTGGCGAGGCTGTCAAAAAAGACGAATTGCTGGTTGAGATCGAAACTGACAAAGTCGCTCTAGAAGTGGTCTCGCCTGCCGATGGCGTTTTGGCGGAAGTCCTTTCCGGCGAAGGGGATACCGTCACGCCGGGCATGGTCATCGCGCGCATCGAAGCGGGTGCAGTCAGTGGCACCAAACCTGCGGCTGTGCCCATTCCCCCTACCATCACCGCTGATCCAGCACCGGCGGCGCCAGTAGCCGCTGCGCCCGTGTCAGCACCTGTGGCGCCAAGCCATGAACCCATGCCGTCTGCCGCACATGCACTTCAAACCGCCGGGCTGGCTTCAACCAGCGTTTCAGGAACCGGCAAGGATGGCCGCGTCACTAAAAGTGATGCTCTGGCCGCCGTGGCCGCCTTAACCGCCGCACCTGCGGTATCAGCGCCCAGTGCGCCGCGCCCAGCTGGCGGCCGCGAAGAGCGCGTGAAAATGACGCGGCTGCGTCAAACCATCGCGCGGCGTCTCAAGGATGCGCAAAATACCGCCGCCATGCTGACCACGTTCAACGAAGTCGACATGACTGAAATCATGGCGGTTCGTAACAAATACAAAGACATATTTGAGAAAAAGCACGGCACAAAACTTGGTTTCATGAGCTTTTTCGTGAAGTCCTGCATCGTTGCCCTCAAGGATGTGCCAGCCGTCAATGCTGAAATCGATGGCACCGACCTGATCTACAAGAACCACTATGATATCGCGGTCGCCGTTGGCACCGACAAGGGCTTGGTTGTGCCAGTATTGCGCGATGCTGATGCTCTGTCCTTGGCGGACATTGAAAAAGGTATCGCGGCTTTGGGCAAAAAAGCCCGTGATGGCGCTCTCTCGATTGAAGATATGCAAGGTGGCACCTTCACCATCTCCAACGGCGGGGTCTATGGCTCCCTCATGTCCACGCCCATCCTAAATGCGCCTCAGTCAGGCATTCTGGGCATGCACAAAATTCAAGACCGCCCCATGGTCGTTGGCGGTCAGATTATGATCCGCCCAATGATGTATCTGGCCTTGTCCTATGATCACCGCATCGTCGACGGCAAGGAAGCCGTGACTTTCCTCGTGCGGGTCAAGGAGTGTCTGGAAGATCCTGAGCGGATGTTGTTGGATATTTGATGTTTGTTTCGCTTGAATGGACCGCGCGATTGCATCTCGCTACAAGGATCATCGCGACACAAGGGCGCGATGCAATCGCGCGATCCATTCAGGTGCGGCAAGTCACTGGCAAAGTCGTAAAGGTCCCCCCAACTGACACAAAATTGTGCAATCATGCGAGTCATCCATTAGGTATGTCACATGGACATTCTCCTCATCCTTGCGGGCACCGTCATCGCTTTTTATACGCTGTCGAGCGTTGCGGGCTTTTGGCTCTCGCAGCAGATTGCAGAGGCTCAAGCGCAAGGCGTAGCCATCCCCGACGCGCTCGCAGAAGCGGAAGATCATCATATTGAATTGATGGCGACTTATGCACTGGGGTGGCGACGTCACGCGTGGACTGCCTCAATCATCGCCTTGATGACGACTTTGTTGGCGATGTTGACCCAAAGTCAGCTTGCCTTTTGGGCGCTGGGCACCGCCATTGGAATTGATGCGCTATTGTTCGCAACCTATTCAGAAAAGAAGCATTACCTAGCACATATGAGCATGCAGGAGCGGCTGCTGGATGGTGCGCAAGCCCTCGTTTTGTTGGCGATTTTTGCTTTACTGTTTTTCGTCTATCACAGTGTAGGCTAAAGCGCGTCAATGCGCTGCATCTACGGCCTACCGCGGCCCGCGCCAAAAGCCTAGAAACCGTTCGGCATCCACTTAGGAGATAGAGTTATGGCAGAGCCATTCGACGTGGTCATTATCGGGGGCGGCCCTGGCGGCTATAATTGCGCCATTCGCGCTGCCCAACTTGGGCTTAAGACCGCCATTGTGGAAATGCGCGGCCGCTTGGGCGGCACCTGTTTGAATGTCGGCTGCATTCCATCCAAAGCGCTTCTCCACGCTTCAGAAGCCTTTGAGGCTGTCCAGAAAGATTATGCCGATATGGGCATTGAGGTCACTGGCGTTAAGCTCAATCTGAAAACAATGTTGGCGCAAAAAGATGAAGCGGTCGACGGCCTGACCAAAGGCATTGAGTTCTTGATGAAAAAGAACAAAATCACCTATTACAAGGGCAAGGGGCGCTTCACGGGCGCGGGCGCAATCACCGTCACGGATGAAAATGGCGTCGAAACTGCGCTTTCGGCCAAAAATACAGTGATTGCGACAGGATCGGATATCTTATCTCTTCCCGGCGTAACAATTGATGAGCAACGCATTGTCTCCTCTACCGGCGCTCTAAAACTATCTTCGGTACCCAACAAGATGATTGTCATCGGCGGGGGGTATATTGGCCTTGAGATGGGTTCAGTCTGGCGTCGTCTGGGCGCAGAGGTCACCGTTGTCGAATATCTCGACTGCATTACGCCAACTCTGGATGGCGAGGTATCCACTCAATTCATGCGTATCTTGAAAAAACAAGGCATGATTTTCGAATTGGGCACAAAGGTCACCAGTGTCAAAACCAAGGGGAAGGGCGTTGAGGTGAGTGTTGAGCCTGCCAAGGGTGGCGACGCCAAAGTCCTAGCCGCCGATGTAGTTTTGGTGTCAATTGGCCGCAAGCCATATACTGAAGGTCTGGGCCTTGAGACGATTGGCGTGGTGCCGGACGCACGCGGCTTTATTCCTGCAATCCACTGGGCCACAAGTGCGGCAGGTGTGTATGTGATTGGCGATGTTACCTATGGGCCGATGCTCGCGCATAAGGCCGAAGATGAGGGCAGTGCGGTCGCTGAGATTATTGCAGGCCAAGC
>JBEINE010000019.1:0-25278 GCA_040378245.1 Hyphomonadaceae bacterium | reverse complement strand
TCATGACCTTAGAGCCGGTGACCGCCAAGGGGGCGTTGGAGGCAATCTCGCGCGCAGTCGCCATCACATGAGCCAATAGAGCTTCGTGCGTGTCAAAAACCTCATTGACCAGACCCAATTCCTTGGCGCGCGCCGCGGGCAGGCGGCGACCAGTATAAGCCAGCTCGCGCACCCAGCCTTCTGGAATGAGCTTGCACAGGCGGGGGAAGGTGCCGACATCGGCGGTCATGGCGATATTGATCTCCTGAATACAGAAAAAAGCGTCAGCACTGGCCCATCGAATATCGCAGGCCGAAATCAGATCGACCGCGCCGCCGATGCACCCGCCCTGAATGGCAACTAATACTGGAATACGGGCTTTATCCAGACAACTGAACGTGTCTTGCAGATGATGCACGTGGCGGCGGAAATTCTCATTATTGGTTTCCCGGTCACTTTTCTGACCCCCTGTGACACCATCGGATGATGCAAAAACCGACAGGTCCATGCCGGAGCAGAAATGTTTGCCGGTTGAACTGATGACAATCACGCGCGCGCGCGCATTATCGTTGATATCATTGACAATAATCGGCAACTCATTCCAAAAATCCCGTGTCATGGAATTATAGGCATCCGGGCGCTTTAACTTGATATGAGCGACTTTGTCTTCAATGGTTAGGTCAAAGCAGCTGGAGCTTTGGATGGCATCGGTGTCAAACATGGTGACGTTTCCTTGAGCTTTTATTGGCATGACCCCACTTATAGGTAAGGCAGGCTTGGATTTGATAGCTATTCTGCCACAAGTGAAGCGCTGTTCAAGCCTGACGATGTGGACGCGCGTCTGGGTTTGACTTGGGGGGTGTTAGCGATGGCAAGTGACTTGGAGATTGAGCGTCGGATGGTGCTCCTCGGTCTTGCGGCCGCTGGCGTCTCGCAAGCCGCGTGGGCGCAATCATCGCCCCAAACGGCTGACGAGATCAATCGGGGCGCACCCTTGCCACATCGTGAAGCCCCCAAAACCGAGACAATGAGCGCCCCTGCCAATGGTGACTTATCGGTGAGCGACGCCGATAGCGGCGTCCGTGAGGCCTTGAGTTTAGCCGCCATTAATGCCGGCTTGCGTTTAGGGCGATCTGGGGGATATTGGGAGGATGCGAAGGTCCGGCTGCCGTTGCCAGCGCCATTGGCTGATCTGCAGGCCCGCCTTGCCCCCCTCAAGCTCTCGACGCCACTCGATAGCTTTCAAAAACGCCTCAACACAGCTGCTGAAATGGCTGCCCCTCGGGGGGCCGCGGTTTTTCTCGACGCGATTAAGTCGCTGACATTAAATGATGCTCTTGGTATTGTGCGGGGTGGGCAAACGGCCGGCACGCAGATGCTCAAGGCGCATGCCACACAACAGCTGACGATCATGCTGACTCCGCCCATGGCGGATGCCTTTGTAGCCTCTGGGGCGGACGAAGGTTTTGAGCGCATTCGAGCGCGCTATAAAGGTGAGATTGCGCGCCTTGGCGGTTTTTCGGGGCTATCAGGCTTTTCCGAAGTCTTGCCGCCGTCACCCCCACAAGCCACCGAAGTAAATGCCGCCGAGCCGGCACCAACGAGCACGGAGGTTGGCATTGTCGCAGAAGCGGTCGAGGCGCCAGTCATTGAGCGGAATCCTGATCCCCTTAAGAACAAAATGATTGGATATGCAGTCGCCAAAGCGCTTGACGGGCTGTTTGTTTACCTTGCAGAAGAAGAAGTGGCCATTCGCCGCGACCCTGCCAAACGCACGACTGAATTACTGCGTCGGGTATTTGGGTCGGCTTGAATCTCCAATTGTTGGCGAGGTCGACACGCCTCTTCCCCGCGCAATTAACTGGAAGATATTTGAGGAAAAATCTGTTTGGCGAAGCATTTTGAAGAGCGTGTCAGCCTAAATCTCAGCCACGGCACCATGGCCGGGCTTAAATGGGCGTCTACGGATGATAAACCTGCGCAACCGGCTTTAATTTTTCTCCACGCCAATGGCTTTTGTGCATCAACCTATCGCATTTTGTTATCGGGGTTGAGCGAACAGCTCGGTCGTTGTGTTGTTGGGCTGGATCTGCGCGGTCATGGTCGCTCTCAATTACCTGATAATCCCGACCAGCAGGATAGCTGGAACTCTCATGCGCACGATATTGCCGAGGCGCTAAGTTTGATCGCGCCCAAAGGCACTGTTCTGGCGGGGCATTCGATGGGGGCAACGTCGGCACTTTTAGCGACCGCGCTGGTGCCTGATCTGGTCAAGGGATTGTGCCTGTTTGACCCCGTTTTGGCCCCCTCGGGCTTTTATCTTTATGCCAAATTGCCGTGGGTTTTTGAGAATTGGCGGCGGCATTTCCCGATGGCGCGCAATGCCGCCAAAAGACGTGCGATCTTTGCTTCGCGCGAAGAAGCCATGGCTGCCTACAAAGGCCGGGGCGCCTTTAAGTCTTGGCCGGAGAAGACCATCGCGGATTATTGCGACGACGGCTTCCATGATACGCCTGACGGCAAAGTCACTCTGTCATGCGCACCTGCTTTTGAAGCCGCCTGTTTTGCCGGACAACGACATGATCCCTTTAGAGCGATGCGCGCGATTTCGATCCCCGCGCGATTATTGCGTGCGGGCCGTGGCTCAACCACCGCCGCCATTTTGACGCCAAAGCTGGAGCGCTGCGGAATCTCAGTTGAGACAATCGCCGCGACCAGCCACTTTCTGCCGATGGAGCGGCCCGACATGTGTCAGGCGGCTATGGTGGATATCATTGAGGCTGTGTCACCAACATAGCCTCAAGGGCCGCTTTGGCGCGCGGTGGATTGGGAATGATTTTGCGCGCCTCCAGGTCAAGGGTCACAGCCAAGGCTTCACAGACACACCAAGGCGCTCCAGAAAGGGGATCTATTATCCAATGGCGCAAGGTTATGGCCTTGTCGGCAACGCCAATAATCCCACTATAAACGGCTGTCAGGTCGCCACAGCTGGGCCAAGCCAAATAATCCAGCCGATATTCGAGCACCGCAGCCCCTGCGATTCTAGCAATCCCGTCTTTTTCCGCCAATTCCGCCATGGCGTCGTGGCGCCACTGTGACAAGAAATTCGGCATGGCATTGGAGACCCGCGCCATCATGCCCTCTGGATAGAGGCGATCAAACAAGTCGACATCTTCGCCCCGAACGCCCGACAGGCCAAGGAAACGATAGCCTGAAGCCATAGCCGGCAGAGACTTATCTGCTTTATCATCTTTATACAGAATGTGCGCTCGGGTGGACGCGACAACTTGAGGCATCAAGGTTAAATCGGGCTCATGCGCCAATGCGATAGACCGGGGTCGGCCATGGGCGGGTACATCTACTCTATAGGCTTGGCTTAAGGCCGCCACACGTTGGGGAAAGGCAAATGGCTTGCCGGTTTTAGCGTCAACATGGACCAAAGTTGTCATAAAGGTGGCGCCAATCTCGCCTGTCATCGTATGGACGATCTCACAATAGAAAATCAACTCCGTCTCACTGACGCTGACGATACCCCCGCGTGAAAACAAGGGCGCACCGGCGCGCGCCTCGCGCATGAATTTGATATGCTGAGACTTCGGGACCAAAGTCGCAGTAGCGGCTTTCCCAAATGCACCGGCACAGCCAATATCGTCGGCCAACATCAACACACCGTCCAAGCCATGGCGGATCCAATAGCGCACATTCATGTGCCCCATATCGTCGCATTCCCAAGCCTCGACACTACCCCGCCAATATGTGCGCATCAACAATCCTAAGGTCCTTAAGTCTGGCAGGCTTGGCAAAGCCCTCGCCCTTCAATCACCAGATGCGCCAGCGAAAAGCCGGTTTTGGTGGCGGCGTCGCTAAGTTGGCGTTTCATCTCATCGACGTGAACTTCGGTGACACCATGGCAGTTGTCACACACAAACAAAGCCGCCAAATGGCCATGACCAACGTGACTGCAGGCCACATAAGTGGAATCCTGCTCGATGCGGTGCACAATCCCGAGCTGGCAGAGAAACTCCAGCGCGCGATACACCGTCGGCGGCTTGACGGCGCCGCCATCGGCCCCAGCCTTGGCAATCAGATCATAGGCTTTTTGCGGCGTTTTGGTTTCCGCTAATAGGGTCAAAACACGTCGCCGAGGATCGGTCAACCGCGTTCCGGCGCGAACGCACAATATCTCGGCTTCTTGGATCAGTGTGTTCATGGCGTGTCCCAGTCCGGCTGAACCTCGAATTCGGCGGGTCGCCCCAAACTTCCCTATTTTGACTGAGTTTCGGCGTGGGTCAAACCGGAGATGCTGTGACCTCTATAAAGCACTCACTTGCAGGCCTGCTTTTTTGACTGTAACGTTATAGTATAACATTCAATTAAATCCAGACTGGACCGGCTTCATGGCGCTTCTTCTCGCAACCCTTATGGCAACAAGCGCGGCGTCCGCCGTATCCACAACAGCAGCACCCACAGTGGTCCCAGAGATTGTTATCGTGACGGCCAGCCCATTGGGCGACAGTTCAGACGCGTTAAGTCAGGGTGCTGGGGTCATTTCTCGGTTGGACGCTGCCAATGCATCCATTGCAGGGGGAATTGGTGAAGCCATTAGCGGCCTCCCCGGTGTTCGCGCCACCTTTTATGGCCCCAATGCGTCTCGCCCGATTATTCGCGGTCTTGGCGAGGACCGGATAAGACTGTTGCTCAATGGTTTGGCGGGCATTGATGCCTCAACGGTCTCGCCCGATCATGCGCCCGCTATTGATGGTCTCGAAGCTGTCTCAATTGAAGTTCTCAAGGGGCCGGCAGCGTTGCGATTTGGCAGCAATGCCATTGGCGGGGTCGTCAATGTCGTCGATGGACGCTTGCCTTCAGCCCTGCCCGATAAAGCCATCGGGGGCGACGTGTTCTTGGGCACATCCAGCGTTGAAAATGCAAAATCAGGCGCCTTTCAGCTTAGCGGGACAACAGGGGATTATGTATTCCGTCTGGATGGGCTTGCGCGCTCAAATGATGATTATGAGGTGCCGGGCTTTGTTCAAACAGAGGCTTTGCGGGCAATTACAGGTGATACCAATGAAGGCACAGCCTTCAATACACGTGGCGAGATTTGGGCGCTGGGGGCCAGCGGCGCCCGCATCACCGACCGCATCAATCTGGCTTTGTCGGTGCGCGAAACGAAATCCACTTATGGCATCCCCAACGAAGAGGCCTTTATCGACTTAAGCCAGACTCGGATCGATGGCCAAGTCGTCCTCAAATCCATCGGTTTTATCGACAGCCTCGCACTGTCGGCCACAACCGGCGACTACAAACATAGTGAGATTGAGTTTAGTGGCCAAACCGGAACGGTATTCGAGAATCAAGGCTATGAGGGGCGTATTGAAGCGCGCCTAAAGCCGATGGGGAGTTTTGATGGGCTCTATGGCCTGCAATTTGGCTCCAATGACTTTTCCGCAGCAGGCGAGGAAGCCTTCATCCTCCCTGTTACAATCGAACAAGTCGGTCTTTTTGGCTTTCAGCGTTATAAGGCGGCTGGCTGGGGCGGGGAAATCGGTGCGCGGTTTGAACAGCGTACCTATAGTGGCTTAGCTGGTCAGCGTGATTTTGATCTTGGCAGTGGTTCGGCCAGCATTTTTGCGACCCCATTTGAGGGCATTCGCGCGACGCTAGCTTTATCGCGCACCCAGCGTGCGCCCACAGAAGTGGAATTGTTCGCTAATGGACCCCACGCCGCCACCGGGGCCTTTGAAATTGGCGACGCAGATTTACAAACTGAGACAGCAGAGAGTGTTGAACTGGGTCTCACGTGGCGACTTGGCGATTGGCGCGTGCAATCCAATTTCTGGCGCGCTGAATTTGACGGCTTTGTGGCCTTTTCTCCAACTGGGGAAACGGAGGATGACTTACCCGTCTTTGCGGTAACCCAAGCCGACGCAGTGCTATCGGGCTATGAGCTTCAAGTGACAGGTTCAATCTGGAGGGGCGCGCGCTGGTCATTGTCAGGCGACGCTGCACTCGACTATGTCAAAGGTCGCTATGCTGGGGGTGGATTTATCGCACGTCTGCCGCCACAGCTTACAACAATTGGCTTGGACTGGCGCTCTGACACGCTGAGCGCGCGCGGTGAAGTGCAGATTCTGTCGGATCAGACAAAAGTCGCGGCTTTTGAGACCGCCACAGCTGGGTCCACCACTTATAATCTTCGCTTAGGCTGGAAGCCTGCCACCCTTGGAGACGCGTTTGAAGTGACGCTAGAGGGCCGCAACTTAACCGATGAAGACGTGCGCGAGGCCACATCCTTCCTCAAAGACCAATTGCCAAAGCCCGGCCGTTCGGTGCGGGTCAGTCTTCTGACGCGGTTTTAGGGGGCGGGCGGCCCCAATGCTATGTCCGGACACATTTTGAGTGACAAGCTGATAGTGCTGATCTAAATGCGAAGAAGGGCCTGAGCGACGGAGCGCCTGTAGCGTCGCGCAGCGGTCTCAATAGGCTTGGTGGCTAAAAGCGCCAAATGACAAAAGGGGAAATCTGTGACGAAAACCTTCTCGCAAAAACTCATTCTTCTTGGCTGCGCGGCCTCGCTTGCGATCCTGTCGGTGAACTCGGCATCGGCTCGTCCTGGTCGCCCGGCCGCTGCACCGGCTCCTGTAGCCCCGCCTAAGATTGATTTGAATACGCCTGAGGGTGTCGTTGCGGCGAACCGCAAAATGGGATGCGATCTGCGCGATGGTGTCCCCGTCACTTATTATTGGGCGGGTGACGCTTTCTCCCGTCGCCAGGGCGAAGCCGACAAATTGCTGTTTCGTGCTGAAGGCATGAATATTCGTCAGTGCGTGACAATCACCGATCCCGTTCGGGGCGCTGGCTACAAAATGGTATCGCGCGAGCTTCTGATTTACCGTGACGTCAAAACCGGCGAAGTGCTCAAAAAATGGACCAATCCATGGACCAATGAAGTCGTTGACGTCCTGCATGTCGCCAATGATCCTGTTAACTCAACCAGCTTTGTGAAAGGCCGTGATGGTCAACCGGCGCGCTGGACAGGGTCGATCTTGGGCGATGTGTGGATGAGTTCGATTACCGTGCCGCTATTCTACACCAACCCGCTGGGTGGCAGTTATCAAGCCGAAGTTGGTGGGACTTATCATGCCACTGAAATGTTCAATTTCTCTGGCGATCTCGCCAATTTGCTCGATCCGACAATCACGACCGCCGATGCGCGCGTGACTTGGGTCCGGATGTCAGACTGGTTGCCATGGATGAAAATGGGGGGTCGTGAAGGGGTCATTTATTTTAATACGACAGGCCTGAAGCTTGATAGCTTCGATCAAATACCAGCTCCGATGCGTGCCGAACTAATGGCCAATTACCCCACCTATGTGGCCCCGCCCCCGCTCGACGACACCCGCCCCAACGAGACCTCCTGGACTTATTTTAGGGACGTTCGCGAAGGCAAAAAGGTGGCGCCAACGCGGTAGCCGTCCCGTCGTAAACCGGGCTTAAGCCTGAAAGTTCAGGCGAAGGCCCGGTCGGTCCCAGCGCATTTTCGCCAGGCGTCCACTCGACGACAAAGTCACATAAGCATCCTTCATATCGCCGCCGCCAAAAGCGATATTAGTGGTCATCAGATCGTCTGTCGCAATCTGGGTAAAATCGCCCGTGGTTGGATCAAAACGGGTTATGGCTGGATTGACAAGGGTGGCGACCGAAATGGTGCCGTCCGCTTCAACAGCGAGGCTGTCAAATAATGTCCAGCCATCGGCGCGACCGATAACACGTGCCTCTCTAAATGGATGGGCCGGTACGATTTGACCGGGGCCCGCCAAGTCAAAAGCATAGAGCCTGCCCTCCATTGTATCCGCCATATAAACGACTTTGCCATCAGGGCTGAGGCCTACCCCGTTGGGCGAGGTATAGCCGTGGGCCAACTCACTGACGGTTTCCCCACGAGCACTTACATAAAACAAACCACCATAGTCGCGATAGCGCGGATGGCTCTTGCCATGGTCGGTAAAATAGAAGCCGCCCGTCCTATCAAACACAAGATCATTGGGCCCAATGAGCTTGTGCCCAGCAACGCTATCAAACAGTCGTTCGACTTTGCCTGTTGTAAGGTTAACCCGCTCAATCCGGCCACCAGAATAATCGTCTGGCTGGTGGCCCGAGATCAATAATCCACCAAAGTTCGAAAATTCCATGCCCCCATTATTGCAGACATAAATGGCCCCATCGGGTCCCAGTGCGGCCCCGTTAGGCCCTCCCCCTAAAGTCGCGATGATTTCAGTTTTTCCGTTCCAATAACGGCTGAGCGTTTGGCGCTTGATCTCAACAAAAATGACTGAACCATCGTCAAAAACGACGGGCCCTTCGGGAAACAGCAGCCCGGTTGCCAACACTTCCATGGTTATAATGTTCCTCTTCCAACCTGAGGATATAAAGCACGTATCGTGGCTAGCATGCAATCAATCTCCCCCAAATGGGAAACAGGCTACAGGGTCATAAAAAGGAATAGGGGTCGATATCAATGCTGATCCGGACGCTCGCGGGAACGCGGAAAGCCTGCCGCCACGCCGCCATAAAGGCAGAAAGATCGACATTGCGATCGGCCTGAACGATAAAGCGCCTTCGTCGCCAGCCGCGCACCAAGGCAATCGGCGGCGGGGCTGGCCCCCAAACTTCAACCCCGTCGGCCGCAAACAAGGCGTCACTCGCCGCTTGCGCAGCCGCCTCAACCCCCTCATCGCTCTGGGCTAAGATATGCAGGGCGGCCATTCTCCCGAAGGGCGGCGCACCCATGGCGGCACGGCCCAGACTCTCAGCCGCAATAAAGGCATCGCGGTCGCCCAAAACCAAGGCTTGAAGCGCTTCATTATCGGGGTAATGGGTTTGTATCAAAGCCCGTCCGGGTCGATCAGCGCGGCCAGCGCGTCCTGCCACTTGGCTCAGCATCTGATAGGTTCGCTCTCCCGCACGCGGATCGCCGCCCGAGAGGCCCAGGTCTGCGTCAACGACCCCGACCAATGTTAGTCTCGGAAAATTATGGCCCTTGGCAACAATCTGTGTGCCGATCAAGATGTCAATCTCGCCGCGCTCCATCCGACTGACAAGGTCACGCACGGCATTTGGATTATGAGCTGTATCGGACGAGAATATCTCCGTCCTGACGTCTGGAAAAAGCTCACCAACTTCTGCGCCAATCCGCTCAACCCCGGGACCGACCGACACCAAGCCGTCAGGGGCGCCACAACTCGGGCACATGTCGGGCTTGCGCATTGAGAAGCCCGTGAGATGGCAAACCAGCCGATTGGAGTATTTATGCTCAACCAACCAGGATTGCGTATCAGGCGCTTTCATCCGGTGCCCGCACTTGCGACACAGCACCACCGGCGCAAACCCCCGTCGATTGAGAAACAATAGGCTCTGCTCGCCCCGCGACAACGTATCGGCCAAAGCGTCCACCAACACCGGGCTGAGCCATTTATCGCGCTCAGGTGGGTTAAACTTCAGATCGATCAAATCAATCTTGGGCAAGAGCGAAATACCGTAGCGGGCGGGCAGCACCAAAGTGCGATAGCGCCCGGTGTCAGCATTAATCCGGCTTTCCAGCGAGGGCGTCGCAGAGCCCAAAACAATCGCCGCCCCCTCAAACCGGGCGCGAGCCACCGCCATATCGCGGGCATGATAGCGCAGGCCGTCGTCTTGCTTGTAGCCGCCGTCATGTTCTTCATCGACAATGATCAAAGAGAGCTTGGCGAATGGCAGAAAGAGTGCGGAACGCGCGCCGATAACAATGCGGGCTCGTCCAGCGCTGATTTCTCGCCACGCTCGGCGTTTAGCGGCCTGACCAATTTCATAATGCCATTGAGCTGGCATCGCGCCAAACCGGCTCTCAAAGCGGGCCATGAGCGCCTGAGTGAGCGCAATTTCAGGCAGCAAAATCAGGACCTGACCGTCAGGCGTGGCGCGCAAAGCACGCGCGACGGCCTCCAGATAAACCTCTGTCTTGCCAGACCCCGTTACGCCATCGAGGAGAAAAGGGGCATAACCGCCTTGATCAATGGCGTCAGATAAGGTCGCGGCTGCCGCCGCTTGGATCTCAGATAAAGGCCGCGCTGGGCGATCAGGATCTGGCACATCAAACGGCAGATCCACCGGGCGTTCAATCTGGGTCAGGCAACCCGCTTTCAACAGGTCCGTAACTATTGCCGACCCTACCCCCGCGCGTTTGGCCAAATCCGCCCGATCAATCGGCGTTTGCGCGAGCTCCAACACGCGGCTGCGTGCATCGCTGGCTCTTTTGGGTGCAATGCCTGAGCTCATAACCAATAGCTTCGTGGGGCCGGGCCTCAAGGCGTCTGGAATGCGGAGGATCATTGCCAGAATCTGGCCAGGCGAAGCCACAAGATAGCGCGCAGCAAAATCCACAAACGCCCGCAAGGGTTTCGACAAAGGCGGGGTATCAAACTTGGCAATGACAGGCTTAAGATTGTTATTGCCCGTCTCAGGCTTAACCGCCCACACCACCCCAATGCGGACTTGCTTGCCCAAAGGCACTTCGACAATATCGCCAAGCCCTAACACCAAGGTGGCCGGCACCGCATAGTCAAATGCTTCGGGCAAGGGCAGTGGTAAAAGGATCGAGACAATCGCCATTGGAGAGCTATAAATGATTTAGCTCACTGCGGGAGGGTGTGCGCAGTCAAGATCATTCTGCGGAGGGAAGGCGCGGCGGCAAAGGCATAGGCAAAACGGTCGATGAAGCCCGCGCGACGTGGTGGCCTTTGTGATCATAAAGATCGGCCTCAAGAAACGCCGCAGATTTGCCCCAACGCACAACCCGGCCCTCAGCTTTTACAGGCCCCACTGAGCACGGTCTCAGGAATGTCGTCTTGAGTTCCAGTGTCGGTACGGCATAAGCGAGCGCCCCGCCGACAATGCCGGCAATCGCCATGGCTTCATCCAGCATCGCGGTAACAAAGCCGCCCTGTATAGCCCCGCGGGGATTGCTCCATTCGGGCTGTCCCAGCATGTTCATCCGAACCACGCCTTTGGCCTGATCAATATGAGTTACCTCCAGCGAGAGGGCCGCTGAGCAGGGTGGACGTGAATTTGGGTTCTTGAATTTGGCCAATATCTCCGCATCGGTGCGCAAAGGCTGTTTAGGATCGCTCATTTCTTGCGGCGGAAAGCATCAAGACTGACAACAGCACCGGCTTCTCCCTTTGTGGCCTTGGTGGCGACCTGTTCGGGGTCAATCACTTGGTCGATCTCTTCATCAATCGTCTCAACATCATCCATCACGTCAAAAGGCAAAGCAAAGCGCACCGATGGATCATAAAAACGCGTGATCGCAGTAAACGGGATGACAATACGCTGAGGCACGCCACCAAAAGTCAAAGTGATCGCAAACCACTCATCATGCACTTCCAAGCCATCATATTGATGTTGAATGACAATTGTCATCTCGTCTGGATATTTGGATGCCAGATAATGAGCAACTTGAACCCCTCGGGCCTTAGTCCGAAAGCTGACATAATAATGGTGATCACCGGGCAAGCCATCCAGTGCGACTTTGATGGCTTCGCGCACAACGCCCCGCAAGGCGTCTTGAGTCAGTTTCGCATAGCCAATCAGATCTTCTGCCATCGCGCTTTATTCCCACTCCAAGCCAGTTTCAGCTTCATTACTTTATTGTCTTCTAGGCGACCTTCAAGCAGGCCGCAATCAAGTTCGGTGTCAAGGCGAGGCTTGGCGCTTAATGGGCGAGTGGGGATAGATGTTTGATGAGCAGGCCAAAGTATGTTATGATTTAATGAGTGATGAGAGGATACCATGCTTACGACTCGGCTGGGCAACATCGGTGATTCGGTGATGCTAATCAGGCCCAAGGCACTTCTGAAAAGACTTAATCTCAACGCCGGTCCAGCGGTTGACATTGCAGACGACGGGGATCGCTTCGCCATAAAGCCTGCAAAGCGACCTCATTATTCTTTATCAGACTTGCTCGCTGCTTGCGACTTTGTGGCCTCGTCCAAGGGTGAGGATCGCGATTGGCTTGACGACTGTTCATCTGGTCGCGAGCTCATATGAATGAGCACCTTAACCCCAACAATAGTTGAACGAAATGATTTCTAAGGAATCGGTTTTGTCTGTTTATGGGCGTAGGGGCTGCCATCCATGAGTGTTTTCCTCCACATTAACGGCCGCCCTGGGGTTGGCAAGTTAACGATCGCACGTGAGCTGGCGGCGCTTCTGAGTGCCAAACTACTGGACAATCATTCTGTCTATAATGTCGGTTCCTCTCTGACTGAGTTCAAATCACCCGCATTTTACCGGGCGGTTCGCGCCGTTCGGGCCGTTGCCAAAGAGTTCATCTTGGAGCTCTCGGCATCCACACCTGTCATTATAACCAATGCGCATTTTGAGAAGTCTGACTGGGGGCGCGAAAATTGGGACGCCTTTAATGGCATGGCGCGCGAGCGCGGCGTGCCTTTGGCTGTCATTGTTCTGGAATGCGATCGAGACGAAAATCTGCGCCGGATCGTTGGGGAAAGCCGGATCGGCAAAGGCGCACTGCGCGACCCCACAATTGTGCCACTTGAAAGCGCGCGTCGGGCATTGCTGGACGATGGCGGCGACTTCACCCTTCGTCTGGATGTGACGCATTTGTCGGCACGTGACGCAGCCTTGGCGATTCAAGAGTGGCTAGGGTCCGTTTTGAGGCCAAAAGTGGAGGGGATCCTGTTGCCGGGCTCCCCTCCGGGCCCCGCCTAAAGCCTGCGCCTTAGGACTTAGTCGGACGTAAGTCAGACCGCATTACGCGGCCAAACGAACTTCCTGTGCAAAGTTATCGTTTGCATTTACAAAAATAGGCTGTTGACGTAGCCCACGCGGGCAAAAGCCACGTCTTTACACATCCGTCGATCCTGATCGGCCCCACACTCTTAGGCGATACCCTAAAGAGAGCTTGGTGGAGCCGCGGGGAATCGCACCCCGGTCCGGCCTGCTTATTTCACGCGCGTTTATCACCATAGTCTGGCGAACCAGACAGAGGCTCTATACGCCAAAAGGATTAAAAATGAAAGCGAAAAGGGCGGTGCTGAAGCTGAACTTGACTTCTGCGGGATATATCATCTGAATTTGCCGCAGGAAAACAGGTCTAGCTGGAGCTAGAAGCTTGATGATGCGGTAAACTCTATAATTGCTTTGCTGGGGAAGGGTTTTGGTGTGGCATGGCCATCAACAAAGGCCGTCTCAGACTGACAATTCTGACGACATCTCAGTGTTCAATGAAATCATGATAGAGCCAAGCCAACTGGCATATCAAAAGTCAGCAGTCCGGGCGCATTTAGAGCCAGCTCAGCGACCACGTCACCCACCGGGGAGATGATCGCGGCTGGCCCCCATGAAACCATGTCCCCCCTTTGCCCAGTGACGTCCGATGACGCCAGCCAGAGGCCGGTCTCGCGGCACCGCTTCGCACGTTCACTATTGTGCACATCCCTATAGGCCACCGCTGTTGCAAGAGGCAGCATATTGTTCGCGCAGCACACAATGAGCGCAGCCCCAGCATCGGCGATGTCGCGAGCCGTGTCTGAAAAGTTCGTGTCGTAGCAGATACTGATCCCAAAGCGCAGCCCTTCGACGTCGAAGACGGGGCAATCCGTGCCCGGTGAGTAGACCCGTTCTGACCTTAGGAGATATCTCTTGCGATATCGTCCGATCAGCCGACCCGCCTTCACGACAATGGCCGTGTTGAAGAAACCTCCAGCCTCTTCTTCAATCAGTCCCGCAACAATCATCGGGCCAGATGCGGGAAATTGCGCCAAAACATCCTCGAATGCGGGGGATGAAAGATTGAGCGCGGCGTCGCGAATATCCTGTTCTGCCAGCAAATAGCCTTGAAGATAGCCCTCTGGGAAGACAAGAAGGGAAGCGCCCCCAGCCTCTGCGCGGGCGGAAACTTCTGCGAGATGGGTCAAAGATCTCGAAATATCATGGCGATAGTCAGGGGTCAGCGTGATGCCGATCCGGACCAAGCCGCCACCTTGACCCCGATTACACCGCATCAGGGCACAAATCGCGTTGGAGCCGCCTCTAAGGTGCGCCCGCCGCGTGCATCAACTTCATTGATCGCCATGCCGCGCTGAACCACGCCTTGGTTAAATCGAAACAAGCCATCGACGCCGACAAAACCGTCAGGCGTTTCAATCGCATTTTGGCTCGCCGCTCTGGCATTGCCGCCACGCGTCAAGCCCGCAATCAGCGCGGTCGCGTCATAGCCCATGCCGGCAAGCCTTGTGGGTCGACGCCCGTATCGGTCGCGAAAGCGCTGCTCAAAAGAGGCGCGCGCGGCCGCGTCAGGGGTCACATACCAGCCCCCAGCCAAGCGAACATCTGAGAGGGTCTCCTTATCATTCCAAAGGCCTGTGCCCAGATAGCGCACCTTTGACGTTGAGGCGCCCGCTTGGGTTAAGGCTTGCACGATTGTGCGCAAAAGTGCGCCGCGCTCGGGAACGAGAATGGCGGTTTCGCGCGCCAAGCCGCCGCTGGCCATTTGGGCCGCCACCCGCGCGCTGTCTTGAGCCGATTTGATGGCCGAAGTTTGAGGGTCATAGCGGCTGGCGCCAAGATACGCCATGCCAAGGCTGCGCGCTGTGGTGCTGGCCGCCTCAACAATCCGATCACCATAACGCCCGACGGGCGCTAAAATCACGAGGCGCTTGACACCACGCGCGGCGGCGAAACGCACAATGCGCTGGGCTTCGTCTTCTGGCAAAAAGGTCAGAACATAAATGCCGCGACCGGCTTCTGACACGTCGGTTGAAAACGATATCATTGGCACTTTGTTGGCGCGGGCATAAGGGGCGATTGCGCCCACCCCACTAGCAAATAGCGGACCCAAGATAAAGTCCGCCCCTTCTTGGAGCGCGCGCCTTACGGCTTCGCGCGCGACTTCTGGCGTATCGCCGGAATCCTTAGGCAAAAGCAGCATGCCATTATTGCCACGCTCGGCTATCGCCAGCTCGGCTGCACTTTGAAGGGTCTGCGCTTCGTCACGCAGAGCCGCATTAGGGCTTGAAAAGGGCGCTAAGAGAGCCACGCGCACCAGTGGAATGCCGGTCATGCCAGCGGGCGTCGCGACATTGGTTGCAGGGACCAAATAGATATCGCGCGGTGGTGCCGTTTGAGGACGCGCTGTCGCAGCGCTTAGGCTGGTATTCGCACTTATTGGTGGTGCCACGGGTTCTGGCGCTGTTGCACAGGCCGCCAGAAAGGCCAAAAATGACAGCATAATGGCCCAAATGCCCAGTTTAAAACGGTGCTTAGGGCTTGGAAAGCCGGTCAGGACGCGCGACAGATAGATTGTGGAAATGGATGACATGGCGCAATCTCCGAGCACGATTAAAGTTAAGTTTAAGCGCGAGGAGACTGGCGCGCAATTGGCGCGTGCAAACCCGCCCCTCAAGACCCAGCTTAAAAGTGGGCTTTGGCTGGTGGCAACACCGATTGGTAATCTGGGTGATTTCTCAGCGCGCGGGGCCAAAACCCTTGAAGGGGCCGATTTGATCTTGGCCGAAGATACGCGCGTCACCCGCAAATTGATGAACCTCATGGGTATAGCTGGGCGCGTTGAGCGCTGTGATGAAGCCGTCACTGAGCTTGGCCTCAAGCGCGCGCTTGAGGTCTTGGAGGCGGGAGGGGCTGTCGCTTTTTGTTCTGATGCGGGTACACCTGGGATCAGCGACCCCGGTGAGCGCCTCGCGCGGGGCGTGATAGATGCCGGCTTTCAGGTGCGCGCCGTACCCGGTGCCAGTGCCGTTCTGGCGGCTTTGACATTATCAGGACTACCCAGCACGCCATTCTTTTTTGCGGGGTTCCCGCCGTCCAAAGTCGGCGCGCGGACGCGGTTTTTTGAAGATGTGGCGCAGATTAAAGTCACTTTGGTCTTTTATGAATCAGGGCCCCGTCTGGCCGCGAGCTTAACTTCAATGTTGGCTGTATTGGGGGATCGGCCCGCTTGTGTCGCCCGTGAACTCACCAAAATGTTTGAGGAGACAAGGCGGGGCACATTGTCAGGCCTCTCCCAGCATTATCATGAACAAGGTCCGCCGCGCGGTGAAATCGTCGTGGTGGTGGCGGGCGCGCAGAAATCAGGGATCGACATCAGCCAGGATCATGTCGATAACTTAGTGCGTGCGGCTTTAGCCTCCTATAAGGTAAAGGACGCTGCCAATGCCGTTGCGCAAGCCACGGGTCTGCCGCGTCGCGATGTTTATGCAAGGGCCGTTGCCCTGAGTAAAGGCGGGGAGGAGGCGTGATCTCACCGAAGCCCCATCGGGTCGATGCGGAGCGGGCTGGCCGCTGGGGGGAATGGATCGCGGCGTTGGCGCTGCAACTCAAAGGCTATATCATTGTGGCAGCCAGGGCCAAAAATCGGCGCGGAGAAGTGGACTTGATCGCGCGGCGTGGCCAGATACTGGCCTTCATTGAGGTGAAGACCCGCAAGAAGCTGACGGACCCCGCCGCAATTCTCACCTCAAAGCAAATGACGCGCATCATAAGTGGCGCAACGGGCTGGGCCACAACCCGGCCATGGACGCAACATTATCAGTGGCGCTATGATTTTATTCTGATCACGCCTTGGCGATGGCCACTGCATTTGCGCGACGCATGGCGACCCCACAATGATCCAACCCTTGAAAGCCGACATAAAGGCAGCAATGTGGGATATGATCGACAGAGGCTCAAATGATTCCCAAAACCCGTGAAGATGCTCTGATAGCGATAAAAGTGTGCGCCGGCGCGTCGGACGACCGCTTTGACTTGACCGCCTGCGCTTTGGCCTGCGCGATCCATGACAATCCAGACCGCCCCGTTAGCGAGGCGATGGATGTCTTGAGCCTGATCACCGATATGGCCAGACGACGCCCACCGATTACAGTGGAAGATTTTGGCGCTCTGTTGTTCGCAGAACTGGGCTTTGGCGGTGCGCAGGGTGATTATGACGATCCTTGCAATGGCGATCTGATCGACATTTTGACCTCCCGCTCAGGCTTGCCTGTCGGGATTGGCCATATTTGGCGACATGTGGCGCGGGTTGCTAACGCGCCGCTGCACGGCACAGATACTCCGGGCCATTTTCTCATGCGCTTGGAGAGCCAAACTGGGCCCGTGTTTGTCGACCCCTTTGAGGGTGGCGCGGTCGTCGATGAAGCGGGCTTAATTGAGTTCGCCCGCCGCGCCGGCCTTGAACAATTGAGCGAACGCATGCGCCGACCCGTGTCTGACCGTGTGATGGCTGTGCGCCTGCAAACCAATCTCATTACACGAGCGCGCAGTAGAGGCGATATTGAGGCATGGGTGCGCAGTGCACAGCGGCGTGCGATTTTAGCGCCGAGCAATTATCACGTTGCACTTGATTATTCGCAAGCGGCGGAAGCTGCAGGCCAGTTAAAGACAGCGTTAGAATGGGCAGAGCGCGCCAAACAGCTGCCCGGCGCCCCTTCAGATACCCAATCAGACATTGCAGATGCGCGAAGCCGATCTATTCACCACAAGCTCAATTAGCTCTTCAGAAAGAAAACCACGTGACCCAAGTAGCTCGCGCCAGCCGCCCACTGCGCATCGCCATTCAAATGGATCCGATTGAACATGTGGCCATTGAGGGCGACACCACGTTTGCGATGGCCGAGGAAGCCCAAGCGCGTGGGCATAGCCTGTTTGTCTATCAGGTTGAGACCCTATCGTGGCGCGAGGGGCTGGTTACTTGCCGCGCGACACCCGTAACGGTGCGCCGCATCAAAGGCGATCATGTTACCAAGGGCGAGCCTGTAACCTTAGATCTGTCAAACGACGTGGACGTCATATTGATGCGCCAAGACCCACCGTTTGACATGGCATACATTACGGCGGCCCACATGTTGGAGTTTGTTTCTGATAAGACGCTTGTGGTCAATGATCCGTTCTGGGTGCGATCCAGCCCAGAAAAGATTGTGCCGCTGTTGTTCCCGGACCTGATGCCGCCAACCCTGGTCACCCGCGACCGCGTCGCCATTGAAGCGTTTCGCGCCGACCATGGCGATATTGTGATTAAGCCACTTTATGGAAACGCCGGCGCAGCTGTCTTTAGGATCAAGCCAGAAGACGGCAATCTTGGTGCCCTGCTGGATCTTTTCTTCGCGACAAGTCGGGAGCCCCTCATGGTGCAGGGCTTTGTGCCGGGGGTTTTTGAGGGCGATAAGCGTATCATCCTAATTGATGGCACCCCAGTGGGTGCCATTAACCGTATCCCCAAAGGCAATGACATCCGCTCTAATCTTGCTGTCGGTGGCACGGCGCATGATGTGGAATTATCGCCCGCTGATCTTGAGATTTGTGCTCGTATTGGTCCCACCTTAAAGGAGCGGGGCCTGATGTTTGTCGGCATTGATGTGATTGCCGGGCGGCTGACGGAGATTAATGTCACCTCACCAACGGGGGCTTTGGCTATAAAGGCCTTTTCCGGCGTCAATTGCGTCGCGCTTATGTGGGATGCGATCGAACATCGCCTGTTAAAAATCGGGACTTGATTCGCACGGAATCGTGACTTAACCACAGGACGAACGTGTAATTAGTCCTCTTTTCTCTCGATTTATCTCTTTTGTTCTTTTTTCGTTCGTGATACGAGCTTTATTCGACTTTGGAGTGTGGATAGATCGGGAGCGAAAAGATGGTCGCGCAATTGGTAACCTGGGCCTTTGATGGCGCCCAAGCACGCCGCGTTGATGTGCAGGTGCAAATCACAGACGCAGGAACCAACCCATATTTTTCCATTGTGGGGCTTGCCGATAAAGCGGTGGCTGAAAGTCGAGAGCGCGTACGCTCAGCATTTGCCGCTATTGGTCTGTCTATTCCGGCCAAAAGGGTTCTGGTTAATCTGGCCCCAGCCGATCTGCCCAAAGAGGGCAGCCATTATGATGCACCAATCGCGGCCGCTTTGTTAGGAGCCATGGGTGTTCTGCCTTCAGACGCTCTCGAGAGATTGGCTGTATTGGGCGAATTGGGTCTGGATGGCGGTTGGCAGCCGATCATTGGGGCTTTGCCCGCGGCGATTGCCTCACATGCCGAAGACCTAACCTTGATCTGCCCGGCCAGTTCGGCTTCAGAAGCGGCTTGGTCGGGTGGGCGCGTGATTGGCGTGGAGAGCCTGATGGGCTTTATCAATCATGTGCGCGGCGCACGCGTGCTCGAGCTCGCTCAACCCGGCGCGCTATTAGATGCACCCCCTGTCGCGGACCTCAAAGATGTTCGCGGCCAAGAGCAGGCTAAGCGCGCGCTGGAAATCACTGCGGCTGGCGGCCATAATTTGCTGATGGTCGGGCCTCCAGGTGCGGGGAAGTCCATGTTGGCCCAACGCCTCCCGGGTCTCTTGCCGCCGCTCAGCGCGCGCGAGCTGCTTGAAGTCTCTATGGTGCATTCAGTGGCCGGCATGCTCGAAAAAGGAAGCTTGACTCGGACACGACCTTTTAGAGCACCCCACCATTCCGCCAGTATGGCAGCCCTGACAGGCGGGGGCGCAAAAGCCAAGCCCGGTGAGGTTTCCCTTGCTCATCACGGCGTGTTGTTCCTCGATGAGCTTCCCGAGTTCTCCGCCCAAGCCCTCGACGCTTTGCGGCAGCCCTTGGAGACCGGAGAAGTCATGGTGGCCCGTGCCAATCGCCATGTGACCTATCCCGCCCGCTTTCAGCTAATCGCCGCCATGAATCCATGTCGCTGCGGCGCGGCGGCTGGGCGAACATGCGGGAAAGCGCCGCGCTGCATGGTCAACTATCAGTCCCGCATCTCTGGACCCTTACTTGATCGTATTGATTTGCAGATTGATATTCCAGGCGTCACTGCAGCTGATCTGTCGTTGCCCGCACCTTTAGACGGAACAGCAGAAGCCGCTGCGCGCGTAGCCTCCGCGCGGGCGGCTCAGGCTGATCGCTATAGGGATGATGCCATGCCAGTCGCCACCAATGCGGCCATGAGTGGGGGCGTCTTGGACCGCGTCGCCAGCCCGGACGCGCCTGGACGCGATCTTTTGGCCAAAGCGGCAGATACCATGCGGCTATCCGCGCGCGCCTATCATCGCACCTTAAAGGTCGCGCGCACCATTGCCGATCTCGACGGCGTTGATGGCATCAGACGCATCCACATTGCCGAAGCACTCGCCTATCGCCGTGTTGAGCCCAGTCAGGATCAATCGGCGACGTTTGCGAAGGTGGGGTAGAGGGGTTTCGTATCAGAGAGAGGCGTGGAAATCTTTACAAAGAAAGGTCCTTAAAGTGATGGCGTATCCACGATCATATGAAGCGATTTCAGGCATTGGAGTTGGTAACACCTAAATCTGGGCCCTCGTGTTTGAGTGTGCAAGCAAGCGACTTGGGAACGATTTTGGTGATCATTCTGCTCACTCAAAAGCTGGTCGCGTTTGTGTATAGCCAGCTCAAACGCGTCAAGGCGACCCGATCAGGGCGCGCTTCGCGACCTTGACCCGCTTGACCCGGCGCGCCAGTTTTCGAGGAGTAGCCGCCTGTTTGAGGATGCCAAGGTTCGCGCAGCGACCGCGAAGCATTGCGTTGACGGCCGCAAACAGGCCTCAGCACAATCGCGACAGAGCTTTTGGTTCACGCACAGCCTGCAGCAAAACTCGTCCCAGACTGAAAAGCTTTGAAACGGCCCGCTTCTGTCAAATTTGATAAGGCCATCGCGGCAGTCCTCTGCCCCATCTCATCAATCGCGGCGGCAGGGGACCGCCGCGATCTGGTGTTTCAACGCCCGACCGTCGGAAATGCGTCGACGATGGGTTGTAGCCAAGCGCCCAGCGTGTCCCAACCCTTCTCATCACGCATCAGTCCAAGTCGCACGATCACCAAATCCTTGGAAGGAATGACCACAATAAGTTGGCCTTGAAACCCTTGCGCTTCAAAGGAATCATAGGGACCACCCTTCAATAGCCCCTGCTTATTGGGCAGGCTCAACCACCAATGAGCGCCATAGGCATTCGCCCCTTGGGCCGTCGTAGGGGTTCGTAGGAAATCGACATAGCCTTGAGGCAAGATGCGTTTGCCGTCCCAAACCCCGTCCCGCAGATGCAAAAGGCCAAATCGGGCAAAGTCCTGGGCGGTGGCCTGAACCAAGGAGGAGCCATAAAAGTTTCCGGCCAAGTCAAACTCAGCGGCTGTATTATTCATGCCAATGGGTCGAAACAGCCGATCATACATGAAATTGCGTAAGCCCTCTTGGCCAGTTGGATCGCGAAGGCTGCGCGGCGCGACCGCGCGACCCACAGCCGCTGAGATCAGATTTGTGGTGCCCGACGAATAGCGCCACTTTTCGCCTGGGGGAAACTCGCGCGGGCGGTCGGCGACATAAGCGACAATATCTTCCCGCCCTGGACCAAATAGCATTTTGGCTGCATCATTTTGCACGGGGTCATCATAACCGTTTTCGCGCCAACGCAACCCATCACTCATATGCAAGGCTTGGCGGAGAGTGATGGTGCGGCGGGGGTCGCCGTCGTCCCACAAAGGCTCTTTTAGCGGATCGTCCAACTTGATCTTGCCATCGCCAATCGCAATGCCGGCCAAAGCCGCCGTGATGCTTTTGGCCATAGACCAAGAGGCCAATTTCGAGCTGGCGTCAAAGCCGGTCCCATATTGCTCTGCGACAATCCGCCCGCCCTGAACAATGATTACCGCCCGTGTTTCACCAATTTCCTTGATTTGACCGCCAAAAGCCTTGTCAAATTGCGACTTGATGATGGCCTGTATTGGCGCCGGCACCGACCCTTTCGGCCAATCGGCAGTCGGAAACGGCACATTGGCCGGTTGTGGCTTCAAGGGCACCAGTGGCGCTTTAGCAAGCGCGACTTGTGTGGCAATTTGACCATCCTGGGCCTGAACGAGGCTCCACCCCGTAATGCCGCCACCAAGGATTAGCGCCAAGAGCGCCAAGAATGTGCGGGGATGCATAGCGCGATGCATGATAAACCTTTAAACAATGCTGCGGGTCTGCAAGATGCACGACCGATCACTTGCTTATTATAAGGTTCTCTGGCCCTTGCGCAAACTCCCTTCCTTTTCATCAGCCATCGGCATTGTGCTTCTGGTGGTGTTTGTCATCGCTTTAGCTGTTGGCTATCAGGCGCAAAAATATGGCGAGATTGCTGCTGGCTATGTTGCAAGGCAGATGTGCGGCTGTCTTTATGTGCAGAACCGGGACGAGGTCTCTTGCCGTGCTGAAATTGGCCCACAGATCAACGGGGCACAAATTGTCTATATGGAAGAACGCGTTATCGTCAATTACTCGGGCTTGAACTCGGCGGAGGCTCGCCTAAAGCCTGGGTATGGCTGTAATGTGCAGGAATTCATTGGCTCTATGCCAGCCGGGGTTTTAAACGGCACCATTTACAACGACTGAATCAGGGGTTCATCATGATTGTTACAACGACAACGACGATCGAAGGCCGCGCGATTGTCCAATATTTGGGTGTCGTCGCCGGCGAGGCGGTTATTGGGGCGAATGTGTTTCGCGATTTATTCGCGGGCATTCGCGACGTCATCGGCGGGCGCAGTGGCGCTTACGAAAAAACCCTGCGCGAAGCCCGCCAAGTCGCCATTGACGAATTGATGCACGAGGCGCGGGCGCTAGGGGCCGACGCCGTTGTCGGCGTCAGTCTCGATTTTGAAGGTGGCGTGCACCAAGGCACCATGATGATGGTTGCAGCCTCTGGCACGGCCGTGAAACTGCGGTGACACGACGTCCATTTATGGTGGCGATTGCCGGGGGGTCTGGATCGGGCAAAAGCACGACAGCGGCCCATCTGCCCCAAATGCTGAGTCCCCTGTCGGTACAGATTGTCTCGCAGGACGATTATTACAAAGACAGCCGCGAACTGCCTGGCTTTGATGCCGCGACCTATAATTTTGATACTCCCGACGCCCGCGATCATGACTTGCTCGCTGACCACCTTAAGGCGTTGCGCGCAGGCCAAGATGTTTATGTACCGATTTATGACTTCACGATCCACGGTCGACGGGTCGCAACTCAGCATCTCGCAGTCGGGGACGTCATAATACTGGAAGGCACGCATACGCTGTGTGACCCAAGGATTCGCCAATTGTGCGACTTAAAAATTTTTGTCGATACGCCAGACGATATCCGCTTTGTTCGTCGCTTGTTGCGCGATATTCATGAGCGCGGAAGAACGCCTGAAAACGTGGTCCAGCAATATCTCGCCACCGTGCGGCCAGCTTTTGAACGCTGGACAGGACCCAGCCGCCTCAATGCAGATGTAATTGTATCAGGTGGCTCAGGGGTTCAAGGGTCAAACACCCAAACCGCTATCGACGCCGCCCGTCAGATCGCAATGGCTATTCGTGCCGCGCTGACGAGCTGAGACCCGAGCGCGTTTGGTTTCCATAGAAACGGCGTTGCGCTCTAAATCGCCAACCTGAGCCGGGGCGCACCTGTGTCTTCAGCCATCACGTCCGTACTGGGGCGTGGTCTGCCAAAGACATTGCCTTGCGCCAAGGCAATATCAAGCTCGAGAATTTCAACAACAGTCCGCTCATTTTCAACGCGGTCAGCAATGAGATCCACGCCATAGCGCGCAAAGAGCGACGCAACATCACCGGGCTCAAACTCCCGCGATAGACCGGTAATCGGCACCATGCCTTCCTGTGACAATTGACGCACCAAAATATCGCCAGCGATTTTGACATAACGTACGCCCACACGCTCAAGCTTGCGCAGATCTAAATCAACGCTCTCGCAACGATCAATCGAGAACCTAAAGCCTAGATCAAACAGCCGGCCCATGTTGCGCTCTGCGGCCAAGGGCAGACGGTCAAAGGCGTCGCGCGATAGCTCAAATATGATTGAGCCTGCCAAATCTTTATTCTGGCGCAGAAAATCGATGAATTGCGGGAAAAAGCCCTCGTCAGCCAAGCTAGAAGCGGCCACATTGCAAAAAAGGCCCAAGCGCCGATCTTGCTTCAACATTTTGCGGGCAATCTGGACGCCACGCAACAGAAGGAGATTATCGATCTCGTTCACAAGGCCCGACGGTTCAGCGACACGCAAAAACTCACCTGGCAGAATAACACCTCCCGTGGCATCGCGCAGGCGGGTAAAGCCTTCATAAAAGCTCACTTTGCGCTGAGGCAGTGCCACGATTGGCTGGATATGCAACTCGACGCGGTTTTCCTCAATCGCTGACCTAACCGCGGCCAAAAGGGTCTGATCGGTGCGTTTAGGTGCCAGTCGATCAGAGCTGAAAGGGCTATTGCCGCCACGGTCTGACGATTTCTCAACGAATTGAGTGATCAAAGCTGCGAGATCGCGCAATTCAGTGGTCAGGGCCATATCACGCGCCCGCGCCTCTTGGGTGACCGTATGACGCAAGGCATCGATATCTTCATTTGTCGTGGCCTGAGCATTCTTGACCGCCTGAAACTCATCACGAATGGCTAACGCCTCGCGACGATTAAGTTTTGCGGTTCGGGGTGTGAAAGCCAGATGGAGCAGCCCGCAAGCGACGCCAAAAAGCCCGCCTAAACAGATCGAAACGCCCATGGAATACTCATACATATAATAGGCAGCCGCGCCAACGCTTCCTCCGACACACAAATATGTCAGCATCAATACAATATGAATGGCAACGGTAATCACGGGCTTCTCCCGAAGGTATACAAAAAGCGCACTTAAATGAGCTTTAAGTCAAGCGCCATTGAATTGGTAAATTTTTCGTTTATCTGAGCGATAAATTGCATAGAGGACCCGCCACATGAACGCGCACGATATATGGTTTAAGGGCATTCATGGCGTGGATTTGCCGCTATCGGCTTATGCTAATCGTAGCATTTTGATCGTGAACGTTGCCAGCGCATGCGGATTCACGCCTCAATATGCGCCCATGCAAGCGCTGGCAAATGAGTTTGGCGATACTGGGCCGGTTATTCTTGGGGTGCCTTGCAATGATTTTGGGGGCCAAGAGCCAGGCTCGGCTGATACGATTGCCCAGTTTTGTGAGACCCGTTATGGGGTGACCTTTCCCATGACTGAGAAGGTGGGGATCGTTAGCACCGCGTCGCGTCATGCTTTTTATGCGTGGATCGCCAAAGAGCTTGGCGAGGATGCTTTACCGAAATGGAATTTCCACAAATATGTGATTGGGCCAGACGGGGCGTTGGTGGCGTCTTTTGGCCCCCGCGTCGCCCCCGATGCGCCTGAAGTTCGCGCTGCCTTAGAGCCCGGCACAATCTAATAGCCCGC
>JBEINE010000270.1:0-2516 GCA_040378245.1 Hyphomonadaceae bacterium | reverse complement strand
GTGATATCGGCGCGCAGCCAAGTGGGGGAACTGAACCGCCAGATTGCATCGCGCCGCGCCGAGGCCGCAGACTTTGAAGGCCAACGCGCCAGCCTGCGCGCCGCCCACAAAGCCGAAATGGCCGACATTGCCCGTCAACGCACCACCTTAGCCGCCGCGCGCGCAGGCGAAACAGGTGATCTTGCCCGACAACGTCAAGCGCTCGCCCCCGCGCGCGCATCCGAAGCCAGCCAATTGCGCAGTGCCAAAAGCCAGCTTGAAACAGGCCTCACTGAATTGTCCGTCCAAGATGGCTATCTTATCCGCGCACCGATTGCGGGGCGTATCGCCAGCGTGAATATCCGCCCAGGCGAAGCGGCCAGCCCCAGTGCGCCCTTAGTCTCCATCGCGCCCACAGGCAGCAAGATGGAAGCCCAAGTCCTTGTGCCCACGCGCGCCGCGGGCTTTGTCAGCGAAGGGCAGAATGTGCGCCTTATGGTGGATGCTTTTCCCTTCCAACAATTTGGCGCGATGCAGGGCGAAGTGCGGGAGATATCGAGGTCAGCGTTGCGCCCGGGGGAAATGAACGCGCCCATAGAATTCAAAGAACCCGTCTACCGCGTCCGCGTCGCTTTCACTGGCCCCACCATGAAAGCTTACGGCGTCGACAAGCCGTTGCAACCGGGCATGACCCTGAAGGCTGACGTCATCACCGATAAACGCACATTCTTATCGTGGTTGCTCGACCCGCTATTGGCGGCACGGGCGAGAGCGGCGGCGGGGTAATTTGGGGCGAATGGCCTCTAGCACATGGCCGCTTTCGTGAGTTGGAAGTCAATTGCGGACCGCCTTGTGGGCGTTGCAGGATTATTTGAGAGGAAGTCCTTACGAGCGGTTGTAAGGAGGTCGTGTGGTGGTTGGAGTCGTTTTGGCGGGGCGAGAGCGGCATCGTCGTTTTAGCGAGGCGCAGAAGGTCGCGATTATTGGCGAGAGTTTTTTGCCAGGCGCGCGGGTACGCGACGTTATGGAGCGGCATGGGCTTGCGAGCAGTGTCATTTATACGTGGCGCAAGCAGGCCAGGCAGGGTCATTTTAGCGGGAGCAAGTCAGGAATGTTTGCGCCCGTGGCGATTGTGGAGCCGCGAGCTGAGGTGACAAACGGGAGTGCGATTTGTGTAGATATAGCTCCCGAGCCAGTCCCACGTGGCCATATAAAACCCGAATCCGTGGAACAAGCCCAACAAAGCGAAGGCCGCACGATGGTTGTGGCCTTGCGCGATAGTGTGCGCATTTTTGTCAATAATAGCGTTGATGAGTGGGCGCTTGGCAAGGTGCTGCGGGCCCTATCTCAGGCAATGGGCTGCCGATCAGGAGACTATCAGGAATTTCGTGCGTGGGGGAGTGTTTTGAGACCGGAGGTGATTCCCCATGTCAGAGAAGTCAGGGAAGAGACGTTTACCCGCGATACCTGCTGAGGTTTTGGACCAGTTGTTGGCTGGCGGCGATATCAAGGACGTGTTCACAAGTGGCGGTTTGTTTGATGCGCTGAAGAAGGCGCTGGCTGAGCGGATTTTGAACGCGGAGAAAGAGCAAGAAAATCGGCGCAATGGCGTGGGTCGCAAGACGGTTTTGACGGATACGGGCAGCATGGAGATTGCGGTGCCGCGAGACCGCGAGGGCCGCTTTGATCCCCAGCTGATTGGCAAATATCAGCGCCGCTTTCCAGGCTTTGATGAGAAGATATTGTCGATGTATGCGCGGGGGCGCGCGCGACATTCAGGGACATTTGCTCGAGATTTACGGCCTTGAAGTGTCGCCAGACCTGATCTCAACCGTAACCAATGCGGTCTTGTGCGCCCATTGGAACCAACCTATCCCATTGTTTTCTTTGACGCGATCCGCGTCAAAATCCGTGACGAAGGCAGTGTCAAAAGCCAAGCCATCCACATCGCCCTTGGGGTTCGTCATGATGGCTGCAAGGAAGTTTTGGGCCTTTGGGTTGAGCCAAATGAAGGCGCCAAATTCTGGCTACGGGTGATGAATGAGCTGAATGCACGCGGCGTCAACGACATTCTGATTGCCGTGGTTGATGGCCTCAAAGGCTTCCCAGACGCCATCAATGCGGTGTTTCCCGACGCCATGGTCCAGACTTGCATTGTCCACGTCCTACGCAACAGCCTCGATTTATTGTCTTGGAAAGACCGAAAACCCGTCGCCACGGCGCTCAAAGACATTTACCGCGCCACAAATGCCGATGAAGCCGAAAAGGCGCTCACGGCCTTTGAGGCAAGCCCATGGGGCCAGAAATACCCCGCTATCGGCCAGATCTGGCGTCGGCAATGGGCCCAGATCATCCCATTCTTCGCCTTTGGGCCCGATGTCCGCAAAATGATCTACACAACCAATGCCATCGAGGCCCTCAACGCCAAGCTGCGCCGGGCTCGGGGTCTGTCCGGTCTTTTTGAACCAAAAAAGCGGGATAAACCGACCCTAAATCAGATACCTAGACGCGCGGCTGTCAGCGCCCCCACCGCCTTC
>JBEINE010000112.1:0-10003 GCA_040378245.1 Hyphomonadaceae bacterium | reverse complement strand
CCCGCGCATTGGTGCCATAGGCGTTAATGATGCCGCCATTGATGACAGTAGGGTCTTTATCGGCAGCGTCCAGAAGTGTGGCGACCATACTGGTTGTTGTCGTCTTGCCATGCGTGCCGCCAATTGCAATCGTCCAGCCAAGACGCATAAGCTCAGCGAGCATTTCAGCGCGTCGCACCACAGGGATTCCCAGCTCGCGCGCGGCCATCACTTCCAGATTGTTAGCTTTGACAGCTGAGGAAATCAACACAATGCCAGCTTCGCCGACATGGGCGCCATCATGGCCCACAAACACCTTGATCCCCGCTTTGCGCAGCCGATCCAGATTTGCACCATCCTTGGCATCTGACCCCTGAACCTTATGGCCCCAATGGGCCAAGACTTCGGCAATCCCACTCATGCCGATGCCACCTATGCCGACAATGTGGATTGCACCAATATCGAGGGGGATGGAATTGATACGCATGATGTTTGGCTTCTCAGAACTTGGATGCGCCAGATTTGCGCTGTTATGATGCTTTAATCAGCTAATTCCCATGGGTTGAACAGGGTAAGCCCAGTCGTTTCAAAATCTTTTACATTGCGCGTCGCGAGCGGGACCTTCAAAACACGTGCACTAGAAGCAATCATCCCATCAGGAATACTCATTGGCCTGCCTAGCTTCTCGGCGTTGGCCATGATGTCGCCATAGGCTTGCGCTTCATAAACACCGTAGGGCAAAGTTCGACTGGAGAATCTATCTGTCATCAAGCCCAGCAAGCGGCGCAGGCCAGCCTTACGTCGACCATCAGGCAGACGCGCGACGCCAAACGCCATTTCGCCAAGCGAAACAGTGCTCAAAAGTATTTCGCTCTCGTTCGTTTCTATCCAATTGAATACCACCGCCTCAGGCTGCGGACGGGTCAATTGAGAGATCACATTGGTATCGATCAGGATCAAAGATCCATACCTTTGTGAGGCACTCTGTTCAAGTTGATCAAGTCGTCAAGTTCGGGTTCCCCTGGCTCTGGTTCAACAATGTGAGCTTTCGCTTGAGACCAAAAGTCTTTGAAACTAACGGATCGGCTGCTACGCGCCGCATAGGCTGTCAAAGCGTCCTCAACGACAACATGTATGGGGCGGCCTTCCTGCTTAGACAGGGAATGCGCCAAATCACGCGCACGCGCGCTGCGAACCGATAATTGGGGAGCGGCCATGAGGGATCCTTTGTTTGGGCGATCACACGATTAGCCCTCTGATGGCAAGATGGCAAGATGGCAGGAGTTCAGGGCGCTATTGGGGCCATCGAAGTGTAAACTAAATCAGCCAAAGTCTCCGCTGCATCAGGCTTACCAACGCTGCGCGCGGCGGTGGCGCGCTTTATCAAGTCGTCAGGCGCAGTCAGCAGATTTTGCAATGTATTTGTCAGACGGTCGAGACTGAAGTCAGCTTCTAATATGACCTCTGCCGCACCAGAGCTTGCGAGCGCTTGCGCATTAAAAGTCTGGTGGTCATTGGTGGCAATCGCCAGCGGCACCAAAATCGCCGGGCGACCCACCACCGCGGTTTCTGAAACAGTCGAGGCCCCGGACCGTCCAATCACCAAATGGCACTTTGCAAGCCGGTCGGCCATGTCTTTGAAAAAGGGCCACACCTCGGCCTGAACGCCCGCCTCGGCATAAGTCTCCCGCGCGAAGTCGCATTGTTCTTCGCGCACTTGGTGGGAGACAAACAGGCGCAGACGCAGGTCTTCAGGCAAGGCTGCAATGGCTTGGGGTACCACATCGCCCAAAATACGCGCACCCTGACTGCCCCCTGTCACCAAAATCCGCAGCCCCCCTAACTCCGGGTCAGGATAGCCCGCAGGCCTAGCATCGACGATGGCCTGGCGAACAGGATTGCCGACGACGACATGTTTTTCTGGATGCTCCAAACCATCCAATTGAGCAAAGCCTGAGGCAATTTTGACGGCTTTGCCTTGGAAGAGCTTATTCACGCGCCCTAAAACAGCATTTTGTTCATGGATGATCACAGGTATCTTACCGGCGCTAAACAGCACAGGAAATGTCGGATAACCGCCAAATCCGACGATGGCACTGGGGCTGTGAGCCTTGATGAACGGCCCCACAAGGCCCAGGCTCCTCATGACCGCAAAGCCTGCGTCAATCTTACCTTTAAGGCCGCCTTCCTCCGCGTTGGTAACTGGCAGGATCAATATATCGTCAGCGGGAAAGCCCTCCGTATAGCGTTTGCCACGCGGGTCGGTCACCAGCGCGACTCGGCCACCTCGCCCCACAATGGCGTCGGCAAAGGCGCGCGCGGGAAACATATGGCCACCAGTGCCACCCGCGGCAATCAAAATCAGGGGGCTGATCACAAATCGCTCCTTTGAAGCTGTCGCTATGTCTCTTAAGGCGTTTTGAAATAGGTTTGAATGGGCATTCAGGTTATTTTCTCAAGGACCAATTGGGGGCTATTCCAAGCCACGCCCGCAGCCCCCACAATCGGTAGGTCGCTTGTGCCCCAGATGACAGCGGCTTCAACGACGCCATTGACCCCAGCTAATGCCTTTGCCGTCGCAATGGGTGGCAGCAGACCTTGCACAAGATGACCCAAAAACAACGCAGCCACCAGATCACCAGTTCCCTTTGGTACAGTCTTGGCCTCTGGGTGAGTTGCCAGCCAAGCCTCGCGTCCATCGACAAGCAACCCACCAAGGCCAGCATCGGTTCGAACGGAAGTCACCACTGTCGGCCGCCCCAATGTCGCCGCAGCAAAAACGATCTCTGGCAAAGTGTTGGTGGGCAGGCCCGTCAAATATCCAAGCTCCCAAAGGTTGGGGGTTAGATAATCTCCACGCGGCACCAACTCTCCGCGCAATGCCGCTGCATTGGCCTCGCTTATGTAAAGACCACCCGGCGCATCGCCCATAACAGGGTCAACCAGAATAATCGCCTTAGGATTGGCGGCCTTAATAGCATCAATCGCCCGCCCTGCACTTTTAATCTGAGCCTGGCTCGCGAAATAATTGGTCAAGACGCCATCAATGCGGGCAAACAGGCCATTGGCTGCAATGCCTTCCAGCATGCCGTCAAACAGGGTATCAGGCACCCCACCACCGCCGGGCGGTCCCCAGCCCGGGTGACGCCCCATCAAGGTCGTCGGCACAAAAATCGGCTCAATCTCATAAGGCGAAAGCGCCAGCGCCAGATTCGCTAGACCACCGCCGACCCGGCTGCTGGCGACATGGGAACCAAGAATCAGCAAATTAGCCATGGCCTCCCCTTACGGACTAGCGCCACTTATGGCTAGAAGGAATAACAAATCAGAAGGAAATCTCTTATGCCCCATTCAAGCGCCCGCCCGCGCCGTTCTGTCCTCTATATGCCAGGTGCCAATGCCAAAGCGCTGGAGAAGGCCAAGACTTTAGCCGCCGATGCTGTGATCCTAGATTTGGAAGACGCCGTCGCGCCTGACGCTAAGGACGAAGCCCGTGCCGCAGTGGCCCATGCCGTCAGCCAAGGCGGTTATGGCAAGCGGGAAGTTATCATCCGGGTCAATGCCCTGACGTCTATTTGGGGTCCCGCTGACTTAGAGGCCAGCGTCACAGCTGGCCCCGATGCGATCCTCTTTCCTAAGGTTTCCAGCGCTGAGGAAGTCCTCGCCGCCAGTGAAGCCATGGACGCACTGGGCGCGCCTTTGCACATGGGCCTGTGGGCGATGATCGAAACGCCATTGGCGATTCTCGATATAAAGGCGATTGCGGCGGCCTCACAGAGCACGAGGCTTTGTGCCTTTGTTTTGGGAACTAACGATATTGCGAAGGAAACGCGCGCTTTGCAAACCGCTGATCGCGCGCCTTTCTGGTTTGCTTTATCGGTGAGTGTAACAGCGGCGCGCCTCTATGGTCTGGCGGTGATTGATGGCGTCTATAATGACATTGCCGATACTGAGGGCTTTGTGCGGACAGGCGAGCAAGGCCGCGCTTTTGGTTTTGACGGCAAGACTTTGATCCATCCAAGCCAAATCGGCCCCTGCAATGAGATATTTGGTCCAAGCCACGAGGAAGTCGCCCATGCGAAAGCGGTGATCCTTGCCTTTGATGACCCGGCCAATGCGGGCAAGGGCGTTATCAAAGTTGATGGCAAAATGACGGAAATATTGCACCGCGATATGGCTCGTCAGACCGTGGCGATTGCGCAAGCTATTGAAGCGATGGCGGTTTAGATGGCCTGCCAAGCCTTGTAGGCGGCTAGAGCATCGCTGGCGAGTGTCGGCGCACTCGCCATGAGGCCGCCTTCGACCAACCAGATTTGGGTGGCATCAATGGCCACGACGCGCGCGCCTTTTGGCGATAAGCGGCTAAACTCGATTGGGTTTTTGAATGCCGTGTGCGTAAAGCTACGGTTCAGCCAGACACTCTGCGTGCCGCTATCATTGGGGCCAGTTTCAGACTGATCAGCACCAATGGTGATTGACGGGCCAGCGATGACCTGACCGTCTCCAATTTGCCAGATATCAAACAGCCGCGCCGAGCTGCCATCGGCGCTCAGCCTCATGGCGCGGGTCAGCTTGGCCGGGCGAACATTGGCATTGCCAGCGCTCAGCCTCACAGTCCCGGCGAGCGACAGCCAAGCGACTTTGCCAACACCGCCAATCAGCTCGTTCAGCGTCTGCCCCGACACGCCACTCATATCGCCTGCTGTGGCAGCAGGGTCTTGACCCGCGCGCGCCCGCCCGCAGCCAGCTAAAATGGTGAAAGGCAAGGCAAAAAGGAGGGCACGTCTTTGGATCATAATGCCTATACGCTACGTGAGAGACTTTGGTTGCAAGGGGTCTTGACTATGCGGCGTCAGTTTCGGGGATTATCCAACTTTCGACTTCCGCCGCTCGCTCCCAGTCCTTGAAATCGGCATCGTCAAAAAGTGTGTCACACCAAGCCTGAGTTATCGGCGAAAGCGCGACACCATAGGTGCGAAAGCGCGTCGCGACGGGTGCATAAAAAGCGTCCGCGATGGTGCGATGACCAAATAGCCAGCCACCATCCTCCCCTCCAAATCGGCTTCGCAGGCCAGCTAGCAGGCTGTCAACACGTGCGACATTGGCAACCGCGCTTTGCGAAAGAGCATGATCGGTTTTTCGGCGGCGGATATTCATCGGCATTTCCTGGCGCAGCGGTGCAAAGCCTGAATGCATCTCAGCGCTGGCACTACGAGCTATAGCGCGCGCTAAGGGGTCGCGAGGCCAAAGATCAGCTTCTGGCGCGGCTTCATGTGCCCATTCGCAAATCGACATCGTATCCCAAATGGTGTTCGCTTCGTCTAAGGCGAGCGCCGGAACGGTTCCAGACGGACTGATCGCGAGGATTTCAGGGTTAGGACCCAGCCCACGCGGACCCAGCGGCACCAGATGTTCGCCAAACGAGATACCAGCCCACCGCAAAGCCAACCAAGGCCGCATCGACCAGCTCGAGTAGTTTTTGTTGCCAATATGGAGGGTTGGGGGGTGTGTCATAGACCTATCCTAAATCGCGCGCGGCGGATAGCCCGCAGCGACCAAGGCGTCATTAATCTCTTGGGTATGGCGACTATCGCGTGTTTCGATCAGAATATCGAACTCAGCGCCCTTAGCAGGCACATCCAGCGCCAAGCGATTATGGGCGACTTCAAGAATATTGCCACCATGATCGCCAATAACTTTGGCCACCACGCCCAACAGGCCCGGTCGATCATCACCAATGATGCGCAGACTGACGATGCGTTTCTCGCGCACCAAAGCCCGTGTCAAAACCGATGCCAAAAGGCGGGAATCAATATTGCCGCCACATAAAACCAGACCCACTTTCTTGCCTGAAAACCGTTGCGGGTGCGCCAAAAGTGCGGCCAGTCCAGCGGCACCCGCCCCCTCGGCCACCGTCTTTTCGACATTGCAGAACAAGGTAATGGCTTGTTCGAGATGATCCTCGTCAACAAGGAGGACCTCTTTCACAAAGTCCTTGGCGATAGCAAAACCGATGCGTCCGGCCTGACGCACAGCAATACCCTCGGCAATCGTCTGCCCGCCGCATAGAGCGCTGGGTTCTTTGCCAGAGAGTTCAGCCTGCATCGAGGGGAACATACGTGTCTGCACGCCGACAATTTCAACATCGTTTTTCAGGGCGCGCGCCGCCACCGCAATGCCAGCAATCAAGCCGCCCCCGCCGACTGGCACCACAATCGTATCGAGTTGTGGGGCGTCTTCTAGCATTTCCAGCCCAATTGTGCCTTGCCCTGAAATGACAGCCGTATCATCATAAGGATGCACAAAGGTGAGGCCCTCACGGTCTTTGAGCTGATAGGCATAGGTCGTCGCCTCGGCCAGATTTTCGCCATGCAAAATCACCTGCGCGCCATGTTTGCGCGTATGTTCAACCTTCGTGAAGGGCGTGCCTAGAGGCATGACGATGGTTGCAGGGATGCCCAAACGCGCCGCGTGATAAGCCACACCTTGCGCGTGATTGCCCGCCGACATGGCAATCACGCCCGCTCGACACTCAGCTTCTGATAGGGTCAATAGCTTATTGAGCGCCCCGCGCTCTTTAAAGGAAGCGGTAAATTGGAAGTTCTCAAACTTTACCCAGACCTCAGCACCAGTAATATCTGACAGCGTCTTGGACATCAGGAGCGGGGTGCGGATGACGCGACCCTCTATGGCTTTGGCTGCGGCGCGGATAGTGTCGATCGTAACGGTCATAAATGGTCCCTGGCACGCCGCTTTTATAGGCGCGAGAGGGTTGTTTAGTCCGCTGCCACCTTGGGATCAATCACGCGGCGACATCTGGGCCTGATCTCGCTCAAAGGCTTCCCGGTATTGTGAGATTTCTCCCCATTGATCATCATCGCTTCGTCCTGCCAAAGACGCACTGTCGCGGGCGATCAATTGCTCCTCCAGAGCCGTGCGGTCGCGCACGAGGCGCTGATAACCGGCATCATCCTTATCAGCCCAATGGCTGAACATTTCCTCCAAGACACGCTCATCATAACGGGTGAATAATTTTCCTGCGCGGTCGGCTTTATAGGCCCCCTTGCCCAATAATCGCATCGATTTGACGGCTAATCGAACCCCCGCCGCAAAAGTCTCACGCTCGAAGCCATCGACTCGGCGGGTCATCAGCTCATAGGCATGGCGACGGTCAAAAGCACGCGCCACAATCTTGAGATTGGGAAAGGCTTTGCGGGCGGTCTCAACCAGTTCCAGCGACTTGTCGGCATCATCAATCGCAACGACCAATAATTGCGCTTCCCCTGCCCCAGCAATCCGCAAGAGATCAAGCCTGGTCGCATCGCCGTAATTCACTTTCCGTCCAAAACCGCGTAGCAATTCAACTTGGTCGGCATCATGTTCCAAAACGCTGACTTTATAGCCATTCGCGCTCAAAACGCGGCCGACAATCTGCCCAAAGCGCCCATAGCCCGCGATGATCACATCATAGGTACCCGCCTCAATTTCAGGGGCACGCACAGTGCCGATCTTGGTGTCGGCACGGATCATCAGGGCTTGGCCGGCCATCAAGAGCAGTGGGGTCAGAGCCATGGACAAAGCCACAACCACAATTAACGGCGCAGTGACCGTCCCTGGTATGACGCCAACATTTTGAGCAAAAGCAAAAAGGACAAAGGCAAACTCACCTCCTTGGGCCAAGCCTAGGCCGATCAAGGCACCATCACCAGAGCGTTGCCTAAACAACTTCGCCACACCCAACATGACGACGGCTTTGACAGCAATCAATAAAGCCACCAGACCAAGGATCGTAAAGGGCTGAGCCGCCAAAAGGCCAAAATCAATGCCGGCCCCGACGCTGATAAAGAACAGACCTAGAAGAAGGCCACGAAACGGTTCAATGTCGGTTTCAATCTCGTGACGATATTCGCTATCAGCGAGTACAACGCCCGCAACAAAGGCGCCTAGAGCGGGCGAAAGACCCACAAATTGCATCAGCAGGGCTACGCCTACCACGAGCATCAAAGCACAGGCCGTGAAGATTTCATGCAGATTGGACGCCGCGACCCAGCGTAGAATGGGCCGCAATAGCAAGCGCCCTGAAAAGACAATCGCGCCAATCGCTGCGAGAACCGCCAGCCCCCCCATCCAGCCGGGCAAAGCATCCAGGGGCCCAGCAGCGACGCCCTTCTCAAGCGGAGCAAAAGTTGCAAGCAAGGGAAACAGAGCCAGCATCGGGATTATGGCGATATCCTGGAATAACAGCACCGAAAAAGCGCCCCGCCCTGCATCAGTGTTGGCAATGCCCTTTTCACGCAGCGACTGTAAGACAATGGCGGTTGAGGACAAAGACAAAGTCAGCCCCACCGCCAGGGCAACTTGCCACGACAGGCCAAACATCACGCCAATACCAGTCGCAAAGGCTGATGTGAACGCCACTTGCAACCCGCCCATGCCAAGTATCGACGTGCGCAATCGCCACAGGAGGCTGGGCTGGAGTTCCAATCCGATCAGGAACAACATGATCACGACGCCAAACTCAGCTGTGTGCATCACCGCTTCGCTATTGCCGACCAGCCCCAAAACAAACGGCCCGATCAAAGCCCCAGCTATCAAATAGCCCAATACCGATCCAAGACCCAAGCGCTTGGCAATCGGCACAGACACCACAGCCGCAGACAAATACACAAAAGCCGATTGCAGGAGATTAGCCTCAGCCACGCGCGAGTACCTCCAACATGGTGCGAAAATCATGGCCGGCTTGGAGAAGCGCTGCAGGCGATGCCTCACGGCTGGAATTGAGAATAAACGGCGGTTGCCACAAACAGCCGCACAAATGCGCGGTCGCTTCAAAAGGGCGTAACAATTCTTCAATGCTAAAGCGATTGCGACCCTTTGGCATATAGGTATCTTCTGGGGCTCCAGCCGTAATCGCCTGTGTCCAGGTTTTGCCGTTCAAAGCCGTCCCGCTCTCGCCATAAGCCCAACCATATTCCAGCACGAGGTCCAGCCATTCTTTGATAAGCGCCGGGGCTGAATACCAGTAGAATGGGTGCAACAGAACAATATGGTCATGGGTCTCTAGTCGGCTTTTTTCGGCTACAATATCAATCATGAAGTCTGGATATTCTTCATAAAGATCGTGGAGCGTCACATGTGGAGAGCCCTCAGCCGCAAACCGTAATGCCCGATTAGCACGCGAGCGATGGTAGGCGGGATGGGCTGTGATGATTATAATGGACTTCGACACTGTTTCCCTCAAGTCTACAGGTCTAAACAGGAGCGGCGTTCAGGTCTAGTCAATCGTATCGGTGTTGAGGTGCCATCATCATCACGCTTTTGTGGCGAGGAAATGTAAAATGAAAAACGTATTTGGCCTGTTGATCTTGTCGGTTGCCACTTTGTCGGGGTGCGCAACGACGCTGGATGCTACCGATGCATCGCGCGACGTGCGCGCTTTTGCAATGGCGCTGCGTGATCGTGACTTGCCCGGCATTGAAGCGCGGATTGACCGAGTGGCCCTTCAAGGCCAAGTTACTGGTTTGGCGCGGGCGATGGCGAGCGATGAGATTGCCAAGCGAACCGGTGGCAATTTGGCCCTTGGCATGCTGGGCGCTGATTTGGCTTCACCGATCATTGAGATGCTCGCCAAGCGCGCTCTTGAGCCTGATATACTGGCCGATCTGGCGCGCCGATCGGGCTTAACGCCTGAGGTCAACTTGCCCGGACGAGCGGTTACGGCGCTCGCCCTGAAAAGCATCCCTGATGGTCGGGTCTGCGCGCCAGACCCAAAAACCCGTGATTGCCTGCTTTATTTTGGCAAATATCCCACGGGCTGGAAACTGAACGCCATTGACGAAACAGCTTTACGTTCAAACTTAAGGCTGCCCTCAGGCCCTGCCCGACGCTAGGAGCGCGTCTGGTTCTTTTAGAACCAGGTTGCGCGTCTAGGTATTTGATTTAAAGCGCGTCTGGTTCTTTTAGAACCAGGTTGCGCGTCTAGGTATTTGATTTAAAGCGCGTCTGGTTCTTTTAGAACCAGGTT
>JBEINE010000086.1:0-12470 GCA_040378245.1 Hyphomonadaceae bacterium | reverse complement strand
GATTTAAGCGCAAAGTTCGATCAAGCCAGTTTACAGTCGCAAGCTGATTGACATGATCGCTAAAGCAAGACGGAACATCACCCAATGACGACGCCACTCACCTATCGGATTACAATTGAGCCGCTGAGTGCAGAAGACGGCGGCGGATTTTTGGCAATGGCACCCGATTTGGCAGGTTGCATCAGTGATGGTGAAACACCGTTTGAGGCACTGAGCAATGTCCAAGATGCCATTGAGCAGTGGATTGATGAAGCCAAAGCGTTGGGCCGCACAATTCCAGCCCCTTCAATGGTGGCTCCTAGCGTTTTCAGCTAGCGCCGTCTCGTGACTGCGCCGGGCCGTGAGCCAGTGGTCCGACGCACCGGTCCCCGCATTTGCTTGCGGGCGGGGGGCTGGCCGGGTTTGGGGCCGGAGACCATTTCGAAAAGTAACCCACCGGTAACAGGTGTCGCCTCGACCAAGCGCACCTCAACCCGTGCCCCAAGTTCCCAGCGGTCACCGCTGTCGCCACCAATCAAAGCGTGGCCCGCTTCATCATGGTGAAAATATTCATGGCCCAGCGAGGTGACGGGCACCAAGCCGTCGCCACCTGTTTCGTGCAAGCGAATGAACAGGCCAAAGCGCGTGACGCTGGTGATCCTGCCTTCAAAAGTGGCACCCACTCGTTCAGATAGGAAAGCGGCGACATAACGGTCAGTCGCATCGCGTTCTGCGGCCATCGCGCGGCGTTCAGTGGCGGTGATCAGTTCTGCGATGCGTTGCAGCTTTTCGGGGTCCTTGTCGCGCAAGCCGTCTTTCCCAAAGCCGTGCGCGCTGATCAAGGCGCGATGGACGACGAGGTCTGCATAGCGGCGGATCGGCGAGGTGAAATGGGCATATTTGCGCAAATTCAAGCCAAAATGCCCAAGATTGCCTGTATCATAAATCGCCTGAGCTTGGGTCCGCAGCACGATCTCATTGATCATGGCCGCCTGTTCGGTGTCTTTGCCGAGGTTCAGTACCGTGTTGAAGCGGGCAGGGGTGGGTGGCTGGCCTTTGGCCCATTTGATATTGACGGTCGCGAGAAAATCGCCAAGGGCGGCGAGCTTGGTTTCGCTCGGCTGATCATGGACACGGTAAATCAGCGCGCTGCGCTTTTCCTCGAGGGTTTCTGCCGCACACACATTGGCGAGGATCATCATTTCCTCAATCAGGCGATGGGCGTCTAGCCGTTCGCGCACGCCGATGGATTCCACCTTGCCATCGGGACCCAGCACGATTTTGCGTTCAGGGCTGTCAATCTCAAGGGGTTGGCGCACATCGCGGGCCTTAGACAAGGCGGCATAGGCAGCCCACAAAGGCCGCAGGGCCGTATCCAGAAGCGGGGCAGTAACCGCGTCGACAATGCCGTCAATCGCGAGCTGCGCTTGACCATAAGTGAGGCTGGCAGCACTATTCATCATGGCGCGGGTAAAGCGGTGACTTTGCTTGGTGCCGCTGGCATCAATCATGATCTCCAGCGCCAGACAGGGCCGGTCGACGCCATCGATCAGCGAACATAGATCAGCTGATAAGCGCAAAGGCAGCATGGGGACCACGCGATCCGGGAAATAGACCGAATTGCCTCGCGTGATCGCTCCCTCGTCCAAGGGGGAACCCGGCGTCACATAATGGGCGACATCGGCAATCGCCACGATAATGCGGAAGCCGCCATCTTCGCGCGCCTGCGCAAACACCGCATCATCATGATCGCGGGCATCTTCTGGGTCGATTGTGAGGAGCGGAAGCGCGCGCAAATCTTCGCGGTCGGCCATCGGGGCAGGGGTCGCGGCATCGGCTTGGGCTTCTTCCTCCGGGCTAAAGCCCATCGGGATGTTATGGGCCGCAATGGCGAGGATGGAGGCGGCCTTGGGGTCTTCGGTATTGCCAAAAATCTCGATGATTTCGGCGCGCTTGGGGCCGTATCCCCGATGCGGTAACAGGCGAACCGCGACCAAATCGCCGCTGCGGGCTTCCTTCATATGCTCTGGCCCGATCAAGAGGTCATAGCGCATTTTCCTATCAGACGGCTTCACATAACCGCCACCCGCCAATGGCTCGTCAGCCGCAATAAACACGCCAAACACTTTACTGAGGGCAGTGCCAAGGCGCTTGATCACCAAGACCTCGTAAGCGCCCTCATGATCGGTGCGCACTTTGCCGACAAAGCGGTCATTAACGCCCGGTGGCGGGCCTTCGTGACGGACTTGCGGCTTGCCCGGCGCGACGCGGACCAAGGGCCCAAAAAGCGCCTCATCGCGGCCACAGGCGCGCGCTAAAAGATCGCCTTGGGTGTCGATCTCAACGATCTGGAACACCCCTCCATCGGGAGGCACAGACTTGCTGGCAATTTCTTTGCGGCCTGTTTTGGCGATTGCGCCCTCTGCGGCCAGATCGGCTAACAAGGCTTTTAGCGCGCGGCGGTCATCGCCCTTGACGCCAAAAGCAATCGCGACTTCACGGTGACCAATCGCCCCTTTGGCTTGGTTCAGAAAAGCCAATAAAGTGGCGCGGTCGGGTACGCCCAAGGCTCTGCGGGCAACAGCCTTCTTGGGCGGCTTGCCCTTGACACCATTGCCCTTGCCTTTGCGTTTCATGAGGCGGCGGCTTTTTTGGCAGCCGGCTTTTTAGCTGGCGCTTTTTTTGTAGTAGGCTTTTTGGTGGCGGGTTTTTTGGCCGCTGCTTTAGGCGCTGCGGCCTTTTTCGCAGGCGCCTTTTTGGTTGTCGCGACCGCCGCTTTGCGGGCCGGTTTTTTCTTGCCAACACCGACGACAGCGACGCGCGCTGCTATCAGATCGGTTGCCATCTCGAGGGTCATCGTTGCAGGATCAATGCCCTTGGTGATCGTCGCATTGGTCGTGCCATCGGTCACATAGGGCCCAAAGCGACCTGCCATGACGCGAATGGTGACACCCCCTTCCTCAGCTGGCGCAAATTCCATGATCGGCGGCGTAGCCGCCCCACGCCCCGGCCTGCCGCCCCCAGCCCGCTTCTCAGCAATGACTGTAACGGCGCGGTTGATGCCGATTTCAAACACGTCCTCAATGGTCGGCACATTTGCGTATGTCTTGCCGTGCTGAACATAGGGTCCAAAGCGGCCCAAATTAGCGAAGATCGGCTCCCCGTCTTCTGGATGATGGCCCACGGTGCGGGGCAGGGTTAGAAGTTTGAGCGCCGCCTCAAGGTCAATATCGGCCGGCTGCCAGCCCTTGGGCAGGCTGGAGCGTTTTGGCTTGTCGCCCTCACCCAATTGCACATAGGGGCCAAAGCGACCGACTTTGAGCGCCACCTCGAGGCCAGTTTCGCGATCGCGTCCAAGGGCGCGATCACCGCTGGCTTCTGTCCCAGACGCCGAATCGCCCAATTGACGGGTAAATTTGCACTCTGGATAATTGGTACAGCCGATAAAGGCTCCAAACTTACTGGTCTTCAAAGACAAACGCCCGTCGACGCACGAGGGGCAAGCGCGCGGATCTTTACCGTCGCCTTTGTCGGGGAAAATATGATGGCCGAGTGAGTCGTTGATCGCATCGAGGACATTGGTGGTGCGCAATTCGCCCGTTTCAGCGACGGCCTTGTGAAAATCGACCCAGAAATCACGCAGCAAGACTTTCCACTCAAGATCCCCAGACGACACCAGATCGAGGCGCTCTTCCAGATCAGCGGTAAAGTCATATTCGACATATTTGGCGAAGAAGTTTTCCAGAAAAGCCGTCACAAGCCGGCCTTTGTCTTCAGGAATAAAGCGGTTTTTCTCCATGACGACATAGTCGCGGTCACGCAATACCGTCAGAACAGACGCATAAGTGGATGGTCGCCCAATGCCCAGCTCCTCCATTTTCTTCACCAATGTCGCCTCTGAATAGCGCGGTGGCGGCTCAGTGAAATGCTGGGTGGCTTTGACATCCGTTGCGGTGACCGCGTCACCGACTTTCAGCGCGGGCAAGCGACGCGCGTCTTCATCCTCTTCATCATCGCGGCCTTCTTGATATAGCGCGAAAAAGCCATCAAACAGAATCACCTGGCCCGTGGCACGTAAGCCGGCGCGCTTATTGGCATCAACCAAATCAATCGTCGTGCGCTCAACAATTGCCTGTTCCATTTGGCTGGCAATCGCCCGTTTCCAGATCAGCTCATAAAGGCGCGCCATATCGCCCTCTAGTCGCAGTTTAGCCGGGTGGCGCGCGGGGTCCGTAGGGCGAATCGCTTCGTGGGCTTCTTGGGCGTTTTTAGCTTTGGAGGTGTAATAGCGGGGTTTTTCGGGCACATAATCGCTGCCAAATCGCTCCCCAATGACAGCACGACATTGCATGATGGCCGCCTGATCCATCGAGACACCGTCGGTTCGCATATAAGTGATAAGGCCGACCGTTTCCCCACCGATATCCACGCCTTCATACAGTTTTTGCGCCACTTGCATGGTGCGCTGGGCATTAAAACCGAGCTTTCGACTCGCTTCTTGTTGCAGGGTTGAGGTTGTGAAGGGCGGCGCTGGGGATCGCTTGAGAGGTTTGGCCTCAACAGCGCTCACGCTGTAACGCCCCGCGATGACAGCGGCTTCAGCAGCGCGTGCGGCCATTTCGTTACTAATATCAAATTTGTCGAGCTTCTTGCCATCAAGGGTAATGAGTCGGGCTTCAAAAGCCGCTCCAACGTCAGCTTGGCCCTGAGCCGAGACAGTCCAGTATTCCCGCGCGATGAATTTTTCAATCTCCATCTCACGCTGGACAACCAAACGCAGGGCCACGGATTGAACGCGTCCAGCTGAGCGGGCACCGGGCAGTTTGCGCCACAGCACCGGCGACAGATTAAAGCCTACCAGATAATCCAGAGCTCGCCGTGCCAGATAGGCATCCACCAGTTCTTGGTCGATTTGGCGTGGATTTGCCATAGCGGTCAAGACCGCCTCTTTGGTAATCGCATTAAACGTTACACGAGAAATATCTTTATCTTTTAGAACTTTACGGGACTTTAGTGCTTCCAACAAATGCCACGAGATGGCTTCACCTTCGCGGTCAGGGTCAGTAGCTAGGATCAAACCGTTAGCCTTTTTGACCCGCTCAGCTATGTCGCGGATGCGCGCTGCACCTTTTGAATCGGCCTCCCAAACCATCGAGAAATCATCATCAGGTCTAACCGAGCCATCCTTGGAAGGCAGATCTCGCACGTGCCCAAAGCTCGCCACAACATCATAATTGGGGCCCAAATACTTGTTGATGGTTTTTGCTTTGGCGGGTGATTCGACAACAACGACGTGCATGACACTCTAATCATATTTGAGATCGGTCAGGATCATATACCCCGCCAAGGGTCAGGAAGTGGGTTCGCAACGGGTGCAAAGTCAATGGTCTTTAGCAAACTCATCTGTGTTGCCTAAAAAATAGGCTTGTACAATAGATGAAATGGTGATACCACTAATTGGGGAATTATGGCAATTTTCTACTCTGAGGGGAGTAAGGCGATGATTAATGACAATTTTGTTACACACAGGTCTAGCTCAACTGCAATAGCGCCGCCTACAGAGATTGCTGATTATGTGCGTGGCATGGCCACTGACCTTGAACGTATGAGCCAACAGTCGGGGCTGGAAGGCGTGGCGGCATGCCTGCGCGCGGTCGTCTGCGAAGCGCGGCGGGTCAAAAACGATGAGCGTCTGCTCAAACTGGGCGTGACACCCGACCGCCGACTTGGGTAGTCGCACGTCCGGTTAGCTCTAGCTCGACGACAATCGCCGCGACCATGCGCCAAGGGAGGCCTGTATCCCGGGCGATGTCCTCCAAGGTCACAGCAACTGGCGAGAGTAAGGCTTCTATTTGTTTGACCAGATCATCATCCAGCCGGATTGGCCCAGTTTGGTGCACGAAATAGGTGGGGTCGCGCTCAGCTAAGCCCTTACTGCCCGAGAGGGCATCGACGACGTCGTCCACACAGGTGACCAGCCGCGCACCATCCTTTATGAGGGCATTTGGCCCTGCTGCCCGTGGGTCCAAAGGCGAGCCTGGTACCGCCAAAACCTCACGACCCTGCTCACCAGCAAATCGGGCGGTAATCAGCGATCCTGACCGCGCTTCGGCTTCCACGACAACCACACCTAAACTCAGGCCTGAAATAATTCTGTTGCGCCTAGGAAAGTCACGCGCATGAACGGCGGCATGTAGTGGGCTTTCAGACACAATCAGACCATGCTCCGCTATTTGTGCATAAAGTTTGTCATGTTCAGACGGGTATATATGATCAATCCCGCCGGCGAGGACAGCAATTGTGCCCCACTCGAGGCTGGCCATATGAGCGGCTCCATCGATACCGCGCGCTAGACCTGAGGCGACCACATAGCCCGCTTTCCCAAGACCAGCAGCAAATTCTCTCGCAAGCCGCAATCCGGCAGCCGAGGCGCTGCGCGCGCCCACAATGCCAACAGTGGGCTTAGCCAAAAGCCCAATATGTCCCATGACGCTGATGATTGGAGGCGGCGGGGTCAAAGCCGCCAGCGCGCGCGAAAAAGACGGCTCGCAGGCGGCAATGATGGTGCCGCCAAAGGCCAAGGTCGCGGCGATTTCATCCTCCGCCTGCGCCGCGCTAACCAGGCTCATATTCTTGCGCCCAGTTTGTTTGATCAAATCCGGCAGCGCCAACAGCGCCTCGCTGACCGATCCAAACCGTGCTAACAATCCGAAAAAGGTAACAGGACCAATGCCTTCGCTGCGGGCCAATCGGACCCAGTCGCGGCGTTCTTTGTCGGTTAGAATTTTGGCGCCGCTCACGCTTTAGCGCTGCCAATTTTAGGTTCTTCGCCTTTGATCAAGCGACCAAGATTGTCGCGGTGACGAAACCAAATAATCGCAGACATGCAGGCGACGGCTGCCGTTCCAACGCTGCCCGCATGAAAAACCAAAGCGATCAAAGGGGCTGCGGCGGAGGCCACCAAGGACCCCAGTGACGAAAATCTGAACGTGAAGGCAGTGCCCAGCCAGAGCACCCCCGCCAACATACCAACAGGCCATAGCCCTATGAGCAAGGTACCGAAAAAAGTTGCGACGCCCTTACCGCCTTTAAACTTAAGCCAAACGGGAAAACAATGACCCAAAAGGGCGGCAGCTCCTGCGACCAAGCCCAATTCGGGTCCGTAGAGTTGTCGAACAAGGGCCAAAGCTAAAGCGGCCTTGCCTGCGTCTAGGACTAAAGTGGCAATGGCAATATCTCTGCGCCCAGTCCGCAAAACATTCGTCGCGCCAATATTGCCAGAGCCGACATTGCGTATATCGCCAAGGCCCGCAGCACGGGTGAGGAGCAGGCCAAATGGAATTGAGCCCAAAAGATAGCCGCCTATGATTGCGATAACATAGTCCAATTTCAAACCCTTATGCGCTCAAAACTTATGTCCATTAAGCGGTGTCCCCAAAGACTTTATCGCCACCGACCCATGTGCCCAAGACTTTACCTTGAAGTGTCGTTCCGTCGAAAGGTGAGTTTTTGGACTTTGACACCATACGGCTGGCATCAAAGCGGATCGGAAAGCCAAGATCAACCAAAATCAAGTCTGCTGGTGCGCCTTTGGCAATGCGGCCCTGAGGCAGACCCAATATCTGGGCGGGACCAAGTGTTAAGGCTCGCACGAGGTCGATCAATTCGATTTGCCCGCTGTGATACAAAATAAGCGCGGCGGGCAGCAGAGTTTCAAGCGCACTGGCGCCAAAAGCCGCTTCATCGAAGGGCAAGCGCTTCTCTTCCGCAGGCCGGGGATCATGGCCGGAGACAATTGCGTCTATCACGCCGCTTTTTATGCCCTCAATCAAGGCAAGACGGTCTTCTTCGCGCCGCAGCGGCGGGGAGAGTTTGGCGAAGGTGCGATAATCGCCGACATCATTCTCATTCAAGGTGAGATGATGGATGCTGACAGAAGCGCTGACGTCAAGGCCCAAGGCTTTGGCCCCGGCAATGCGCGCCAGGGTGCCCGCGCATGAAATCATATCAAGCAGCAGACGACCACCCGTGAGCTCAACCAATTGGATATCGCGCTCGGCGGCTATGGTTTCAGCGGCATGTGGAATGCCAGCCAATCCATAACGTGAGGCAAGCTCCCCTTGGTTCATCACCCCGCCCTCACTGAGCCATGGGTCTTGGGGGCGCGAGGCGATCAGTGCGTCAAAAGCTGAAGCATAAGATAGGCAGCGCTGCATGATCCGAGTGCTCGCAATGGGTGTCTCGCCATTGGTAAACATTACGGCACCCGCTTCAGCCATCAGACCAAGCTCAGCCATTTTTTCGCCTTTGAGGCCTTTGGTCAAAGCCCCCGCAGCCAAAACCCGCGCCAGCGACCGGTCTCGGCCCCGCCGAGTGATGAAATCGATCAAAGCGGCGTCGTCAATCACATGCTTTGTATCAGGCTGTATGACAATGGTCGTCGCCCCGCCTGCGACGGCTGCGAGGCCGACGGTTTTGAGTGTCTCGCGATGCTCTTCCCCCGGTTCCCCGCTTGAAACATGCAAATCGATCAGGCCCGGCATTAAGGCATGGCCGTCGCAATCGATGATCGTGGCACCGTCATGGCCGCCGACGCTTTCACCAGCCTCGGCAATCAGGCCATCAGCCACCAGAACTTCGCCCGGACCATCATAGCCAGTTGCTGGGTCAATTAAGCGGGCATTGATGAAGCGGCGTGGATGGGGGGTCTCAATCATCGTCCCCCTCCTCGCCATTGGCACCGTGACTGGCGAGCGCTTCTAAAACCGCCATGCGTACAGCAACGCCAGACTCGACTTGATCCACAATCAAGGACACTCGGGGATCGTCAGCGACTTCGCTGTCGATTTCGACGCCCCGATTCATAGGACCGGGATGCATGACTTTCACATGGGGCGAAGCGGCCTGCAGTTTCGCGCGATCAAGACCGTAAAAGCGGAAATACTCGCGCGCCGAAGGCACAAAGGCGCCATCCATGCGCTCAAGCTGTAGGCGCAACATCATGACAATATCGGCTCCAGCTATACCTTCGCGCATGTCGTGATAAATCTCGCACCCCCATCGATCCACATCGGCGGGCATCAGGGTGGGCGCTGCAACCAGACGGACCCGCGCGCCCAACATTGACAACAAGATCACATTGGATCGCGCCACCCGCGAATGGAGAACATCGCCACAAATGGCAACAATCAGGCCTTCAATATGACCGAATGACCGCTTGATCGTTAAAGCATCGAGAAGCGCTTGAGTGGGATGTTCATGCGTGCCGTCACCAGCATTAATGACGCTGCAGCCAATCTTGCGGGCCAATAATTGCGCCGCCCCCGACGAAGCATGGCGCACCACCAGTAAGTCTGGGCCCATAGCGTTCAGTGTTGCGGCCGTGTCAAGCAGGGTTTCCCCCTTGGCTACCGAGGATGTTCTCACAGACATATTGATCGTGTCAGCGCTCATCCGCTTGCCTGCAAGTTCAAAGCTGGCTTGGGTTCGGGTTGAGTTCTCAAAGAACAGATTGACCAATGTGCGGCCTTTGAGTGTCGAGAGTTTCTTCTCCCGCGCTAAGGTAAAGGGCAAAAAGGCTTCGGCGCGCTCAATCAGCTCCAGCGCTTCCAGCCGATTCAGGTCACTGATCTGCAACAGGTGCCGCTTTGAGAAGGGCGCGCGCGGTGGGGGTACGAGCAAGAGCGTCATGCTCACGACCTTCCATTTTTTCCGAGCGCCCGCTCCCGCATCCAGCCTAAAATCGCCCATGCATGAGCATCATGGCGGACTTTGCGCATAGCCTCATCAATTTGCACCCACATCAATTTATGATCGGGTTCTGAAGGCTCCCCATCCGTCGATGTCAGCTCAACTTCAAGGAAGGTGCACAGCGAATTGTGGGGTCCCTCTTCGCAGACCCAGAATTGGCCAGCTCGACCTAATTGACGCGATGGCCAGACGGTCAGGCCGGTTTCTTCATCAAACTCACGAATGACCGCTTCGGCGTCACTTTCCCCGCTTTCAACGCCGCCGCCGGGCAGATCGTATACAAAGGGATGGTGTGCACCAATACGCACAATGGCAATCTTATCGTCGCTACGGCTGCAAATCCCATAGACGCTGGGGCGTTCCTTATAGGTTTGCCCCGGTTGAGTCCGCCCGAATTGCATCGAAAAATGTGCCATAAAGAAGCTCCTTAGGACAGGATTGCGCAGGCGCAAAGCGGGGAAGGCATGAAAGGGTTCTCTCGAGCGCGCGTAGTTGGCCGACATGGCCGCAAACCACTTAACAGTCCTCAGCGAACGATCTCAAAAGCCTCAACAATATTGCCGCCCGGCGATTGAACCCAAGCATGGCGGACTTTACCGTAAGGCGGCAAAGTGACAGGCTCTGCCGCCGCATTGACCACAATATTTTGCGCGCGCGCGCGGGCGATCCAAGCCGATAGATCGGCAACTGGAATGCGCACTGAGATAATGCCGCGATTGGCAAAACTGGCGCGCGCACTTTGGTCAACGCCCTCTAGGCCCACAAAGCGCATGAGCTCAACCCGGCCATCTTCGCCCACGCTTTCCCACAAAATACCCGAGCGACGGGGAACAGAGGTCGAGAGATTAACGGGCAGGCCAAAATTGGTGGCCACCGCGACCTTATCCTCGTAATTGCCGATGAACCAAGCACCAAATCCCAGGCCGTCTTGAAAGAATCGGCGTTCGGCTTCAAAATCCTTCACCATGGTCATGGCGTTGAACGCACGGCTGATCCCCTTGATGGTGTCCCAGCCTTCAAGCTTCGGCGACAGGCGCTCATAAATGGCGATATTGACGCCATCTGGCCCCCGTACCACCACATTCTTAAGCGCCACCCCACCAAACGAAAATTCCTGCGGGCTGTTGTAAGCTGTCCAGCCTCGTGCAATGGCTTTATTGTAGATCGCGGTCGCATCGCGTGATCGTGTCATCAGCGAGAACCACCCGCCGGGGTCCCAGGCTTGCGCCGCTGGCCTGATTGGCTCACTCGCAATGCCCGCTAATGTCACCAGCCTTACCCAGCCTTTGCTATCACCAGGATTACCGAGCAGAATCTCGGTCCCAGTGACCGTCTTGGGCAAATTCCACGCAGCGATCACGCTGCCATCAATCCGCCCACGTGACATCACACGCCAACCGCCATCTTGCGTCAAGAAGGCGACCCAAGGCTCTGGATCGGCGACATGCACAACGGCTTCCTGCCAGCCTTGACCGGTCACGGGTGTCACAGGTGGGGGTGTATTCGCGAGAGCAGGGCCACCGGCCAGCAGTGCCAGACCCACCGCGAATATCGAAAAAGCGCGTTTGGTTAGATGGTGCATATCACAAGGCCTCAAGCAGGAACTCTATTCTGGTTTGTTTATCAAAACCGCTGCACGCATCAAGGCACTAAAGACCGGGCTGGACTTGGGGGCCGCCAAATAAACATCCTCCCAGTCTGGATGAAACTTGAGCTTAAACCGCCTCACGCCTTTAAAGTTATAAATAGCCTCGCCATGATCATAGGCCAGCTTGGCTAAGGTCGTTAGGATAGGGGCCTGCGCATTTGGCCTGACGCCAGCGGCAGGAGAGGTATTCAGATCAAAACTTTTATAGCCTTGCGCTTTGGCCCATAAAAACAGCTCAGCGAACAAATAGTCCATGACCCCATTGGGGCCGTCATGGCCAAAGCGCATTAAATCCACGCCGAGGCGCGATTTATCTGCCGTCGGCCAAAGATTGGCAAACGCCATGATCTTGCCATCGGCTTGTTGGACAGTCGCCAAAGGCAAGCGGTTCAGATAGGCCACGTCAAGGCGGCCCAAACTAAACCCTTTCTCCCCGCCAGTCTGATAGCTCAACCATTGGTCTGAAATCTCTTTAAGCCTTTGGAGGTGGGTTCCAACGGCACCCGGTCCCTCGACGACGACTTGATAGCCCTGTTTAATATGTCGATTACGGTGCGTGCGAATGACTTGACGGGCTTTGCCATCAAGCGAAAAAGTCTCAAGATTGAGGATAGCGCGCTCGCCCGTTTTCAACCGCCTGAAGTTGAATTGTTCAACATAGCGATCAAACTGCGGCCCCACGCCGTAAAATGACGGTCTGGCATTGGCCAAGGCGGCTTTGTCCAAAAAGCTTTGTATCAGAGCACAGGCTTCCTCGGCCTGACCGACCGGTCCGCCAAGAGCCAGCCACACGCGGCCCTTGACAGCATAGGTGATGAAACTTCTGCCAGTGGCTGAAATCAAAAACTGCTTGTCGCCCAATAGGGCGACATTAGCTTGTGGGTCGCAGAGGTTAGCTTCAGCAAGTATCGCCTGTGCACGTGCAAGCTCACCCCCGCACGCAGGCGAGACGCTTAGTCTTTCACGTTCCTTGTAAAGGAGCCTCGATTTAAAAGCGTTGCTAAGAATCATGGTGGTTCAGCAGGGGCCTCAAAAGAGCAATTAAACAAGTTTGCACGAAACCGCCGTGCCGGCATTGGCGTAAAGAATAAGT
>JBEINE010000117.1:0-9664 GCA_040378245.1 Hyphomonadaceae bacterium | reverse complement strand
CAATTCCGGCATCAGTCAGGCCAAAGCGTTGTTTGGCAAGTTCAACCGGCCCGCCAAACTCATGGTCCATGCGGGTCAATGTTAAAGACACTCCGTAACGCAAGCTATTCGCTGGGCGGATGCCTTGGGATCGCGTGTATATGCGCCCTTTCTTTCGAGTGATCAAATTTGGGTCCCGTCAAGCCCCAGCATCTATTCGAGTTTGGTCACGAAACACCCTTTGCCGCTCAGTCGTATAAATCCTATTGCCATGTTGTTTGATCACCGGGGCGCTCGACAACTGGCGGGGAAATGCAAAAAAAATCTTAAAGTACGCGACCAGGAGGACCTCGACCGGCTGCAGCGACAGCAATGGCTTCCAGCATTTCGGCCACGTGTCGGCTGAAGTCGTGGCGCTGATGGCAGATGGCCTGACCGGCGGCTCCCAAGTCAGCGCGCAGGGCCGGATCCTTCAAGGCCATGGCGATGTTACCCGACAGCACGCGGAAATCGCCAGTGGGGCTTAGGAGGCCGGTTCGCCCATGCCGCACCGTTTCAGGAATGGCACCGAAATCACTGGCTAAGACGCAAGTGCCAAGGCTCATTGCCTCGAGGATCACTAGCGGGATCACGTCATCACGCGTTGGCAGCAGAAGAATATCAGCATGTTGCATAAATGCGAGCGTCTCTTCTGGGGATTGCGGCCCTATTTCGATGAAGCGGTCCCGCTCATCGTCTCGGATGCCGGGATCAAAGCGTGGATGTCGCGCGCCCACGAAAAACATAAGGATATCATATGAGGCCAGTCGTCGAACGGCCTGGACCGACAGGTCCGCTCCTTTGCGATGTTCGAGCGATCCAGCTTGAAGCAATATCCCGTCGTGACCGCCACGCTCGAACGGTACCTTGGCCCCCTCAGGAGGGCGAGGGATACCCATCGACACAAAAGCCCACCGGCTTGCCCCGACCCAAGCCGCAAAGGGGTCGCGAGCTTGCCATTCCGTTGGGAACACGACCAGCGACGCCTGTTGAAAAATGATCGGGTCGATCTTGCCACTGGCAAGCCAGGCCCGACCAGCATTGCCCTCGTGAACCCATAACAGCGCCGGCACACCAGCTTGGTGAGCCCGCGTCACGATTGGACCCGAAACCAATGTATTGCAAATTACGATGTCGAAGTTGCGAAGGCGGGCCTCAGTCGACAAAGTCAGCCCGCCCGCAATAACATCGTCGACGAGAGCACCAGTCTTCTCGAACGGACAGATCAGCGTGATCTCGTGCTGCTGCCTAATCTCTCGCAAAAGGCGGAGAAGGGCGAGTGGCGCGCCTGTTCGGGTTAGGCTGTGGGTGATGGCAAGGATCTTCAAGTTATCTCCTTTCTTGAGATTCGGCGCCCGCTAGCAAAGAAAGCGGACAGATCTCCCTTTAGCGAATCTTGGATCAAGGCCAAGGTGTGGCGTGTAATAGGAGATCAGTGCTTTCAATGGCTTGAAAGCTCTGACTCGGCAGTCCTCTGCCTCAAGTACGTCGATATGCGGCACACGCAAGTCGCGGTCCCGTCGCAGATTTTTGGGCGGATAGGTTTGCCATCAACTCGGCAAAGCAAGTGTTGCGCGGCCTTAAACCAGATACTTACGCCGCATTTTCGCAATTCCGGCATCAGTCAGGCCAAAGCGTTGTTTGGCAAGTTCAACCGGCCCGCCAAACTCACGGTCCATGCGGGTCAACGTTAAACGCATGACGTCCGGCACCGAGCCAAGGATAACGTTTGAGACGTCTGGCGGCAGGCGCGTATAAACGCTGGCTTGCGCGGCCGTTTCACGATTGGAATTGCCTTCCCGTGGTGTCCGCATCAAATTCATGTAGTAAGAAACGGGAACATAAGTTTCGGTGAGCCCGTAATCAGCAATCACGCTGGCTCTGTTGACGCCCAAAACAGACAGGATCAGAGCACTGCCGACACCAGTGCGGTCTTTACCCGCGGAGCAATTGAGCGCGAAGGGGGCGTCGCTATCAACTAGCGCGGCAAACATATCCGTATACTGAGGCTTAAGTGTCGAGGCAAAATTGATATAGACATCTGAGAAGGCTTCAATCGCTTGTGCGCGCGTGGTGCTTTGCGTCAGGCGTGACATAGAAGACGCTAATTCATAGTCATGAGACATGATTTTAACGCGCTCATCTCCGATGAGCACACTGGGCTCGCGCGTCCGTTCCTCGCCGCTGCGCAAATCGCAGACGATGGAAATACCAAGGCTTGCCAAATATGCCACATCGGGTCGTGTCAGGCTTGACATAACCCCAGAGCGATAAATCCGCCCCCATTTGACCGCTTTACCACCGGCACCAATATAGCCGCCCAAATCGCGGAAATTGCGACCGCCCTGCAATGGCAAAATGCGCTCAGCCACGCGAACATCATTACCAAAGCCTGACGAAATGATGAAGTAAGGGCGTGGCGAGGCGGGTGCCGAGACAATAGCCTGTCCACCCTTAAGGCCTGTTTCCAAAGGCCGTAACCCCAATCGAGTGGCCGCAGGATCAGGTGAGGCCAGCACACTGGCTGCACCATTACCGCCTGCCCAGTTGAGCTGCACCCGCTCGCCGTCCAAACGCGTCGCGCGCGCGGCAGAGACGGTTTTGGCGTGCGCGGCAAGAGGTGTGGCTAGGCCTGCTAAGGCACCACTGCCCATCATAAAACGGCGTCGATCCATAACCAAGCCCTCCCGTGTCAATCGCCTTTGCAAAGCTCCCCGTCCTACTTCATCACATTCTTGTGAAAGACGAATGACAACACGCTGGTAAAAGCGCCGACAGGTTTGGCCGTTGTGGGGGCTACCCTGCTCTCTGGCGGGTCCCAGACCCCAAATCAAATACTTAGACGCGCTCCTAGTCGTTTTTGGGCTTGCGCTTGCGGAAAGCGGGATTGAGTTCGAGTTTGCGGATACGGATATTCTTCGGGGTGATTTCGACCAATTCGTCGTCGTCAATCCAAGCAATGGCTTGCTCTAGGGTCATCCGGCGCGGCGGGGTTAGGCGCATGGCTTCATCCTTGCCCGATGAGCGCACGTTGGAGAGCTTCTTTTCCTTCAGCGGATTGACATCCATATCTTCGGGCTTGGCATTTTCACCAATGACCATGCCTTGATAGACATCCTCACCGCCATCGATGAACAGGACCCCGCGCTCTTCAAGATACCAAAGCGCATAGACAACAGACTTGCCACTATCATTGGCAATCAAAGCGCCATTATGGCGGCGGTTGATATTGCCTTTCCACGGTGTCCAGCTGTGGAATATCCGGTTCATAATGCCTGAACCCCGTGTGTCGGTCAGAAACTCGGAGTGATAGCCGATCAGACCGCGCGCCGGGGCTAGGAACGTCACACGTGTCTTGCCGCCGCCCGATGGGCGCATGTCTTGCAGTTCGCCTTTGCGGCCCGACATTTTTTCCACCACGACACCGGCATATTCTTCATCGACGTCGATGGTGATTTCTTCCATGGGTTCGGTTTTTTCGCCGGTCTCTTCGTCGATGCGGGTCAAGACGCGTGGACGCGAAATGGACATTTCAAAGCCTTCGCGACGCATGCCCTCCAGCAAAACGCCAATTTGCAGCTCACCGCGGCCTTGTAGCTCATAGGCGTCTTTGTCGGCTGTTTCGGTCACTTTGATGGCGACATCGGTTTCGGCCTGCTTAAGCAAGCGGTCACGAATCACACGGCTTTGAACTTTATCGCCATCACGACCCGCCAGCGGGCTTGAATTGACCATAACGGTGACAGACAAAGTTGGCGGATCAATCGGCGTGGCGTGAATAGCCTCCAACACGTCCATATCACCTATGGTATCGGCCACGGTGGTGGTGGAAAGTCCCGCGATGGAGACGATATCGCCCGCTTCCGCCTCTTCAATCGGCTGACGCTTAAGGCCACGAAACGCCAAAACCTTTGAGACACGTGAGCGCTCGATTGTCTTGCCAGCAATGCTCATGCCCTTAACGACGCTGCCCGCCTGCAAACGACCGCTCTCAACGCGGCCGGTGAGAATGCGGCCGAGGAACGGGTCGGAATCCAGCATAGTGACCAGCATTTTGAAAGGCTCATCGCGGCGACGCGCTGAGTCGGGCGACGGCACATGGTCAATGATGGTCTCAAACAAAGGGGCCAAAGTTTCGCGCGGCCCGTCGAGTGTTAGGCTCGCCCAGCCATCGCGGCCAGAGGCATAAACAGAGGGGAAATCCAATTGTTCGTTACTGGCATTGAGCGCCATGAAAAGCTCAAACACCTCATCAAGCACTTCGTCGGGGCGCGCGGTTGGCCGGTCAACTTTGTTAAGCACAACGATGGGCCGCAAACCAAGGGCGAGCGCTTTGGTCAAGACGAACTTCGTCTGGGGCATTGGGCCTTCTGTGGCATCGACCAGCAATAGACAGCCATCGACCATGGAAAGGACCCGCTCAACTTCGCCACCAAAGTCAGCATGGCCGGGTGTATCAACAATATTGATTCGCACCTCCTCGGCGCCCTCACCCCAGACAATGCTGGTGCATTTGGCGAGGATGGTAATACCCCGTTCTTTTTCTTGCGGATTGGAATCCATTGCCCGTTCAGCGCGGGCTTCGTTCTCGCGGTAAGCCCCGCCTTGGGCCAGCAATTGGTCCGTCAAAGTGGTTTTGCCATGGTCAACGTGGGCAATGATCGCAATGTTGCGCAGCGCAGCACCGGTGGCTGGCGCGTCAGATAGAATGGTCAAGGGTTAAGCTCCGGGGGGAAATCTCTGATGGAGGTCCAGCCTGCATACGCGCATGCGCACGGGCGGGACCCTTAGGTTCGCGGCCTATAGCAGGACATGGGTACGCTCGCAAATTAGGGGCTGCGGAAAGGTGATGGTAGGCTATGTTTGCTGGCCTCTGCTCGGACAGGATCAATAGGGAGACGATCTCTCCCGATTGTCACCCATCACCTTGATGGGTCGCTGAAGGACTTTTGTCGGCGATGCGGCAATTGTTGCCAGTACGCATCCAAATTGCGCGGCCGTTAACCAGACATAGCGGGTCTGACGGCGAAGTGTCTGCTATTGTCGCATGCCGCAAACGCAGGTTCGAACGCTGGGCGACGGGAGTCAGAAGTAACTAGCGGCCTCATCACGGCCCCAAACCTCGTCATCCAACAATCAGCTCAGGAAATTTCGATGAACTGCTATGTTTTGGTGTGACTTAGGGCGCGTTTCGTTTTCATGGAAACGAACTTGCGCTCTAAACCCGCAATTCCACAGCCAATTACTTTTTGAGCGTCGCCCATCAACTCAGTGCTTTACAAAGCGAGGGCCGCACATTCTCGCATTCAGTGGGGTTTTCTTGTTGCCCGCAAATTTCCCAAAAGCGCGCTACCCCTACCCGGCGAGTTTCTGTAAATTCTCGCTCAACGTGCGGATGTTAGCATCATTCTCCCGCACAGTGTTGGATATCGCCTTGGCGCTATGACCCGAGCGCGTGGCAAGTGCTTTGACCTCACCGGCAACAACCGCGAAGCCTCGGCCAGCATCCCCAGCGCGCGCGGCTTCAATTGTGGCGTTCAGGGCGAGCAGATTGGTTTGTTTTGCGATCTCATCGATAATAGAAACAGAGGCACTAATGCCTTTCGAGCTTTCGAGCATACTGCGCATTGTTTGTTGCGTATCGCGAACAGCTTTGTAGCGGGCCGTTGCATCCACGCCAAACATCAGGGTTTTGAGAACTTTCCCCTGCACATCACGGACAGCAACGAAGATGGCATCTAATTCAACAGGGTCTCCACCAACGCTGGGCCAACTAATAGCTTTTGATATTGAGCCTCCATTGGCCACATCGGCCACTTCGTCAGCCGAGAGGAAAGTCGAGATCGGCAAAGATGCTGAGGAAGGCCCATTGGTTTTGGTGCTCAAGAACGCATTGATAACTGGGACAGTCGCATTTTCTACCCACTCAACGATGGCCGTTCCAGAGCCAATCGCTTCAAGTTTAACGGTATATTCTAGTGAGGCCAATTTCGTGGCCGTTACATCGGCTTGAATTGAGATGAAACGCTCCAGCTCCCCATTGGCACCAGTAACGGGGTTGATCGCAAGCGAAATCCAATATGGTCGACCATCCTTATGATAGTTCAAGATTTCACCATAAAACGGACGACACGACCCAATATGATCGCGGATGTCTTGTATGGTCGCACGGTCAGTGTGGGTACCTTGCAAGAACGAACCGGGCTTTTTGCCCTTCACTTCTGCAAATCTGTATCCCGACATGCGCTCAAAGCCCGGATTGACGTATTCAATACCCCCTGCTTTGTCGGTGATAATGACTGAATTGTCTGTGCCGTTGGCGACAAGAGACAGCATCATGCTCTCGGCGCGGAGATTAACTTGGTCTGTAATGTCAGTGGCGTACTTAATGACTCTTTGTGGCTTTCCGCTGGCATCAAAGATCGGGCTATAATAAGCCTGCAACCAGATTTCGCGGTGTCCTTTTCCGTAGCGTTTAAATTCACCCGATTGGGTCTCACCATTGCGAAGTTTTTCCCAAAACCGTTTGTATTCTGGGGAGTTTCCGTAGCTAGGATCGACAAACATGGCATGGTGTTGCCCAACGATCTCATGGGCAGAATAGCCTACAGCACTCAAAAAATTGTGGTTAGCCTTGACGATGTTGCCCATCACATCAAATTCGATCACCGCTTGGCTCTTTTCAATGGCGTTGAGCTGACTTTGCGCGCTGGCGGTCTCGTTTTTGGATTTGGTGATGTCAGATGCAAACTTCACTATCTTTGTGACATTACCACTCTGGTCGATAATCGGATTGTAAGTGGCTTGGATCCATATCTTCGTGCCATCCTTAGCCGTGCGCATGAACTCACCGGATTGAAATGCGCCCGTTCGCAAGTCATCCCAAAACTTCCGATATTCGCTGTGCTCACGCTGAGCAGGCTCTAGGAACATTGAATGATGTTGACCAACAATCTCATCCAAACGATAGCCCAAAACGCTCAGGAAGTTTGCGTTGGCGGTTAGAATATGGCCAGTTGGCGCAAACTCGATAACCGCTTGCGAGCGGTCCAGCGCGTCCAGCTTTGCGATTAGGTCTGAGTTGTTTTGGGTTAGCATGGATTCAAGAACTCCGGTTACTTTACAATATTATCATCAAACAGCATAAAGGGTTTCGGTGGGGTTAAGCCGTTCGCAAAAACAGCCGCGCAAACGCCCAATTTGCATAAAGTATCCACCAACAAATCGATTGGCACAGATTTGGCTGTGACCCACAAGAGTGTTTGCCTCGTTTGTTGGGTTAGGCTTAGGCGGATAGTTTGGTGGGTGGCAATCGTCGATGCGGCTCCCTTTTGCGCCCGCTGCCAAGACATGGGCGCGCACGATGGTGGAATCAAACATCTGGACCAGATGGGCAGACGAGCTCATCGAGGCCAACGTATCAATCATCGCCTCAAATACACCTGCTTTGCTTAACCGATTGAAGCGTTTCTAGACGCTGTCCAGTCACCCTGAAATCCTGCATATTGAGACTGCTGACGGTTTGAAGGTGACTAAAGCCATGCTTCCCATCGCATGGGTCGCCAATAAACGGTGCACTGATGTTTCGTTTCACGAAAACCGTCTTGGGCGGGCATTTTGCGGGCGCGCAAACTTCCGGCAATTGGTGGCGTCACGATCTTTGCTGATACCGCCGCAATCTATCCAGACTTATCCCCCTGATATAAAGGCACGCATTGAGACGCTGGATGCCGAGCCCACTAGGGTCTATCCCGTCTTTTTTGACTCAAAAAAGCGGGATAAACAGACCCTAAATCAGATACCTAGACGTGCAACCCCGTCTAGAAAAACCAGACGCGCGCTATCAAACACCTAGACGCGCAACCTGGTGCTAAAAGAACCAGACGCGCTCAAAAAGAACTAGACGCGCAACCTGGTTCTAAAATAACCACACGCGCTTTAGCCAGCTGCGCCCGAGCCCCACAGTTCGGAGGCGGGGACCCAGCCCTTGTAGCGGCCAGATTTGACTTCGCGCCAGCCTTGGCGCTCATCAACAATATCAACAATGACGCCATCTGATGCCCAAGCGGCGACACGCGAGCCGCTATCGGGCTTGACATGCATGCCAACCCGCATATCGCGCGACGCTCTGATGATGCCTGTTCGGCGACCATCAATCAGGCGGCGGTGAACCCAAGAGATTGAGCCTTCGGGGTCTTCAATACGCCGCCATTCTTCAGTCTCTGCCACGACGCGCACAGGGAGGCCTTTGCGCTGATAGACCCACCTGATGGGGTAGGCTTTGTCAGGCCCGCTGCGGCCATAGATTTTGGCAAATTTCAGCGACACAAAGCGGGGAACCGGCTGGCCCGAAGGGGTCTCACCAGCGGCGCGATTAAATGGCGGAAACCCAGACGCGAGCCCAGAATGGCTGATGCAGATCGACACTGCACAGGCGAGGAAACTAGCGATTTTGCGCATGGACCCACCCTTCCAGCCTGCTGGTCAATGACGCCTTACGATGTGGGCTCACAGAGTAAATATTACCTTAATCTGGCCCCAAGGCTTGCAGATGATCCGTGCGCACTTGCTTTGGTAATGCCTGCTTGGCGTCAGACCAGAGCCTTGCTACAAGGTATCATGCCTCAGTCCAAACTCAAAGTTATCGTCACGCGCAAACTTCCCGAACCCGTCGAAACGCGGATGGCGGAATTATTCAACGCTGAGTTCAACTTGACGGACGCACCCATGACTTACGATCAATTGGTCGATGCGGTCACGCGCGCCGATGTTCTTGTGCCCACCGTTACCGATCGGATTGATAGCAAAGTGTTATCGCGATCGGGTCCGCAATTGCGCTTGGTGGCCCAATTTGGTGCTGGGGTCGACAATATTGACGTTGCGACAGCAACACAGCGCGCGATTACCGTTACCAATACGCCAGGCGTCCTAACCGATGATACCGCCGATATCACAATGGCGCTTATCCTTGCTGTGCCGCGGCGCTTAATGGAAGGTGTTAAGATTGTTGAGGCTGACAGCTTTGAAGGCTGGTCGCCGACTTGGATGATGGGCCGCCGTGTAGCGGGTAAGCGTCTGGGCATTGTGGGTATGGGCCGTATCGGGCAGGCTGTGGCGCGCCGAGCCAAGGCCTTTGGCCTACAGATTCATTATCATAACCGCACAAAAGTTCCCGCTGCGATTGAGCAGGAGCTGGAAGCAACTTATTGGGAAAGCCTTGATCAAATGCTGTCGCGGATGGACATCATCTCAGTCAATTGCCCCCATACCCCCGCGACCTATCACTTATTGTCGGCACGCCGCCTGCAATTGATGAAACCGAGCGCTTATTTAGTCAATACATCGCGCGGCGAAGTGATTGATGAGGCGGCTTTGGCCCGGATGCTCGAAAAGGGACTATTGGCCGGAGCCGGCCTTGACGTCTTTGAACATGAGCCCGCCATCAATCCAAAACTGAAGAAGCTGCCAAACGTGATGCTCTTGCCTCATATGGGTTCTGCGACGCTGGAAAGTCGCATCGAAATGGGCGAAAAAGTCATTATCAATATCAAGACCTTCGCGGATGGCCATAAGCCACCTGACCGCGTTATTCCGACGATGTTGTAAGCGGGGCGCGGCGTGTTAGAGCGCGTCTGGTTCCAAAAAT
>JBEINE010000176.1:0-5795 GCA_040378245.1 Hyphomonadaceae bacterium | reverse complement strand
TGCTCTTCGCCTCGGGCAAGAGCACGCGCCACAATTTGTTTGCCGATGATGTGTTCTGGCGAACATTCATGCATGAGCATTGGCAGCGGGGCGATAGCTATGCCGGCTTGGCCAATCGGCTCGGCGTGCCCATTCAAACTTTTGTAGATGCGGTAGCCCAATTCGATCATATCCGCCCTGCCATTACAGAGCATCCTTTGGCGGCCATTGCTTGCCCAGTTCTGACGGTAACTGGAACATCCGATGATTCCCACCGCGGCGCCATCGCATGGCATGAAGCCTTTTTGAAGTCTGGGGCAATTTGCGCCGATCAAAGTCGTCTTTTAATTGGCCCATGGCTGCATAGTGGCAATCGAGCCCTGCCAAAAGCCCCAGACGAACCCGCGGCTCCCGACCCTGTCTTTGATGAAGACCCGATCCGATGGTCTGACGAAGTTACTTTGGCTTGGTTTGATCACCATCTTTTAGGGCAATCGCTCAATAAGACGTTGGCCTCGCCCGCGACGATTTTTGTAGAGGGGCGAGAGACATGGCAGCACGGCGACACCATAAGCGCCCTGTCGTCTGCGAGCCTGACGCTTTATCCCAATCGTGACTTTGGCTTGATGGCAGCACCCGACGCTATACACGTCTCACCTTTTAAGTATCACCCTTGGGACGACACGCTCGTCACTTGCGAAGCCTCAGGGGCATGCGCGCCTTTATGGCGCTCTCTTATTGGCTCGGCACCTGAAGATACGGGCTTTGGGGATGCTTTAGTGTCACGTGACGGCAGTGCGAATGGGCTGGCATTTTGGTCAGACCCTTGCCCTAGTGCAATCAACTTAATTGGTAGACCAAAGGTCTCTTTGTCAATTTCCGCTGATTATCCCAAGTTTGACCTGTGTGCGGCGATATTGGCGCATCTTCCAGACGGTCGTCGTTTGACGTTGTCGGGGGTGATAAAGCGCGTCAATCTTGGTCCTGACTTAGTCCCCGACGCGTTCCATCAGGTGATTTTGGACCACACAGGCCTTATCGCCCGTGTTTTGCCCGAAGGCACAAAGCTAGGGCTGATTGTGCGAAGTGTTAATTCGATCAGCTATCAGCGCTGCAGCGATAAAGCCGCAACCACCCGCGTGTCTTCTGAGCAAGGGCCTGTGACGATCCGTTTGGGAATGGGTGGCGTTCACCAGACTTTTGCCTCGCTGCCTTCAGGTGACTTATGACGACACAACGGGTAGAAGATACCCTAAAATATCATATTGCGGCGCAATTATTGCCTTTGCAGGGGCTTTTTGTCGTGATGGTCATGCCGATTTACTCTGGCGGTCTGGTGAAGCAGTTTGGTTTTTCTTCTGCTCAGATTGCCCAGCTCGCGACGGCCGATTCAGTGGGGTCTTTTATCAGCCTAGCCGCCTTAACGATCTGGCTAAAGTCGATGGATCGTAAGCTCATCGCCTATATAGCTTTGGCCATCATTATCGGGAGCAATCTCGCCAATTCTGTGCTGACAGATTATGCGAGCACACTGGTATTGCGGGCGCTACATGGCGCTGCGGGCACAGCCATATTCGGGCTCGCGTGCGCATTTTACGGCAACACCGCCCAGCCTGACCGCTGGTTTGCTTGGCGGGCAACGCTAGCTGTGTGTATTCAATCCTTAGCTTTTCAGTTTGCCCCAGAGCTGATCGATACGCAGGGTGTGTCGGCCATTTATTTTGTCAGCGTGATGTTCACGCCCCTAACTTTATGGGCTATAGCTAATCTGCCCAACAGGCCTTTGCCCTATCTGTCTCATCGCCACGGCGATCTTGAGCGCGCGGTAACCGACGCCCGCGACACAAAACAGCCCAATATCATCATACCAATCCTGCTTTGGCTCGTGGCCAGTGCCGCTTTTGGTTTTTATTATCAGCCGCTGTTTGTTTTTTCAGAGCGCTTGGGCGACCGGATTGGATTGAGTTTGGAACAAGTCGGCACGGTCCTAGCCGTCTCGACTTTTTTGGGGATCATTGGGTCTATTGCCGTCTCGTGGCAGGGTGATCGGCTTGGACGGGCGTTGCCCATTGCTTTGGGCACACTTGCAGGTCTTGCGGTTTGTCTGTTGTTGTATTTCTGGCAAACCATACCAAGCTATTGGATCGGCCTTAGCCTCTTTAGCATTGTGTGGAGCTATCTGCCTTGTTTTATGCAAGGTTATATCTCCGTTTCTGACCGAAGTGGTCGAGCGATTGTGGCGGCTCAGCTTCTTAATGTCGGTGGCGCGGCACTGGCGACGACGATTCTTGGCGTGATCATTGACCGAGCTGGCCTCAACTCGGCTGTCTATCTCGCTATCATCGGCATTATTCTCACTGGCGTGTTTGCGCTTGTCGGTGCCGCACTTTATCGGCGCAAGCCACCGATCAACTGATCAAAAATCAAATTCTTCAAGCTCAATATCGGTCACAGGATCAATCGGATAGATCGGGCGTTTGATCTTTTTAAAGGGAGTATAACCCGCCCCTAGTGTCAGCTCGCGGCGTGGATCGCACCAAATGATATGGTCGGAAATTGCGGCAAAGTCTTTGTAAAAATGCTGAGTTGACTTCACACAGATCAAACGTTTGGCACCTAGATCAATGCCATGTTCTGTAAAGCAATGACGGCTGAATACTTGCTGACGCCGATCAGTCAGGACGATGTCGATGTTGTTCCAACGCACTGCGGCCGTGCGACCCAGGGGCAGGCGCGGTTGACCCATGCCAAAAACGGCTTGTTTTGCATCCACGCGAATAGATATGACCTCGACCCGAAGGTCAATTGGCTGGCCAGAGCGGGGCCCAACTTTCCCTCCAATACGCAAATCCAGCACACCGCCCACGCCAACATCGTGACAAAATTGGACGCTGACAGGATCCCAGATCATGCCAAAAGCGATAGGCTCGTCCCAATCGTCGATAAAGGCCTGCAACATCAATGTATCGTCACCCGATGAGCCCCCGCCCGGATTATCGGCGACGTCAGCCAGCGTGACAATTTCAGCGTGCGACCGTGCCAATGCCAAAGCATCGGCAAGGCCCATGCCGAGCTCGTCTTGGCTCGTTACAATGTCAACAAAGGACCTTGAGAGATCAAATGCCAGGCTGCGTGCCGCATCAACATCGCTATCGGCAATCACAATGATCGCGGCTGAAACATCTTCATGATCGGCATCAAAGAAGCCGTGGGTCGCCGAAACCGACACGATCGGCGCCCGCTCCGCATGTTCAAGGGCGCGCACAAAACCGCGCATGGGCTCAATTGTAGTCGGGAAAAGGCCTAAGACCGGAATGCGCACCGCGACTGTTACTGGATTGAGGCGCCCCTCGTGCACAGCCTCGATCAGATCTAAAAGCTCTACGCCCCGCTCCGGATAGTCAGTATGAGGATATTCCTTGCAGGCAATCAGAAAAGTTGCGTTCGCGAGCATGCGCGATGTCAAATTTGTGTGCAAATCAAGAATGGCACCAATGGGAATATCTAGCCCGACCAATGCGCGAATATCCTCAAGTAAATCGCCTTCACAATCATTTATGCTCGTGCTGGATTGAGCGCCGTGCAGCATAAGGAAAACCCCATTCACAGGCCCCGCAGCGGCAAGGTCGGCCAATATCGATCCCTTTAACGTATTCCAAGCTGCATCTTGAAGCGGAGCGCTGGGTTGAGCCATACAATAAGGGGCGGAAAAACACTCATGCCCGCGGCTTCCGGCAAGTTCCCAAATTGGACCATAAGCGCAGGTATCAACATGATCGGGCGCGACCGCAATGGACTTGGGGTCCCAATATTGCTCTTGGAAGCTTGCGAGTGTGGTGGGAATAGGCGAAGCAACGCTTGATTCGTGCATCACGCCTGCAAAAAATAATCTCATAGCCTACCCCTGTCGCCTTCTTTCATTCGTATGCCGATGGTCGACCTGATGCAAGCTGGCTTCGTCACTTGCTGCCAAAGGCGATTGCGAGTGCGTTGCTTTCCTGGCCCGCGGCATGTTCAGCGGCGTTGGGATCAGACCGGCTTATGGCATCAACAATGGCGCGGCGAATAGATGATGTCGCAATTGTCGGATGATGGCTGGCCGAGCCCAATAAAGCGCGACTTAACCGTTCTTCTTGGTCAAGCAATTGTAACGTCCATGTCGAGAAGATTGAGTTTCCACTCGCCGTGGCCAGCGTCAAACGAAAGACGCGCAGCCCTGCCATTGCCTTTGTCCACTCCATGTCTGTCGTCGTCAGTTCTGCGTTTGCAATGCCCAGCCTTGTTACATCGCGTGAGCTGCGCGCCGTGGCCGCCAGCCGCGCCACCATGCCCGCCAGATAAAAGTGCAGGGCCATAAATGTTTCCAAATCCTTTGGGGAGACGTCCCCAACAATTGACTCGCCCCCTTCCAACCGAATTAGGCCTTCAGTGGTCAGCCGTAATAAGGCCTCGCGCACCGGCGATCTTGAGACACCAAACCGCGCGCAAACATCGCGTTCGTCTAAGGTGTGGCCCGGTGGCATGCTCAGGTCCAAGATAGCATCCCGTAACCCAGCATAAACCCGCACCGATTCAGTTAGTCGGGACGTCGCAATGGGTTCAAACTTCATGCGTGAAGCGCCTTAGGCAGGGAGACAATGGCGGCTTGCGTCAAAGCCTCGGCGACCAATTCACCAAGTGTGGAAGCGTCAATTCCTGCGGCCTCCTCCGCGGTTGCTGCATCGCCCGCACGTATCGCGGCGAGTATGGCCTCATGGCCGTCTTGGTCGCCCATCTTGTGCAGGCCCCCTGTGGCGGCTTCGCGCGACGCAACTAAGGCTAGAACCCGCTGCCCACGATCAAGAACTTCCCGAGTCCATTGCCGAAGGATCGGCATGCGAGCGGCCTCCGCAATTGTTAGGTGAAACCGTCGGTTGCCTTCAACATAGCTGTTAAGATCATGGGCCGCTTCACCTGCCAATAGGGCCGCTTCAATGCGCGCCAAATCAATATCTGTCCGCCTCTGCGCCGCCAATCTTGCACCAAGGCGATACACAAAGTCCCGCGCGACCAGATAAGATGGTAAGGTCACCACATCAAATGGGGCAACAATGCTGGTTCGGTTGGCCAAAGTTTGCACCAATTGCTCGGCCCATAGGCGAACAAGCGCCTCTCGAATGGGAGATCTTGAAAACCCAAATCGTTGTGCCAAAAGCCGTTCGTCAAGCACGGATCCGGGCTCTAACCGAGCGCTTAAGATGTCGGCCCGTAGCTGGTCATACACGATGGCCGATGCCGTCCTTTCCGTTTGAGATATGTCTAGGGCCAATTCATCCACTTTTCGTTGCTAAGAGCTAATCGCTGGCACCCACCGATATGAGGTGGGCCCCATACGTTGGACGGGTTTGCGGCGAAGTTAAGCGGGTATCGGTTGTTGGTTTTACGCCGGAAGTTTGAGTTCGGGCTCAGCCTGATCTGGGGTTAACCCCAGATCAGGCTGAGCGTCTGTTTTTGAGTATGCCTCATCGGGGGTGGCTCCGCCAAGCTTTGAGTGAGGTCGCTCTGCATTATAGTAGTTGATCCATTTATTGAGGCCCGCGCGAAGCTCACTGCCCGTTTCAAAATCGTGGATATCGACGCACTCATATTTGAGCGAGCGCCAAAGCCGTTCGATAAAGACATTATCCATCCAACGGCCCTTGCCGTCCATCGAGACTTGGATGTCGGCTTCAAGCAGCACATCGATAAAGCCAGGACAGGTGAACTGGCTGCCTTGGTCGGTGTTGAAGATGGTAGGTTTGCCGTATTTGGCCATGGCCTCTTGCAAGGCTTCGATG
>JBEINE010000217.1:0-4199 GCA_040378245.1 Hyphomonadaceae bacterium | reverse complement strand
GAGGGTCTATCCCGTCTTTTTGAATCAAAAAAACGGGATCAACAGACATTAAATTAGATACATAGACTCGATCTAATGTCTTTTGTGCGCGCTTTCAGCCTCGGGCTTAACCTCGAAAGTCATCTGAACGTGTGTCCCAAAGTTTAGGTTTGCACTTAGGCACAGTTTCCCACCTAACTGGCGGGCAAAGGCGATCAAGAGCCTGTGACCTGTGCCGGTTTCTGTGTCGAACTCATCCCAGCCGGTGCCGGTGTCGGCAATCTCCAGTTGCGCAAGCCCTGTTTCATCGGCGGCAAACTTAACCTTGACTTTGCCTGGCGATTGGCTTGCAAAGCCATGGATGTATGCGTTGGTGACCGCTTCAAAGGCAAATAATGCAATTGGCGTCGCTTTATTGCTGGGAATCAGATAATGATCACTATCAACGCTGAGCTTCACACGCCGCGCATCGGACGGATACATCTGCCTTATTAGGGTGCATAATTCTTCCAGCAGCATATGCACATCAATTGTGGGGTCTTCATCGGTCTCAACAATCAATCGTTCGACAAGAGCGACGGCCATAATGCGATCATGCACGCGCTCTAACGGGGCTTTTTGGGCGGGTTCGTTAACTTGGCGAGCTTGAAGGCTGATCAGGCTCAAGATGATTTGAAGATTGTTTTTGACACGATGGTGCATTTCCTTGAGAAGCTCATCCTTCTGCGATGCGATGCGTTTCAACCGATCATCCCTATGAACGGCCCGTTGCGCCATTTCGGACAAGTCATCGCACAGTTCTATCATCTCACTGGGGCCCCAGTTTAGCTTAGGTGGGAGCGCATCAAATCGGCCAAACGAATAATGCTTGGCTAACGAGCGAAGCGCCTCAATGGGTGCAATGGCCCACACCTGTATCGCAACCCAAAGGCCCGTTCCTGCTAAAATCAAAGTAATCATCGGCAACGCAATATCGGTAGCGATATGCCGGAACGTCGATGCGTAAAGGATGGCGTCTGGCATGATATAGACAACATAAAGGTGCCCGGGCACCAAGGCGGCGCGCGCATAAGTCACGATCAGGCCGTTGTGATCTCTAACCTCCGTGACAATTCCCGTGGTGTTAAACTCTGTTTCAAATTGAGTGCCCGCGGCGATGGTTTCCTTAGATGCGGCGACGCCGCCACCGACAGATCGTCCATTTTGATCAACAAGGGCAATGCGCGCAGCGATCTGACCTTTTGGCTTTTGGAAACCACGTTCAAGCCTCATGAGATCAATACCGACAACGATATGCCCCATCGCCTTACCATCGCTCGATTTCAATCCCAGCGCGACAATCAGAATTGGACGGTCGCCTGCCCCAATTTGGGCCGGACCCACAAAGGAGATTTCCTCAATGTCTGAAAGCCTCGCCAACCACGGTGTTTTGCTGAACTCAGGGCTGGTCAAAATGGCGCGTGCCGAACAGATCGCCATGCCGTCAGCATTTATCCGCACGAGGTTAGACGCATAAGGCATAGCAAGTTGAGCAATGGCCAATGTCGCGGCGCATGTTGGCCCAGCTTTCCTGACTTCATCGCGTGTACTCAGGCTTATGAGCGATAAAGCTGCCGAGTCGACGACATGTCGGCCTTGCTCGGCCGATAGAGAGACATTATCGATCAGTGTCTGACGCACAACCTCGCGGTCAAGTGACAATCGCGCATAAGCCTGACCAAAGCTAATCAAGAATACCGGCAGCAATGTTGCCGCCAGAACAAACAATAATAGACCTCCTAGTGAACGCCTCCCTAGACCCGTAATAGAATGTATCGACACACTAAACGCTTTTGGGGTCAAGGCGACTTAATTCGTCGAAGATCTTGGCACTGGCTTGAGCGCCGGTTGGCCGCGGCTTATCAGAAGACGCCTGTCTGGTTTCAAGGAAATCACGAAGCGCACTACGCCCCCGCGCGACCCGACTTTTAACAGTCCCTACCGCACAACCGACAATCTCAGCCGCTTCCTCATAGGTGAAGCCGCCAGCGCCCACCAAGATCAAGGCTTCACGTTGCTGAGCTGGCAATTCTTGCATACCCACAGCCAGTTCCGACAATTCCAAGTGGCTGGGTTGAGACGGCTCGCAAATCAACAATCTCTCCGCTGCGTCAGGGTCCCAAGGCGCAACGCGTCGTTGCTTCCGGCACCAAGAATAATAATGATTGCGCAAAATCGTGAACATCCACGCCTTGAAATTGGTATTTGGCAAATAGCTGGATCTGGCCGCCCAGGCTTTGGTCAAAGTCTCTTGCGCCAAATCATCAGCTAAGTCCGGTCGACCACATAAGCCTCGTGCAAAAGCGCGCAGCGCTGGAATGATCGCCACTAAACGCGCCGAGAACGATTCTCCCGGTCCGAAATCGGCCGTAAGCACGTTTGAAGGCGTCGGTGGCGCCCTCTTTAGAGCCTGCGCTGGGTCTGAAGGAGGGGCCCCAGCGACTGACAAGTCCTCGGGCTTTCTCATGACGCCCCCTCATCATGAGTGCTTTGATCTTGAGGGACTGCGTAAGATTTGGCCTCCTCCACCCCATGGGCTAAGGTCGCGTCAATCTGCGCTAGGAGGTCGAGAAAGTCTGAGGGAACAGCTTCGTCCAAAACTGAATCATAAAGCCGCCTCAGTCCTAGAACGATTGGATCGTCAATCAGGTCCAATGGCGCATGCACGGGAATCTCCATTGGAGAGACGGAGATTGAAGGGCTGGAGTTTGTGCCATTGTCCGCTGCCACGGTTATTCGTCCTGTGTCTGTCATCTGGGCGAGAACCATCGCCGCTTGGCTTTAGTATGAAACGCACGGTGCGTGGATATGGTTCCCTCGATTTGGAACTTATTGCTTCGTCGTGCGTTCGGTCCCGTAACCTGAAGGAGTGTTTTATGTCAGCAGTCGCGAATTTTGGCCCCCATCTTCCCATTCTGCGCCGCTATGCGCGTGCAATGACAGGATCACAAACCAGCGGCGATGCCTATGTTCGGGCCGCACTTCAGGCCATTTTAAGGGCACCGCAGCAGATTTCTGCCGCTCACCCCCCCAAAGTCGAACTGTTTCGTCTTTTTCATGCCGTTTGGAACCCGGTTGAAGAGCATCTGACCGTCGGCACGCGACCGCGGCGCAGTGCGCTGCTATTAACGGCTGTAGAAGGATTTAGTTTCGATGAAGCTGGAATCGTATTGCAAGTTTCTCCAAGGCAGGTTGAGCAGGACGTGCTGCGCGCACGTCAAGAAATTGCAACTGAAAATCGCGGCAAGATTCTCATAATCGAAGATGAATCCATCATCGCCATGTATCTGCAAAGCCTCGTGGAGGATTTGGGTCACAGCGTCCTTGGTATCGCCACAACCCACAAAGAAGCGCTGGCATTGATGGAGACCGGCCAGCCCGACTTGATTTTGGCCGATATTCGGCTCGCTGATGGCTCCTCGGGCATTGAAGCCGTGAAAGATATTTTGGAGAAATCGGACGTTCCCGTCATCTTTATCACCGCCTTCCCTGAACGCCTATTGAGTGGAGAAAGACCAGAGCCAACCTATCTGATCACCAAGCCCTTCTTGAACGAGACGGTAACCGCCACAATCAGCCAAGCGCTTTTCTTTCACCGCGAAGCTGCACGCAACCTCGCGCATGCCAATTAGGCCGGAACCAATAGGCCCCATAAGCGTTGAACTGCTGGGTCCGGCATTGTGTCGCACCAATGGGCATAACGCGCGCCTTTGATGTTTTGCACGCAAAGATGTCGCCGCCACAACAAGGGGTTATTCATGTCGATACAGAAGAAGACGCGCTCCACCACCTCAATCGCAATCCTGACGATCGCCAGCTTGGCCACTCTAGGCTTGGCCAGCTGCAATAATCAGAAGGCTCCTGTCGCAGAGAGTCAGGCCAATGCGATCGAAAGTTCAGCAGATTCTATTCGTAATTCTGGCGAGGTCGCGGCCAATGCAATCGAATCTAGCGGCACGACAACTGCAAATGTCATGGATGCGGCAGGGCAAGCCACAAAGAACTCAACAGACGATTTGGCCGATAGCGTTCGTGACGCCCGCGACGCCCAAGCCAATGCCATTGATGCTTCCGCCGATGCGGTTCGTGACGCCGCCAAGAAATAGTCAGCTCATTTGAGGCCTCACCACTAAAGCGCGTCTGGTTCTTTCAGAACTAGGTTGCGCGTCTAGCTATTTGAT
>JBEINE010000295.1:0-1983 GCA_040378245.1 Hyphomonadaceae bacterium | reverse complement strand
TGCGCGTCTAGGTATCTGATTTAGGGTCTGTTTATCCCGCTTTTTTGATTTAAAAGAAGACGGAATAGGCCTCAATTACCGACAAGAGTGTGGTTTGCCAGCGCTGCGATGACTGTCTAAAGTCCAAGACAAACGAGGGGTTTCATCATGCTACAGATTTTATGCCGCTATGCCGCAGCCGGTCTGGCACTTTTGTCAACAAGTTGCGCCACTGAGATTCCAACAAGTCGGCTGATCGCCAATGCGACTCCCGCTGTGACGGTCCTTGCACGCGGCGAAACCACGCCGGTGGGCAGCAAAAACCAAGATGCAGCTGACGATCCAGCGATTTGGCGCAATGCTGCCGATCCCGCGTCCAGTCTGATTATTGGCACTGACAAAAAGGCTGGGATTTATGTCTATGATTTGGCTGGCAAGGTCAAAAACTTCAATAATGCCGGCAGAGTTAACAATGTCGATCTGCGGGAGGGCGTAACAATTGGGGGCGCGCAAAGCGTGTTGGTTGTCGCCAGTGATCGCAATGATCTCATCAATGCCAAATTAGCACTTTTCGCCCTCGATACGACCACGGCCAAATTGACCGCAATCGGGACTGTGCCAGCGGGCCGTGGTGAGGCCTATGGTATCTGCCTGTACCGCGATTCCAATGGCCTTTATGCCTTCATGGTCTTGAAGGATGGCACCATAAATCAAGTCAAGCTCGAGGTGAGCGGTTCCTCGCTAAGCGGCGAAATTGTCCGCACCATGAAACTCGCGACCCAATCTGAGGGTTGTGTGGCGGATGAAAAGACCGGGCGCCTCTATGTTTCAGAGGAAGTTGTCGGGCTTTGGCGCTTTGAGGCGGCCGCGACTGGCAGTGTTACACCCATCAAGATCGCCAACGCTGACGGGAAAAACCTAGTTGCAGATGCCGAGGGTGTAGCTTTGGCAGAGGATGACGTCGCCGGACGGTTCATTGTGGTGTCCAGCCAAGGCGACAATGCCTATAGCGTCTATCGCGCTGACGATGACAGCTATGTCGGACGGTTTCGCATCGGCGCAGGCGTCGTTGGTGCGACAGAGGAAACCGACGGGATCGAAGTGATTGTGGGGGATTTCGGTCCTCAGTATCCTGGCGGCCTATTTGTGGCGCAGGACGGCATGAATGCGCAAGGGGCCCAAAACTTCAAACTGGTCGCTTGGGATGACATTAAGGCGGCGCTGGGGATTGCCCCTTCGAGCGCGCCTCCACCTGCGCCCTAAACTCGGTCATCTTGTGTGCGGCGTGAGATCATGATTAGACTCTTGGCGCGGGGGTGTCGAAAAACGACGACACGTCTTGAGTTGGGGTGTCAGTTTGGTGTCTGCAGCGACAATTTATAATTTCACTCAAAGTGACGGGGATGAGTCTGGATCTCCTCGGCGTGGTTCTGGCCTGCACGCGCGCGATGCCGACCGTGCAGCGTGCCGGGAGATGATCAAGACCGGATCGCGCTCTTTTTATGCCGCCTCGCTTTTACTGCCAGAGCCAATCCGCGAAGCCGCCTATGCGCTCTATGGTTTCTGTCGGTTGTCTGACGATGCGGTCGACATTGAACATGGCGCTGACGGTGCGGTGGCGCGACTGGCGTCAAGGCTGGACGGGGTCTATGCGGGGCAGCCTGCGCCTGAGGCCGCTGATCGGTGCTTAGCTGACGTCGTTGTCCGCTTTGGCATTCCTCGTGCTCTGTTTGATGCCTTGATGGAGGGGTTTGAGTGGGACGCTAGCGGGCGGAAATACCACACACTCCATGATGTTGAGGCTTATGGTGAGCGGGTGGCGGGTAGTGTCGGGGCGATGATGGCGGCGCTGATGGATGCGCGCAGTCCGGCCATGGTTGAGCGGGCCTGCGATCTGGGTGTGGCGATGCAATTGACCAATATTGCCCGCGATATCGGCGAAGATGCGCGCGCCGGTCGTCTCTATGTGCCGCGCAACTGGATGGTTGAGGCGGGTATTGATCC
>JBEINE010000036.1:0-19004 GCA_040378245.1 Hyphomonadaceae bacterium | reverse complement strand
TGGGGGCATCAAGTCGCATGGGATTACCCCCGCAACACAACCTTCATACTCTCATAGCCCTTCACAAAGGCCGATCCGACCCGCGTTGGTTCGCTCACCACTTCAAAATCGGAAAAACGCTTTAACAGCTCCTCCCAAACGATCCGGATTTGCATTTCGGCCAAGCGGTTGCCCACACAACGATGAATGCCAAAGCCGAATGACAAATGGTTGCGGGCGCGGTCGCGGTCAACAAGGAAAGCGTTGGGGTTGGCGATCGCTTCTTCGTCACGATTGCCTGAGACATACCACATGACGACTTTGTCGCCTTTCTTGATCTGCTTGCCGCCCATCTCGACATCTTCCACCGCCGTTCGGCGCATGTGGGCGAGGGGGGTCTGCCAGCGGATGATTTCTGACACCATATTGGGGATCAAAGACGGGTCCGCGCGTAGCTTTTTAAACTCGCCTGGGTTTTTCGACAAAGCGTAAAGCCCACCCGTCAACGAATTGCGCGTGGTGTCATTACCGCCAACGATCAATAAGATCAGATTGCCGAGATATTCCATCGGATCCATATTTTTGGTGGCTTCACCATGTGCCAACATAGAGATCAGGTCGTTTCCACCTTCGCTATTGACCCGCTCATTCCACAAATTCGTGAAGTAAAACAGGCATTCCATCAACTCTGCGCGACCTTGCTCTTTTGTCTCGACAATACCGCCGGGCTTAGGGGCCGCCGTGGCGACATCCGACCAACGGGTCAATTTGCGGCGGTCTTCCCACGGGAAGTCAAACAGGGTGGCCAACATCTGCGTGGTCAGTTCGATTGAGACTTTATCGACCCAATCAAACTCCTCATTTAGCGGCAGATCATCGAGGATTTTGCAAGCCCGCTCCCGGATTGTCGCCTCCATTTTCTTGAGGTTATCGGGGCCGACAATGGGTTGCACGACTTTGCGCTGAGCGTCGTGTTTGGGCGGGTCCATGGCAATGAACATGGGCAGGATAAAATCGTCGTCAAAGCCGATCAAAGTAATGCCGCCAAGAAAAGCGTCAGAAGAAAACTGTGCCGGATTGGTATCCACCGCCACGATGTCCTTGAATTTCGTGACAGACCAATAACCACCGATGTCAGGGTTTTCACTAATCGCCCAATGGACTGGGTCTTCTTTTCGCAGCCGCTCAAAATAAGGCCAATGACAATCATTCAGCCACAGTTCAACTTCAGAGACATCAATCTCAGCTAAGGGCATGGTGGCCGCGCGATGTGCGTGAAACTCTTGGATGGACTGGAAACTTCCAAAACCTTGATTGCCATCGGCCATGATGTTCTCCCTGCTTGGGGGCCTGCCTGCACAGGCACCGGTTTTTGGAATTATTACTACATCGAATCCATGCTTTGTCACGCACGTGACGCACGCGTCAATTTTGTTCGATGTTAGACCATGTCGATTATGCAAAGGCGCTAAACCTTGATAGAGTCGGTTCATGTCAATAGATCTCAACATGGAACTGATGCTGGCGACTTTTAAGCTGGAGCAGCGCAACGAAGATGGCAATCTGATTGTGGGGACTGTTTGGTTAGTGCGCTTGCCACATGACAAGGATAGCAAGAAAGACCGCGTAGCGCTCGTAACCGCCGGTCATGTTTTGGACGCCATGAAGGGGCCGCAAGCCACGATTCATTGGCGACGGACTGATGAAGCGGGCAATTGGCACCGCGAGCCTGAGCTCTTTGCGATTCGAGACAGCGCATTAGCTCCCAAATGGCAGCGCCATCCGACCCGCGATATTGCCGTTATGGCGGTCACGCCGCCCGCACAACCCTGCGCCAACGCCATTGATTTTGATCTGCTAGCCGGTGATGGCGTCTTTAAGGATTTTGATGTCAGACCAGGGGACGAGATTTTAGCCCTTGGCTATCCTCGTGGTTTATCCGCTAATGAATTGGGCTTCCCAATTTTGCGATCGGGCCGTATTGCCTCGTTTCCTTTATGGCCGACATGTGACTTTCCCACTTTCTTGATGGACTTTGCGGTCTTTGTCGGCAATTCTGGTGGGCCGGTTTATATGTCGGATAGGTCACGCAAAGCCACTGGCGCCACCGAGTTTCACGAGGCCCATTTTGTGGCCGGCATGTTGACCCAGCAGGTCATGTTAACCGAAGAACGACTGGAAATCGGCATCGTGCTTCACGCAACTTTTGTGCGTGAAGCCTTGCTGGGACTGATGGAAGCAAACGCTCCAGTCAGCGAAACTTAAGAAGCTTCATCGGCGGGCCGAAACACCAGCACGACGCCATTTATGCACCAGCGTTGCCCAGTTGGCGGTGGCCCATCAGGAAAGACGTGGCCTTGGTGAGCGCCACAAGTTGCGCAATGACATTCGGTGCGCGGATAGAGCAATTTCCAGTCCGTTTTTGTAGCGACAGCTGTGGGCGTAATCGGCTGATAAAAACTCGGCCATCCGGTACCACTGTCGAATTTATGAGCACTTGACCACAGGGCCGTCCCGCAGCCAACGCAATGGAACACGCCTGCGCGCTTTTCGCGATCAAATGGAGAGGTAAAAGGGCGCTCAGTGCCCTCCTTTCGAGCCACCTGATATTGCTCTGGCGTGAGAATGTCGCGCCATTGGGCATCGGTTTTCTCGACAGTGAAAGGTGCGGACTTCGTCATGACATTCTCCTAATGGCTTCAATACGTGGCAAGGCCGCCTTTGGTTTCAACTTTATCCCTTACCCGCCGGACGTGACAGCTGACGTCCCGTATCTAGCTTTAACGGCGTCCAGTGCGCGCTCCAAGGCCGCCCTCTTAGGGGCCGAAACATTGATCATATCACCCGTGTCGGCGAACTCTGGTGCGCAAAAATCAGACAGCCCAATTCCAATCAGTCGAAACGGACCTTTTGAGCGCTCAGCTATCAGAAGGGGTTTAGCGGCTTCAAAGATAATGCGACCGGTTGCCGTTGGCTCGCTCAGTGTGATGCGTCGGGTGAGTACCTTGAACGAACTTGTACGCAGTTTCAATGTCACGACACGGCCCGAACAAGCGCTTGCTCGGGTTCGTTCGCCGACTTGGGTGCAAAGCCGCCTCAGAATGGGCTCTAGATCTTCCAGATTCGTGAGGTCATTTGCAAAAGTGGTTTCACAAGAAATAGACTTGCGCTCAGTTTGGGGTTCGACCTTCCGGCTATCTTTGCCAATCGACATGGCGGCCACGCGCGTGCCCGCATCACCATATCGGCTTTGCAGGACTTCAACCCCGGCGGCGGCCAAATCGCCGATTGTCATATAGCCGTCTCGATTAAGGGTCGCGACAAAAGCTGGTCCGACGCCATGCAAAAAGCCAACAGGGCGGGCCCATAAGAGGGCGGGTACGTCTTCAGGTGCCAAAACTGCAAAGCCGCGGGGTTTGTCGAGATCGCTGGCGGTTTTGGCCAAAAACTTATTGCTCGAAAGACCTATTGAAACAGTAAGGCCGGTTTCCTCCTCCACTTTACGCTGGAACTTCGCCAACGTTGTCGCCGGTGAGCCTCCATGAAGGCGTTGTGTGCCGGATAAATCAAGATAGGCTTCATCGATTGATACAGCCTCCACCAAGGGTGTCAGATCCTGCATCATGGCGCGGATTTTGCGGCCTTCGCGGACATAAAGCTCCATCTGCGGCTTGATGACCACAGCGCTTGGGCAAAGCTTTAAGGCTTTAAACATCGGCATGGCCGACCGCACACCCGAGGCGCGGGCAATATAGCAACAGGTTGCCACTACGCCACGCGACCCACCCCCGACTATGACGGCTTGATCGACAAGCTCTGGTTGGTCGCGTTTATGTATGGCTGCGAAAAAAGCATCGCAGTCAATATGAGCAATCGACAGGTCACCTAACTTGGGATGAGAAACATGCCGACGCGACCCGCAGACGCGACACTTTGTGTCAACTGCGATTGACGCATGATTTTGCTCGATAAAGCAATCTCGACACAAGGTTATCAAGGCTCGATTAACTCCATTACGCTAAGAAGAAGCATTAAGCGTGGGGGCACTCCGCGCAATTGGATCGGAGTGACCCATGGCTGGCGCTATCGCAACCACAATAACAGGTCAGTCAAGCCGGGACGTACACGGGCGCAAAACCGTGATGATTGTTGAGGATAATGAACTCAATATGCGCCTGTTTCGAGATTTATTGACAGCGTTCGGCTATCGAACGGTGGAAACACGCGATGGCTTGCAGGCTTTGGACCTCGCTCGATTTGAAAAGCCCGACCTGATTTTAATGGATATTCAATTGCCTGAGGTTTCGGGGCTGGATATCACGCGCTGGATGAAAGCCGATGATGATCTGGCCAATATTCCCATCATCGCAGTGACAGCTTTTGCCATGAGAGGCGACGAAGAGCGATTTTTGGAGGGTGGCTGTCAGGACTATCTCTCCAAACCGATTTCAGTTGCGTCCTTTGTCGGCACTGTTCGCAAGTTTATCGGCTAAGGGACCCATGCGATGACAGCACGCGTCTTGGTGGTTGATGATGTGGAACCCAATGTTCGGTTGCTCGAAGCCAAGCTTCAGCACGAATATTACACTGTCATGACCGCTAATTCTGGCGAAGCTGCCATCGCCAAGGCTTTGTCTGAAAACCCGGATGTCATTTTGCTGGATGTAATGATGCCAGGTCTTGACGGTTTTGAGACGTGCAAGAGACTGAAGGAAGATTCCGCAACTCGGCACATTCCGGTGATGATGGTAACAGCCCTTGACCAACGTGAGGACAGGGTCCGTGGCCTTGAGGTTGGCGCTGACGATTTTCTATCCAAGCCGATTGACGATGTCACCTTGCTGGCGCGTGTGAAATCCCTCGCGCGATTTAAGTCGGTCGCCGATGAATTGCGGCTGCGCGAAGCCGCTGGACGGCGGATGGGCGTCATTGAAGGGGCCATGGCGCGCGAATTGGGCGCGAATGCCCGCATTCTGATCGTCGAGGATGATCCGCGCCGAGCCGCTCGCATCAAGCGCATTCTTGAGGTTGAACAGCGCCCCATGTTGATGCAGGATTCCAACGCGCTGGGACCGATGGGACAGACCACGGTTGAACTCATGATCATTTCCACGTCGGCTCTTAGTTTTGACGGTCTGCGTTTGGCAGCGCATGTCCGAAGCCAAGAGGGCACCCGAAACATGCCGATTTTGGCGATCTGTGAAGTCGAAGACAAGCCACGTGCGCTAAAAGCGTTGGAAGTTGGGGTCAATGACTTCATCTATCGGCCCATTGATGATGACGAATTGCGCGCTCGAACACGAACCTTGGTCAAACGCAAACGCTACTTGGATCAAATGCGTGTCACGGTCGATTCAAGCATGGAACTGGCCGTTACCGACCAACTAACTGGCCTTCACAATCGCCGATATATGGAAAGTCAACTCAAAGCGCACCTCAATCGCAACGCCCGGGGTGGGCCGCCTGTGTCTGTTTTGATCGCTGATATTGACCATTTCAAACGGGTAAATGACCTATTTGGTCATGATGCCGGCGACGATGTCATTCGCGAATTTGCCGCGCGCTTGGCTTCGAACTTCCGTCCTCGCGATTTGGCGTGTCGATTCGGTGGCGAAGAGTTTGTCGTCATCATGCCCGAAACCCGCGCAGATGACGCCGTCATGATCGCAGAGCGTCTACGCGCGTCCATTGAGGAATCGCCCTTTGTGATAGGGGGTCGCACGCGATCACTTAGACGTTACGTGTTCGGTGGGTGTCGCAATTGCTGGTCAAAATGAGCAAGATTGCGACATTCTTCTCAAGCGGGCCGATGAAGCCCTTTATGTTGCCAAGCGCAGTGGTCGCAATAAGGTGGTGTCACAAGCCGCTTAAGTGAGACAGAGCCCAAGGATTACTGGGGCCAAGGACTACTGGGGCCAAGGACTACTGGCGACGAGGCCCACCAGCTGAGCTTGGCAAGTTGGGTTCGGTACCGGGCAATTGAACGGGGGAACGACCAACCGAACCAAAAATCTGCTCCAAAAACGTAACTTCGCGGCCCCGTGTCGGGGTTTTTCGAGTATCAAAGGCGATAACCCGACCGTCTTGCAGCCCATAGGTGCGAACGCCCGCGACCTTATCACTTTCGTCAAAGGATATGGCCGTAATCGACCGCTCAGTGGTCCTTGGGCGATAAAATGCAGTCTGATTTTGTACCGAGCTAATGTAATACCAAGTCTGCTCATCAAACACGCCCGTTTGAGACGGATTACCCATACGCGTCAAAACCGTCTCCTTGCTGTCGACGCCAGGGGAGAAGGGGGCAGTTTGGCTTTCGTCAGGCAGGAACCCACGCCGATCTATGACCGGCGTACATGCACTCACAAGATTTACGCCCAGAAAGGCAACAAATAGAAGAAGCGATTTGGCGGACATGGCGCATTTCCTGTAACAGTTCAGCATCTTTTCCATTAACTTGGCGCTGATAATATGTTTTCATGGCTAAGATAAGTCCAAGCTATGTGTCTTTTCAGTTAGATGAGCATTGGCTAGTGTATCCGTCTTGGCTAAGCGCCGCCTCCCTATCATATCATCGGCATTGGTCTTGACGATCGGGGTCGTTGATTAACATGACGTTGTTCGAACAGCCGTCCTCCCGCACTTTGATCCAGGCCTTATATGCTCGCAAGATTTTTCCGAAAGAAATCAGTCAAATTGGCGGCGCGCCGTCTGTATGATCAACTGAGCTTGGCGGCGCGTGACCCTCAACTTTACGGCTATGGCAAAGTACCCGATACACCTGACGGTCGGTTCGAGCTTTTGGCGCTGCATTCATCGGTGTTGTTTACGCGTTTATCAAAGCGCGGCGAGCAAGCTGAAGAGACGTCGCAAGAGGTTTTTGACATTTTGTTTTCCGCCATGGACCATGCTCTGCGCGAACTTGGCGTCGGTGATATTTCGGTTGGAAAGCGAATTCGCAAGCTAGCAGAGAGCTTTTATGGGCGCTTGGCCGTCTATCACGAGGGCATGAGCGACGCTGCCCACGACAAAGAGCCTCTCGTGCGCGTCATCGCGACGCATGTGTTGGAGGATCCTGAAAAGGGCCTGTTCTTTGCTGAAAAACTGGCCGACAGGGTGATGAATTGGACGTCTATATTGGCGGCTCAAAGCGATGAGGCCCTATTGTCAGGTGCCATCGAGCTTCCCGCTTGAGGGGTGCGCGCTTCCAACGCCCTCATAGGACATGAACCGCGCCCAGTTTGCCAGAGAGTCCACAATCAACAGCCACGCCATCAAAACCAAAGGTGCGGGCGGCGACAGTCAGCAGCACGAGGTGACCCGCTCCACCAATGCTGAGCCCCCAGAGCCAGAGCATGCGATTGATCCTCAATGTCAGCCGGCAAAAGATAAAATTGCTTGCAACCAGCTGGCGGCGTTTCAAGAGCGTGATTAACGCCCGCGCAGCTTTGAGTCTCCCTTTCGAGGTTTGAAACTGAAAGTGATTTTCGATTTCGTTATCGGCATGATTCCAACAACCCTAGGGTCTGTCCCGTCTTTTTTGAATCAAAAAAGCGGGAGAAAAAGAACCCAAATTAGATATCTAAACGCGCAACCTGGTTCTAAAAGAACCAGACGCGCTTCATCAAATACCTAAACGCGCAACCTGGTTCTAAAAGAACCAGACGCGCTCTTGAGCGCCGCGGTTTCGCATTGGGTGACTTTGGTGATATGAATTTTTCTGCGCACAGTCTAAAAGCTGCTTCGGCGCTCTTCCCGCGCGAATTATGGTAAAAAGCGGTTGTGCGCATGTCTCTTGGTTTGACGCTTTCAGTAGATGCAATGGGCGGCGACCGCGCCCCTGAGGCGATCGTTACGGGAGTTGATATTTTTGCTCAGGCTCAACCTGATATAAAAATCCTGTTACACGGCGACAAGGAACGATTGACCTCGCTCTTGGACCTGCTTCCACGTGCCAAAGCAGTCTGCGAAGTGCGCCCATCTGGCGAGATCGTTGCGATGGACGCCAAACCCGGCCAAGCGATGCGCAACAAAAACACGTCGATGTGGCAGTCTGTCGCCAGCGTAAAGTCCGGCGAGGCCGGCGCGGTTGTTTCAGCTGGGAATACCGGCGCATTGATGGCTGTCGCACACTTACAACTGCGGACCATTGAGGGTCTGCACCGCCCAGCGATTACCGCCGCCTGGCCGACGCCGAAAGGCTCTTGTGTCGTTTTGGATGTCGGCGCCAATGTCGATTCCGATCCAGACCAACTGGTCGATTTCGCTATCATGGGTGAAGCCTTTGCCAAAGCGCTTTATGGCATCAAACGGCCCACTATAGGGCTATTGAACATAGGCTCAGAAGATGCCAAGGGCCATGAAGATATCCGTGAAGCGATGCGCCTTTTGCGGCTTTATGGGGCGATCCTTGATCTTGATGTGCGTGGCTTTGTCGAAGGCAATGATATTTCAATGGGGTCGACCGACGTGGTTGTCACCGATGGTTTTACAGGCAATGTAGCGTTGAAAACAGCTGAAGGTGCGGCCCGTCTGGTTGGGGGATTCGTAAAGGAAGCGCTGACATCAGGACCGTTTTCAATGCTTGGTGCTCTCTTGGCTTCGGCCGGGCTCAAGCGCCTCAAGGACCGCATGGACCCCAGCAGTGTCAATGGCGGCGTATTTCTAGGGCTTAATGGCTTGGTGGTTAAGTCTCACGGCGGCACCGATCCAAAGGGTTTTGCGACCGCAATGGGCATTGCGGCACGCCTTGCAACAAGTGCATATAAGAGCGAAGTCCAGGCCAATCTAAGACGCCTGATTGAAGCGCGCGCAGCTGAAAAATCTGGGGTCGTAGCGTCAGCCTCAATATCGGATGTCGCATAGTCGTGATCGCCACCACCCCCCGCCTCAAGTCAGTTTTTTTAGGCCTCGGGGCGACGATACCCGCCAATATCGTGACAAATGCGCGCTTGGCGACCATGGTCGACACCAGCGACGAATGGATTAAGGCGCGAACTGGGATCGAACAGCGCGCTATTGCTGGCCCGCTTGAAACAACCGCAAGCCTCGGTGTGGAAGCCTGCCGTCGTGCTCTGGCGGATGCCGAGATCAAGGCCCAAGAGATCGATCTGATCGTGTGCGCGACCTCAACGCCGGACAGGACGTTTCCCGCCACAGCAACAATCATTCAAGCCCAGCTGGATATTCCCGTTTGCATCGCTTTTGATGTGCAAGCTGTCTGTTCGGGATTTGTCTATGCCATGACGATTGCCGACGCGATGTTGCAGGCCGGCCAAGGCACGACCGCACTTGTCATCGGAGCTGAGACGTTCTCGCGAATTTTGGATTGGTCTGATCGCACAACTTGTGTTTTATTTGCCGATGGCGCAGGGGCGGCTGTTTTGCGTGCCATGCCTCCAGAGGAGGCCGGCAATCGTGGCTTATTGGCGCATGCTTTGCGCGCCGATGGTCGGCAGGGTGACCTTCTTTATGTCGATGGCGGTCCATCGCAAGGGGGGCGGGTCGGCAAGCTCAAAATGCAAGGGCAAGCGGTATTTCGCCACGCCGTAGGCAACATCAGCGAAGCCATAAAGGCCTGTTGCCAGAAGGCCAATGTCACGCTCGAAGATATAGATTGGTTTGTGCCTCATCAAGCGAATATCCGAATCCTAGAGGGCGTGGCCCGGCGGCTCAATCTGCCACAAGAAAAAGTGGTTACCACTGTTAGCCAACATGGTAACACCTCGGCGGCTTCAGTTCCCCTTGCCTTTGATATCGCGCGGCGCGATGGTCGCATTCAGCCCGGTGATTTAGTGCTTTTAGAGGCGATGGGGGGTGGATTTACGTGGGGCGCGTCACTCTTACGTGTTTAGACGCTTTACCTTTGAGGAAAAGGCGCTTTAATGAAGTGAAAAGCTGCGCCAAAAATTTATGACGCATTGAGTTGAAAATGGGAGTGAAACATGAGTAACACTTTGACACGGGCGGACCTGATTGACGCTTTGTGCCGCGAGGTTGGTCTATCGCGCAATGATTGTTCAGAGCTGTTAGAAGCGTTGTTGGAGCATCTAGCCAAAGCTTTGGAACGTGGTGAGCTGGTGAAACTGGCGCGGTTTGGTAATTTTTCCGTGCGTGCCAAACGCCCTCGAATTGGGCGAAATCCCAAAACTGGCGTCGAGGCGACCATTTCAGCACGCCGTGTCGTGAGCTTTAAGTCCTCGCAAATCATGCGGGAGCGGGTCGAAAAGAGCTAAATATTGAATGGACCGAGCCTAGAGAAATCCTCTCAAGCGTTTCGAACTATCGCAGAGGCAGCGACGGAACTGACTGTTGCTGCCCATATGCTGCGCTATTGGGAGGGAAAGTTCAACCACATCAAGCCGCTAAAGCGGGCTGGCGGGCGGCGGCATTATCGGCCTGATGATATGGCCTTACTGCGTGGGATTAAGGCGCTCCTTTACGAAGATGGCTATCATATCAAGGGCGTTCAGAAGCTTTTGCGCGATAATGGTGTGGCGTGGGTACGCAGTCGCGGCGACGGGCTCAATAGTGGTGCCCTGTCTCAGAGCCAGCCAGATGAATCCGCTCCAGATGACCACTCCAAAGTGAGATCGCAAGCCGCGTTGCACGCCAATTCATCGCTATTGGGTCCGTTATTTGACGCCGAAGAATCAACACAGCCAATTGCGACAATGTCCAACGCCAGATCTGCCGCCCTCAAACGCGCCCTCGCCAAGCTAGAAGCGGTGCGGGACATGTTGTTAGCGGTAGCCAAAAACCCGTCTACTAAACCACAACAAATAAGACCGACTCAAAAATGACGTCACATTCGATTGAGAAGGCTGATAACCACGACGCCGCCGCTATCGTCGATTTAATCCAAAGGGCCTATCGCGGCGACGAAAGCAAGAAAGGCTGGACCAGCGAAGCCGATCTTATCGATGGCACCCGAACCACCCTCGCCGAAATTCAAGCCGAATTGGATAATCCACAAACACTGATACTGGTCGCCACATCCGCCACTGGTGACATTATCGGCTGTGCAGGCATCACTTGTGAAGGAAGATCGTGCGCGTTTGGTAAGTTTGCCGTCGATCCCGATCAACAGGCCAATGGCATCGGAAAAATGCTGCTGGAAGCCTCAGAAGCGGCGGCGAAGAGCCATTTTGGCGTGTCCTCGATGACCATGCTGGTTGTCGATGGGCGCTTTGAACTTGAAGCCTTTTATAAGCGGCGCGGCTATAGCCGAACGGGAAAACACCTCAAGATGAGCGAGGTCAACAACCGCGACGACATCACATTTGGCCACGATCTTGTGCTCTATGAATATGTCAAAGCGCTGATCTAAAAGGCCCAAGGCCCGCACAAATCGTTTGCCCCTTCAAGAGCGGGCGTTTATAGGCAGCGGCTTGGCGTTTCTCACCATAGTGCGCCATACCGGTCGGAGCGTGGCGCAGCTTGGTAGCGCACTTGTCTGGGGGACAAGGGGTCGTGGGTTCGAATCCCGCCGCTCCGACCATTTTAAGCCACCAGCGTTAAATGTGGTGGCTATTTTTTGCGAATATCAGAGGCTTGAGGTGGCTTTTCAGCCGCCGCTTCTTCGGCACTCAGCCCACGCATCCACTTATAAACCGGATAGAGCGGTATCACCCATGCAAGACCGGCAATTGCAAAAAACGTCAATTGGACGACGGGGGACTTATCAGCAAAAAGTCCGCCGATAGAGGCTGCAAAAAAGGCGTATACGAATAAAACCACCAAGGTCGCAATCATGCCCAAAGCTCGACGATATGTTGGTTTCAAAGTTCATCTCCTCTGTTTCAACGGGCAAAAGATGCTATCACCCATGTGGCGCTGCGCCACACTCCCTGCGATTGCTTTTTCACATACATAGTGGGTTTGTGAATGATGAATAGGATTGAGTTCAAGAATGACACAGGTCGTCAGCCCGCAGGCCCTTAGAGAGCCGAATTTGGGCGCAACACAAGGTGAGTCAGTCGCCAATTTGCGTGTCGGCGCTTGGCTGTTTTTCATATCGTTTTTGGTTCTTTGCATGGTCATCGTCGGAGGCGCGACGCGCCTGACTGATTCGGGCCTGTCGATCACTGAGTGGGCACCCATCACAGGAGCTGTTCCACCGCTCAGTAACTCAGCTTGGGCCGCAGAGTTTGAGCGCTACCGCGCAATTCCTGAATATATCAAACAAAACAAAGGTATGAGCCTTGCTGACTTTCAGTTCATTTACTGGTGGGAATGGTCACACCGGTTTCTCGGCCGCTTCGTCGGCTTGGCATTTGCTGTGCCCCTAATAGTGTTCCTGCTGACTAAGCAGATCAAAAAAGGTTTGGCACCTTGGTTGGCGTCTATGTTCCTTTTGGGTGGTCTTCAAGGCGCGATTGGCTGGTGGATGGTCAGTTCAGGCTTGAGTGGTGATCGCTTAGACGTCGCCGCCTATCGTCTCGCCATCCATCTTTCAATGGCCTTTTTTCTCATGGCGCTTGTGACGTGGACTGCCATGGATCTTGTGGCGCCGAAGCCAATCGGCAGTGGTGATGGGGCCTTATGGCCTTGGATAGCGACCTTTGTGGTTTTTCTGCTCACTCAAATCATCTTGGGCGCGTTTGTCGCTGGAACGGATGCTGGCATGGTCAATAATGACTGGCCGACATTTGCAGGCGGCCTTTACCCCAAAGATTATGCCGCTTTATACCCCTTTGGGCACAATCTTGTCGAGAACCGATCAACGATCCAGTTTAATCACCGGATTGGGGCCTATATAATTGCCCTCGCAACCGCAGTCTTGTGGTTCAAATCGCGTGTCAGCCTTGATCGCAGCGTTCGTTTTTGGGGTCATGTGGTCGGGCTATTGGTCGTTGCCCAACTTGTTCTGGGGGTCAGCACGTTACTTGGCTATGGCATTTGGACACCGCCTCATATTTATGGCGTGGTTCTGGGGATCGGCCACCAAGCCTTGGGGGCCATCTTGCTGACGGCTTCGGCCTTATGGTTGCGCGCTGCCATCGTCAGAAAACCGCAAGCCGGACTTAAATTAGTCGCCTGATCCGCACAAACGGATCGCTGCTTCGGGGTGGCGTTTGCCAGCGGCGCGCGCTAATGAGCCCGCAATCGCAACAGGAACCCAATCCAATGACCGCAATCATCGACATTCTAGGCCGTGAAATTCTCGATAGCCGTGGCAATCCAACGGTGGAAGTGGATGTCATACTTGAGGACGGCTCATTGGGTCGCGCCGCGGTTCCCTCTGGCGCGTCCACAGGCGCCCATGAAGCGGTTGAGCGTCGTGATCAAGACCCCGCCCGCTTTCTTGGCAAAGGTGTGCTTGATGCGGTTGAGGCGGTCAATAATGAGATATTTGAAACCCTTGAAGGCTTTGAGGCCGAAGATCAGCGCACAATTGATGAGATGCTGATCGAGCTGGACGGGTCTCCCAACAAGTCGCGCTTAGGGGCCAATGCGATTTTGGGCGTGTCTCTAGCTGTCGCAAAGGCCGCTGCAGAGGCCGCTAGCCAACCGCTTTACAAATATGTCGGCGGGGTTTCCGCGCGCGTCCTACCGGTTCCGATGATGAACATCATCAATGGCGGCATGCATGCCGATAATTCCATCGATGTCCAAGAATTTATGATCATGCCCCTGGGGGCTGATACGTTTGCCGAAGCCGTGCGCACTGGATCAGAGGTTTTCCATACATTGCGAAAACTGCTGCAAGACGCTGGTCACAATACTAATGTCGGCGATGAGGGTGGTTTTGCGCCGAATCTGTCTGGTGCCGAGGAGGCGCTTTCACTCATTATGAAAGCGATTGAAAAAGCTGGCTACAAACCAGGCGAAGATGTCGCTTTAGCACTGGATTGCGCGGCAACTGAGTTTTTCAAGGACGGAACCTATAATTTGAAAGGGGAGAACAAGGTTTTAGGCCCCCATGACATGGCGACGTGGCTTGAAGGTCTCGTCAGCCGCTTCCCCATTGTCTCGATCGAAGATGGCATGGCCGAAGATGACTTTGAAGGTTGGGGCGCACTGACAGCGGCTTTAGGCCAAAAAGTGCAATTAGTGGGCGACGATTTGTTTGTGACTAATGTTTCGCGCTTGCAGGACGGTATCAAGCGGGGCTTTGCCAATTCCATTTTGATCAAAGTCAATCAGATCGGGACCTTATCTGAGACGCTCGACGCCGTAGAAATGGCCCACCGCAATAGCTATACAAGTGTCATGTCGCACCGCTCAGGCGAAACAGAGGACACCACGATTGCAGATCTTGCGGTTGCTACCAATTGCGGCCTCATAAAGACGGGCTCGCTGGCGCGCTCCGACCGGACTGCCAAATATAATCAATTGATCCGCATCGAAGAAATGTTGGAAGGGCAAGCCGTTTATGCTGGACATGGCGCGCTAAAAGTCAGGCATGCGTTTTAGATTGTGGTCATCGACTATCGCCAAGCGGGCTATTTACGAATCATTTAGTGTTTTTTACTAGTTCAACCTAAGAGTAACAAGGCTTCAGGGTCGAGATGGACAATCCAAAGGCGATATGACAGCAATGAAATCGTCGCATTTATTTAGCTTAGCGCTTCAAATTGGTCGCACGCCTGCTAAGTTGGCGGTAGACCTGAACAGGGGTGAATATTGGCCACTGCCAGACGATGAAACGCTAATTCCCGACAAAACAAGAGGTTTTGGCTCTGGCTGGATGGATTTTCTAGGCTTAGCGTTGAGCAAGCGCGACGAAAGCCCAATTCGGTAACACTTCATTCACTCTATTTCGGCAAATTCCTACCTTTGTAGGCTTACCGCGAACTTAGGAGGGTGAAATGGGATTTCTGGGCGGCCTTCGCATTTCAACATTCATATTTTCAATCGGTTTGATTTATTTTGCTGTTCATTTCTTTATCGGGCAACAAGGTTTGCTGTCTTGGCGAGGCTACATCCAACATGCAGACGAGCTGAGCTTGGAAAGAGACCGGCTTCTGGTCCGCCGTGCGGATTTGGAAAAAAAGATGAGCCGTTTGCAGCCCGGCAAAACCGACGCCGATTTTGTCGAAGAGCGCGCATTTACTCAGCTAGGCCTAATTGGCCCTGATGATATTGTGATCATCCTGCCCAACGCCGCCGCGTTCAAGCCATCACCCACTGCAGTTACCCAGAAAACGCAACCCCCGAATCTCTGAACGCAACTAGACCTTTTGGCCGCTTCTGCCTAAAGCTACTCATCCGTATCAGAGGTAGAAGCTGCACATGACTGCAAAGCAATCGTCACCGTCATCATCTCCCGTCAAAAGCAATTTGGCGACCCGCGACGTTTGCTTGAAGTTTTATCGTGACATGCTGTTGATCCGTCGTTTCGAGGAGCGCGCCGGCCAGCTGTACGGCATGGGCCTAATTGCCGGCTTCTGTCATTTGTATATTGGGCAAGAGGCCGTTGTAACGGGCATGCAGTCGGCTCAGAAACCGGGCGATCAAGTCATTACCGGCTATCGCGATCACGGGCATATGCTGGCCTGCGGCATGTCACCGCGCGAAATCATGGCAGAATTGACGGGTCGAATCGGCGGATCGTCGCGCGGCAAGGGCGGCTCTATGCATATGTTCAGCCAAGAGGCCCAATTCTTTGGTGGACATGGAATCGTCGGGGCACAAGTCGCGTTGGGCACTGGAATTGCCTTTGCTAACCAATATCGTGGTAATGACCATGTTTGTGTCGCTTACTTTGGCGATGGGGCGGCCAATCAAGGCCAAGTCTATGAGAGCTTTAACATGGCAAGCCTTTGGAAGCTGCCAGTGGTCTATATTGTTGAGAATAATCAATATGCTATGGGCACAAGCGTAGAGCGCGCTTCCGCGGAAACAGAATTGTTCAAGCGCGGAATTAGCTTTGAAATCATTGGTGAAGCCGTCGACGGCATGGATGTTTTGGCTGTTCGAGAGGCCGGCGCTCGCGCACTGGACCATGCGCGCTCTGGCAAGGGGCCATTTCTCTTAGAAATGAAAACCTATCGATATCGCGGGCATTCAATGTCTGACCCCGCAAAATATCGCCCCAAAGACGAATCTAAACAGGTACGCGAAACCCGCGATCCTATTGATCACTTGCGCAATTATGGTCTGGACAAGGGCCTGTTCACAGAAGACGATCTCCAGTCCATCGATAAGGACGTTAAAGAAGTCGTGGCAGATGCCGCAGATTATGCCCAAACAAGCCCTGAGCCTGATCCCTCAGAGCTTATGAGACACATTTATGTTGACGCCTAAGCCAAAGGGCTTTGGGCTTGAGTTGGAGAAATGAACATGAGATTGACCAAAACAGCGGCCTTTGCCACTCTAGGCTTGAGTGGATTTGTCATGGCCTTGGCCTATGGCTCCAGTTCAGACGCTGTAGCCCAAACGCCTGCCACCGCTACGGCAGATGCACCAAAGGCCAGTGACAGCGCCAGCGCTATACCCCGTCATGCGGGCAATTATGCGGGTGAAAAAATCGACACCATGACCTATCAACCAACCTGCCCAGCGTTTGCCATTGGGATGGACGCTGCCGCCATTCAAGAAAGCAGCAGTCGTGCATTTGTGGAAGGCGAAGCTCGCCGCTTTGAAGGCTTGCGGGAAAAATGGGATGGTTATGAGGATTGTTTGACGGAAAACGCCCGTCGGGACATTGAGGTTGTTCGCACCATCCTCGGCGATACTTTATCGAATGCCGCCTCAGCAGAGGCCGCTAGTTTCAACGCCATGAATACCGCCGCCACAGCCAATCTTGAGCGGGTTGGCAAATTACCTGTCCCCAAAGCGCCGAAAGCCCCTCGCGGTGCACCAGCCGCCGCAGCCACCCCAGTCAAGCAACCACTATCGCCTTGGACCACTCCAACCGGTCGCTTTGTGGGCACACTCACGGGAGCCGCTACAGCCCCCGTTTATGCTTCCGGCTGCCCGAATGCTTTAGGGGCGTTGACGCCTGCCGCGTTCAACACTGAAAATACACGCGATGGTTTTTCCCACCTTTTAGATGAATTGCGGGCTTTGCCTGATCGGATCAATCAAGTCCGCGCCTGCCGTCAGGAGAATGGTCAAACGGATTATGAAGTCGTACAAAAAATCGTTCAGGATGGCGTCAACGAAGCGTTTGTCCCTCGCAAATCAGCGTTTGAACGCGAATATGCCGCTATCCGCTTCCAATTGAACGAGCATCGCAAGCCTGGCGGTCTTCTGGCGCCGCCTGAAATGGGGCGTCCTAAGGCGCCTCCTGCAAAAGCGAGCTCCAAGGCAACACCCGCAAAGTCGAGCCCCAAAAAGAAGTGAAACCCTCAAAAGCAAGGTCTTTTGGGGCGCGTTTAGCAAAGAGACGGAGCCTGACGTGTCGATAGAAATCCTCATGCCCGCGCTTTCCCCAACGATGGAGGAAGGCGTGCTGGCCAAATGGTTGGTTAGCGTCGGCGATAAAGTCAAATCGGGCGATGTCATTGCTGAGATTGAGACTGACAAAGCGACCATGGAAGTCGAAAGCATTGATGAGGGTGTGATCGAGGCGTTATTGGTCGCCGAAGGTACCCAAGGCGTCAAAGTGAATACACCGATTGCCCGCATAAACGACGGTAGCGGGGCCGTGTCCCCTGTTGTCGTCCCCCGTCCTGCGGACGAGGTGGCCCCGAAGGGGTCGGACGGGGTGCTGACGCCAATATCTAAGCCAGTGGCTTCAAACACCCCCGCAGTCAGCGCCGCTGACAGCCCCCCCGCTGGGCAGGGGAGCACAGGTGGCAGCGTTCGCGTGACCTTGCGCGACGCGCTGCGCGATGCGATGGCCGAAGAAATGCGCCGCGATCCCGATGTCTTTTTGATGGGCGAGGAAGTTGGCCAATATCAGGGCGCTTATAAAGTCAGCCGCGGCTTGCTTGAGGAGTTTGGCCCCCGGCGCGTCGTCGATACGCCCATCACTGAGCATGGCTTTGCCGGCATGGGGGTGGGTGCGGCTATGGCGGGGCTTAAGCCGATTGTTGAGTTCATGACGATGAATTTCGCCATGCAGGCCATTGATCACATTATCAATTCGGCGGCCAAAGTTCATTATATGTCGGGCGGGCAAATCAGTGCGCCTATCGTCTTTCGTGGCCCCAATGGTGCAGCCAGCCGCGTTGGGGCGCAGCACAGCCATGATTATTCGAGTTGGTACGCCAATGTACCGGGCCTAAAGGTCATCGCCCCCTATGACGCAGCTGACGCCAAAGGCCTGCTCAAAGCCGCCATTCGCGATCCAAATCCGGTGGTTTTTCTTGAGCATGAGCTACTCTATGGTCATGAATTTGATGTACCAGAGGGGGATGATCACATCGTCCCCATTGGCAAGGCGGCAATCAAGCGCGAAGGCAGCGACGTTACGATCACCGCCCATTCCCGTATGGTCGGTTTTGCACTGAAAGCTGCGGAGGAATTGGCACAATTGGGTATTTCCGCTGAAATTGTCGATCTACGCACGCTGCGTCCACTGGATACCGCTACGGTCATTGAATCCGTCAAAAAGACGAATCGCTTAGTGACCGCCGAAGAAGGATGGGGACCCATGGGGGTAGGCGCTGAAATCATAGCCGCGGTCATTGATCAGGCTTTTGACTGGCTTGATGCACCCCCAGCACGGGTACATCAGAAGGATACGCCTTTGCCCTATGCAGCCAATCTTGAGGCCATGTCTTTGCCGAATGTGGCTGATATTGTCGCGGCTTGCCGCGCTGTTTGCAATCGCTAAAGGACGCCCGTCATGGCTATCGATATTCTTATGCCCGCCCTTTCGCCCACCATGGAAGAGGGAGTCCTTGCGACATGGCATGTCAAAGTTGGCGATACGGTTAAGTCTGGCGATGTGATCTGCGAGATCGAAACCGATAAGGCCACAATGGAAGTTGAAGCGGTTGATGAAGGTGTTGTGCTGGAATTAGTGGTTCCAGCGGGCACGTCTGGCGTTAAGGTCAATGCCGTCATTGCGCGCATTGGTGAGGCGGGGGAGGTCGTCAGTGCCTCTGCTCCCCTTCCCCTCTTGGTGGGGA
>JBEINE010000090.1:0-12145 GCA_040378245.1 Hyphomonadaceae bacterium | reverse complement strand
AGCGCGTCTGGTTCCAAAAAACCAGACGCGCTCTATCCGACTGGCTCTAATTCAACGGCCTCCCCGCGCGTGGGGAGGCCTTTGTTGTCATTCCTATAAATGATAGGCTCGTTCGCCATGCTGCGCGACATCAAGGCCTTCTTCTTGATCGTCGACGCTGGCCTTAAGGCCAATCGTGTATTTGATTGCCAAGAATACGATGCTTGACGCAATGCCCGACCATGCAATGGTTACTAACACACCTTTGAGCTGTGCGAGCACCTGGGTGGTCATGTCATAGGGAAGGGCTGGGCACACGGCAAGGATTTTGCCGGTGTCATCAAAGCACTTGGTATAATCAACAATACCCGCGCCGCCAAGAGCTGGCGAAACCACGATGCCCGTCGCAATCGCGCCGATAATGCCGGCGATACCGTGAATGCCAAAGGCGTCCAAACTGTCATCATATTTCAGAGCATTCTTCACCACCGAGCAGAAGAAGATACAGGCTGGCGATACCACTAGGCCAATGACCAGCGCGCCCATGGGACCTGAGAAGCCAGCAGCAGGCGTGATCGCAACAAGGCCTGCAACGACCCCAGACGCCATACCTAACATCGACGGGCGCTTATTAACTGCCCATTCATAGGCGATCCAGCTAAATCCAGCTGCGGCCGTAGCTATGAATGTATTGGTCATCGCCAAGACCGCATAATAATTGGCTTCCAGATTAGACCCCGCGTTAAAGCCAAACCAACCGACCCACAATAGGCCGGCACCGATGAAGGTCATGACCAGCGAATGGGGGGGCATAGGTTCGTTACGATAATTGGCGCGCGCACCCAGAATCAGACAGCCAACCAATGCCGCGATACCTGCATTGATATGAACGACAGTCCCGCCCGCGAAATCGAGCGCGCCAAAGCTCCAGATCAGGCCAGTGGTAAAGCTATCGCCCTGAGCTGAAGCCGCAGCCAAGCTGTCGGGGCCGGGCCACCACCAGACCATGTGCGCCATTGGGTAATAGGACAAGAGGGGCCAGAGCACAGCAAACATCACCACCGCACCAAATTTCATCCGTTCAGCAACTCCGCCCAACACGAGAGCGGCGGTAATGGCAGCGAATGTCATCTGGAAGATGACAAATACAAGCTCAGGTATGTAAACCCCTGTTGAGAATGTGGCGACCAGCACGGGGTTTCCGTCTTTATCAAGACCAGCTCCCGTCAGGAACAAGCGGTCCAATCCGCCGATAAAGCTGTCGAGGCCGCCACCAGAAGTGAACGAGAGGCTATAACCATAGAGCATCCAAGTGATCATGCCGATGACCATGACGGTCGAGACCTGCATCAGCATGGAAAGCATGTTTTTGGCGCGCACCAGACCGCCATAAAATAGCGCCAAACCAGGCACAATCATCAGCAAAACCAGCAAAGTGGATACCATCATCCAAGCGATGTCGGCCTTATCGACGACCTTGTCTGGCAAAGTCGCAACAAGTTTTGCTGCGGGAGCGCCGTCCTGGGCCCAAGCTGGTGTGAACAAGCCAACAGCGACAATCAATGTGATCGCCATCAATAGAGCCAAGACACAGCGGGTCATGAAACTCATCACGGGATGGGCGGCCGCTTTCGCGTCAAAAGCGCGCTTTGGTGTTTGATTTTTGAACTGGGTCACGATTGCCGTCTTCCTCACAAAAAACTTTAGACGACTAACTCAGAAAATGGTGCCATGAGAGCAAGATCGCGCCATGACACGCAGCGTCGTCAATTGGATTAGCTTATGTTTTAGGCAGTAAAGCGTATGGTTGCCGTTAGTTTAGGCAGAAAAAGACCAGATGAATCGAGTTAGGCGCGCGGATGCGCAGCTAGAAAGGATTCCATCATAATGGTCGGATTCACTTCTGTATAACGTTGCGTTGTCGAGAGGGAGGCATGTCCCAAAAGCTCTTGAATTGTGCGCAGATCGCCGCCACCCTGCAATAAATGCGTGGCAAAGGCATGACGCAGGGCATGGGGTGTAGCACTCTTGGGTAGTCCTAAAGCGCCGCGCAGTCGGGCCATCAAGGCTTGAATGATGCGCGCACTCAACGGGCCGCCGCGCGCGCCGAAAAAGAGCGGCGTGCTAGCATTCATGTGAAACGGGCAGAGCTTGGCATAATGAGCCACGCCATCGCGAGCCGCCGGCAAAGTTGGGACGATGCGGGTCTTGTTACCCTTGCCGGTGATGATCAAAGTGACCGGCAGCGCAGCTTTGCTGCCGTCCAACCCGAGCGCTTCAGAAATCCGTAAACCACAGCCGTAAAGCAGCGTCAAAATAGCGCCGTCGCGGGCGGCGATCCAGGGGGTCGCTGTCTCATTGGCCATGTCAATCAGCTCAAAGGCGCTGACCTCGCTGACCGGGCGAGGGGCGGGCGGCCTCAGGCGCGGGCCACGCACAAAGTCGATCTCTGCATTTGACAAGCCCCACCGTCGCTCCAAGAAAGCGAAAAAAGACCGAATGGACGCCAAGGCGCGCGCCACGGATCGGTCAGACAAGGGAGAATCAGACGATTTGCGCCGCGCCAAATAGGCTCGAATATCACTGGCTTTCACTTCTGCCATATCAGTAAGGAGAAGAGCGCGACCATAATGACTCGACAAAAAAGCTAAAAATGCGTCGAGATCGCGACCATAAGCGAGGATTGTGTTGATAGAAAAGCGTTTCTCAAGGGTCAGCCACGTCTGCCAATCTTGACGGGCTGAGGGGAGGGTGTCGTGGTTGCCCTTCCCGCTCACAGCATGCCTTCAACCACGAACCGGGTCAGAACCCGTTCAAGCACGCGGGCAAAAAAGGTCACGAGCTCGCCGCCATGCTCGGGGCGGAATGCATCCACATCCCTACTGCCCAGCGCCAAGATCGCCAAACGGCGATCAGGCCCAAACTCAAGCCTCGCCAAGGCCTGCGAGCGCAAATGATCAGCTTGTTCGCCATAAAGCCAGGCCCGAGGACGGTCGATCGGACCCATCGTGACGGGATGATCCATGGGAACCAAACGCTCCACCATGCCGCCGACTTTATCCAATCCTTGGCTATGCGCACCTGTTTCAGAGACAGCAATCACGCAGGCGTCTGCGGCCAGCGCAAATGCGACGTGACCGGCAAGACGTTCGTGAAGATCGCTTGGATCGCTGGCGTCAAGCACCGCGATAATCGCTTCTTGGACACGGATCTGGGCTTCATAATTGGCACGCGCGGCTTCAACAATGGCAGAGAAACGTGACCGAGCGGCGCGGGTTTCGCGCATCATACGATCACGCGCCAAGTCTGCAATTGCTATGACATTTCCAGCCCGCGGTTCCGCGGCGATACAATTGAGCAATTCGCCATCATTGCGGATAAAGTCGGGATTTTGCATCAGAAAATCACGCACAATATCAAGATCAAGCGGATAGTCTTGGCCTTGGGCGATTTGGGAGGTTTTTTGGATGGCGGCGTCTGAATAGGCCATAAGTGCAGTGTATCCGGTCGGGTGCTAAAGTCTGAGCTGAGCCTAAAGCAACATGGTGAACAGCCGGTTACGGAAAATCAGATGTGGGGTCATTTCACTGCGGAAGTTTTGGGGCCTAAACACCTTTAGCAGCCAGCCAATTGCAAATGTCAGAGGCCATTTCGTCTGTTTTGGGTTCATCAATAATCCAATGGCCCGCATCATCATATTCATTATAATCCCCGCCAATGCGGGCATATTTTTGAGCCATTTTGCGGATTGACTCGATCACAGTCGCCCGGTCCTTCACAGCACCAATTGTGAGAATTGGGCATAAAATGCGCTGTTCGTCGATGACCGCGACTTTATGATCATCCAAATGGGGCTTGCCTAGGTCCTGATATACAAGCCCTGAATCATAAAGCGCACGGCTATAAATCTCATCGTGGCGCTCTTTAGCGACGCAATTGAGCACGCCCCATTTAAAGCCCGGCTTCCAGACCTTATAGCTGCGCTTAGGATCGCCGCTCAAAACGGCATTAGCGAAGGTGATCAAAACCCGCACATCGGGCACCGTACAATCAACAGGAGCCACCGGCGTGACCAGAATAGCGGCTTTGCCAATGCCTTGTTCTGCCAATTTTTGCACAATCAGCCCGCCCATTGAATGCCCCATTAAGACGGGCTCTTCACCTGTTGCCTTTTCAATAGCGACGGCTTCAATCTTGCAGGCCTCAACATAATCATTGAGTGACAGGGTCGATAATTGGCCTGTCGGGTTTTCCGTAACGCGAAACTCTGGAAACAAAGTGGGGGTGTAGGGTGCCCAGCCACGACGCGCCATGAGGGGGGCCATTACGCTCCACGCATCGCCGCCGCAGCCAAGGCCATGGATCATCAGGAGCGGCTTTTCCATCGCTATGAATCCCCCTAAGCGGCCGCAAGATAGGCGAACTTCGCCGCAACTTGCTCATAGACTTGGCGCTTGAATGGCACAACGAGTGTGGCGAGCGCTTCTAAGCGCTCCCAGCGCCACGCATCAAACTCAATCTGTTTATGGGCGTTTAAGCGGACATCACTATCAGAGCCTAAAAACCGCAGCGCGTACCAGATTTGCGTTTGGCCCTTATTGCGGCGATTTCGGCCCCGCTGCATTTCTTCAGGAAACTCATAGCTGATCCACTCTTGTGTGTGGCCAATCACAGAGACCAAGTCAGCGCCAATGCCGGTTTCCTCTTCAAGCTCTCGCAGAGCCGCGGCTTCCACATCTTCGTCGCGATCTATGCCACCCTGAGGGGCCTGCCAAGCATATTGCCCATTAAAGCCGCGGCGCTTTCCAAGCCAAACGAGGCCGCGCATGTCAAATAACAAAAGACCCACATTGGGGCGAAAGCCTTCTGGCGGGGGCGGAAAGACTGAAATCATAATCACGACATTACCGCAGAAGCAGGTGCCAATACCAGCCCCCGCCGTGTAGCATCTCGCGACCAACGTACAATTTGATCAATGGTTACGCTATAAGCCACACCAAAGCCCAAAGCCGCACCGCGTTGAGTTGCCATGACTTCCAACGCGCCCAATTGCGCAGCAATATCCTCCCCGGACGGTCGTTGATCAAGTGAGCGATCAGCTTGCGCATTGCGCATCCCGGCGTTTTCCGCAGCCGTCCCAAGGCCGCTGGCCGATCCATCAGAGATGAAACCAATTCCTCGCCCTCTCAGTGACCGCATCAGGGCCCCTACAGCGCTTCCGCCACCGGCAAACTTACCACCCAGATAATTTGTGACACCAAAATAGCCCGTCGCACGAGACAGAAGAAACTCAAGGCGACGCTGATTTTCCTCTGCTGATGCAGTGGACAGCAAAGTGTGAGGACCTGGATCATTGTCGGGATAGTCAAAAGGCTCCATCGGGATTTCAATCAACACTTCGTGGCCGCCAGCCCGGGCTTTATTGATCCAGCCCTGCAAATTCTCGGCATAGGGAACAAAAGACAAAGTGACTTCTGCGGGCAATTCATCGATGGCACGTTGGGTGATACGGGCATTGAGGCCAAGCCCGCCAACGACTAGGGCTATTTTCGGCTTGCCGGTATCTGAGAACGGCTTTCGGTACGCGTCAAAGACTGTTCGACCGCCTGGCCCTATGATCGGCAAAACGCCATTCGGCCCTGATTGGTGAACCCCAGCCGCGGGGGCCTGACTCAGTGGCGCGCTGCGTACACCACCGCGTACGACACGCACACCCGCCTCAATATTTGAAGATGCGGCGGGTACGGCTTCGCCAAATTGGGGTGCCATGATACGGGCATTGCCGCTCACCGGAGGGATCGCATCCGCCGCCGATGCAGCCAGAACGCTGGTCGGAACAGGCTCGCCCTTGGCCGTCGCCTCTGCTGCTAAACGTGCCGCTTCCTCTGGCGAAATAGGCGCGCCGCCTTCTGGTGCCTTGGGGGGCGGGGTTCCAGGCATCCACGGCGTCATAGCGCCATCGGGCAAGCGCCAAGGCAGCCAAGCCAAAGCCGCTGGTGGCTCAGGTTTTTCAACCCCTGGCGCGACTTTAGAGGCGGGGGGTTGATATTTGGGTACAACAGCCATGGCACGGGGGCCTGCATCTTCGACCTTACCGAGCACCTGAATGGCGCCGACAATAATCAGCATGGCAACGCCAAGGCTTAAAAAGCTAAACCCAGTGTGCTTTGCGGCGATGGCCAAAGGCTTTAACGAAAGAAGATGTGTGTTTGCCATGATACACGTCAGTTCCCGAGCGGTTCTTGCCCTTGTCAAACGCTTTGGTGACCTAAGTCGGTTAATGATTGGGAAACAAAAATGCGCCACCACCGCTATGGGCGGGCTTTCCCGCTCATGGTACATGGAAGATTCGCTTGAGGGTCACTGCATCTCAGCCATCAAAATCACGTCACAAGAAGTTATGTCCATCACCACTATGCGCCGACAAGTCCTCACATATCTCAGCTGGGCAGCACTGGCCTTATTGGTCGCGTTTGTGGCCCAACGCATTGTCTTTCCTGCGCCGCCAGAGGCTGAGATTGTGACTTTGGTTGAAGCGCCAGCATCCCAATTATTGGCAGTGGTTGGGCGCGCAGTGCCCCGGCAAACGGTCGAAATTCGCCCCGAAGCGCCCGGGCGCATCAGCCAGTTTCTGGTCGATGAAGGCAGCGTCGTGCGGGCGGGCCAAGTGCTGGCTTATGTTGATGCAGGTGAGCAAGTGGCGGCATTAGAGCGCGCCAATGCCGATGTGGTGGCGAGGGCAGCTGAGGCTTTGGCGCGGTCGGGCGATGTATCTGGACGACAGGGCGATGTCGCCCGCCAAATGGGTGAGATGTCGGCGCGGCAGGGCGATGTCGCGCAACGCCAAAGTGATTTGGCTGCAAGGCGTGCAGACCTAGCCCGCTTTCAGGCTGATCTGGCATCAAAGCGCGCCAGTGCGGACGTCGCGCAGCGCGACTTTGACCGGACACAAACCCTCGCTCAGCGCGGTTATGCCAGTGCGGCGGCTCTCGATATCGCTCGCGCCAATCTGACGGCGGCGCGGGCAGGTGTCCAAACAACGCAATCGGCTATATCCTCAGCCCAAGCTGGCATTGAGGCGGCTATCGCGGCCATACGCTCTGCGCAAGGCGGGGCAGCCGCGGCGCAGGGTGCCGTTGAAGCCGCGCGCGCCTCCGTCACCAGTGCCGACGCCACCGCCCAATCCGCGCGCGCCGCGGTAAGTGGGGCGCAGGCTGGGGTGCGTGAAGCCCGCACCCGCGCTGCCCGATTTGACATCCGGGCGCCTATGGCTGGTATCATTTTGACAAGACCACTGGACCCCGGCCAATTTGTCGATAGTGCCACAATCTTATTTCGCATTGGATCGGGCGGTGCGCCCGAAATTGAAACTGAGATTGATGAAGCCGATGCCGATAAGCTCAAGATCGGGGCGCAAGCCATCCTCAGTCCCACAGGCTCTAATCTGAAGATAGAAGCGAGCATCACCGAAATCAGCCCTGAGGTGGATCGGGCAACGGGGGGTCGGATCGTCCGCTTAGTGCCTGTCGGGCGCTTTGACGCTTTTCCCCCCGGCCGCACAATTGACGTCAACATCATCATTGCAAGGCTCGACAAGGCCCTCCTTCTTCCCAAAAGCGCCCTCATGGAGGGATCAAATGTGCTACTGGCTGACCGCTCTGGACGGGTTAGCCGCCGCGCCGTGACGATCCTAGACTGGCCGGGCGAGGATGTGGCCATCAAAACGGGCCTTAAGGCTGGCGATCAGATTGTTGTGGAGCCGCTTAAACTGAAGGGTAAATCGCGCATAAAACCTGTGAAGATGACACCCTGATGCGCTTTGCCTTAAAAGTCGCCTTGCGTTATCTGGGCTCCAATCCGCTCCAATCGGGCCTTTTGTTGCTTGGCGTGGCGCTGGCGGTGGTGGCTTTTGTGTTCATCACGGCATTGATACAGGGTCTGGCGCTTTTTCTCATTGCGCAAACAACGGGGCAGATATCCCATATCAACCTGGAGCCACCAACGCGGGTTGCACGCATTCTGGTAGACGGCACCACGCTGACCGAAAGGCCGGTTTCTAGCGGGCAACGCCTTCAGATCCGCCATTGGCAACGCGCGCTGGCGATCATTGCACGTGAGCCAGACGTCATCGCCGCGCGCCCGATCATTACCGGCAATGTCTTCCTCCTGCGCGGGGAGGCAGCCGCCACTGTATCGGTACAAGGCCTTCGTCCTGACGAACTTGATGCCATCTCATCGATATCGTCAAAGATCATCGCAGGCCGCCCTCGCATTGGAGGCGGGGAAATCCTCATCGGCGCGCGGCTGGCTGAGGATTTAGGGCTGCGCCTTGGCCGGCCCGTCACGTTGCGCTCGGACAGGGGCGGGCAAAGACTGTTTTCTATCGCGGGGATTTATGAAACAGGCATTGGCTCTCTCGACGAGCGCGTCGCCATCATGAGCCTTGAGAGTGCCAGACCTCTGTTTGATCTCCCGACCGGGGTCACAGCGATTGAAATCAAACTAAGTGACCCCAATTTGGCCGTCGACCTCGCCACCCAATTGGGTCAACAGACGAACCTTAAGGCAACGCCTTGGCAGGAAAAGAACCGCTCTCTGCAAAGCGCTTTAACGGCGCAGGGGCGGACAGGAATGCTGATCCAGAGCTTTGCACTGATTTCGATCATCATTGGGGTTTCAAGTGCGCTCCTATTGTCGAGCTATCGGCGGCGGGCCGAGATTGGCATTATGCGCAGTTTTGGTGTCTCCAGAGGCTTTGTCATGGTGATTTTTGTCGCCCAAGGGGTGATGATTGGTGCGATTGGTGCGGGTCTTGGGTGTGGTCTCGGTTTCTTCTTTGTCAGCCAATTAGCCTCAATCAAAGATGCGACTGGCGCCCAAATATTGCCCGTAGCGCCATTTGAAGGCGGTTATGCAGCGGCTTTCATCCTGACGACTTTAGGGGCCGCTTTGGCCTCGATCCTGCCCGCTCGAGCCGCCGCTTCTATTGATCCGCTGGAAGCGATTCAGCAATGAGCGTTATGGTCGCCAAAGACATTGTGAAATCCTTCACCAATGGCGATGAGATAACCCGCGTCCTCAAGGGTGTTGATCTTTCCTTGGATGCCGGGGAAGTCGTCGCGCTCGAAGGGCCGTCGGGATCAGGCAAATCGACGCTTTTGTCGATCTTAGGTTTGCTCCTAACCCCCACATCGGGCAGTTTGATTTTAGATGGTCAGAGCCTAATTGGCCTTAATGAAAAGACCGTCAGTGCGATCCGCAATGCGCGCTTGGGCTTTGTCTTCCAGTTTCATCATTTATTGCCTGATTTCTCAGCGCTCGAGAATGTCGCTTTTCCCGCTGCTGCCCCGGCCGGGGGTATCTCATCTCAAATGAAGGTGCGCGCTGCCATGCTGCTAGAGCGGGTTGGTCTTGCCGACCGGCGCGATTTCCGGCCTTCGCGCTTGTCTGGCGGGCAAAAGCAACGTGTCGCGATTGCCCGCGCGCTCATGAACAAGCCCCTGCTGGTCCTCGCCGACGAACCGACCGGCAATCTTGACCGCGAGAGTTCGGATCAAGTGCTGGCCCTGATGCGGGAAATCAATGCGTCAGAAGGCACGACCTTCCTGATCTGCACCCATGACCGCAGCGTCGCTGGGCGCTGCGACCGACGCATCCATATGCTGGACGGCAAGGTCGAACGCGTGGGCTGAAGCGAAGGCCGAACTCAATCATTTTGACCAGAGCGCATGGAGGAAGTGGATCATTCCACCGTCAGGTTATTCTGCACATCAATCGCGCCAGGAGCCGCCCAGGCCGTTGCGCCAGCCGTTTGTTTATCGGCCCAGGAATGGACCGTGCCTGACAAAATGACTTTCCCGCCTTCGGCTCGCACGTGAATGGTCTTGGGTCCAAATCGTGACCGATGCAAAGCACGTTCGATATCGGCAGCCACATTGGCCACGTTGACACGCGGCCGCAGTGTGATGTGGTTGATGACCCCAACCACGCCTTGAAGGCGGCGCACATCTTCCTCGGCAAACTCAGATTGATAATGCCAATCAACCACGCCACTGAGTGTGAGCCAGCCTTTTTCAACTTTGACCTTAATGTCGCCTTCGTCAAGCGAACCGTCCCAGCCTAACCGATGCAAAGCCGCTTGCGCGATTTCATCATCGGCGCGTTTCACGTGATTGGGGAGACGGACCTCGATCTCTTGGGCGACCGCCTTTACCCCCCGTACGCGCAGGGCGGCTCTCTCGGCGGCATATTTGGCGGCGTAGGTCTCAGTATGGCCGCTCAAGGTTACCACGCCATCTTGCGCGGTTACGCCAATATGGGAGGACGTAACGCTGGGCTCCCAGTTCAATTCTTCGGTCACGCGTGTCTTGAGGTCGCTATCATGGGTCATTGCATGTCCAGTCGATCTTTGAGGAGATGAGTTACGGATTTGAACAAAAGGCCGCTTCTTCGCGCCCTGATCGCATCATCTGAGCCGACCAGACCACAAACCGTCTCGTATTCGCGCAATAGAGTGCCGCCGATCAAACGGTCCCAAATTGACGGCGGTCAATTCCCTCTATCAAAGCTGGGTGCAGATAAGTCTCAAGCGGTCTCCCAACGTGCCCATAGAGGACTTAAACATGAACAAAACCCGCAACACACTGCCCAAAGCCATCAGAGGCCAATCGGTGGAGATACTGAACCTGCATTTGGCGGCGGCCATCGATCTTCACGCACAAACCAAACAGGCGCATTGGAATGTGCGGGGTCCGAACTTCATTGCCATCCATCAATTATTTGACCGGGTATCGGAAGAGGTGGAGGGGTTTTCTGATATGCTGGCGGAGCGGGCCGGTGGGTTGGGCGGTAGCGCGCAAGGCACCATTCAAGTCGCATCGAAGAATTCTTTCTTGGTCCCCTATCCCCTGGATATAGCCGATGAGAATAAGCACATCTTCGCGGTGGCCGGGGCCTTAGCCGCTTTTGGACAATCCGTGCGCGACGCCGCTCAACGCTGCACAGGATTTGGCGATTTGGATACGGCCGATATGTTTACTGAAATATCGCGTGGCATAGATCAACAATTGTGGTTCGTTGAATCTCACTTCGCGCCAATGGAATGATCCAATTGGGTCCACTTTTTCGCCGATGATGGCGTTTTTGGGAGACAGATTATGAAGTCATTTTTTCCATCCCTGATGGTTGCATGTGCCGCTATCTGTGCAACCCCAGCTTTTGCCCAAACCATGCCTCATGATCACATGATGCCCGGTGGTCATATGATGAAACCAGAAGCCACGGGCCAAACTCCCGCTGCGTCGGCGACTGCAAACGCGGTCACGACGCCCGATGCGCCCTCAACCCTCGCCTATAAGGAGGCTAACGCCAGAATGCACCGGGCCATGGATATTGCTTTTTCAGGCAATCCCAGCTTGGATTTCCTCTATGGCATGATCGCCCATCATCGCGGCGCGATCGACATGGCGCGCGTCGTCTTAAAGTACGGAACCGACGCGCAAACTCGCCAATTGGCCCAAAAAATCATTACGGCCCAAGAGGCTGAGATTGCTCAAATGAAGGCTATGGCCTTGAGACTACAGAAATGAGCCGCCTTGGCCTCTTGGCTTTAACAGGACTGATGCTGGCGGGGTGCACCAGTGTCGAACGCCCAAGCCCGCTGCCCAAAGTCAAGATAGGCAATGGGTTATGCGGGCGGGAAGCGACCCAAATCTACTTCAGCAATCAAGACGATCATTTATCACCCTCCGCGGCTGACGTGCTCGCCAGCCTGACACCAAAGCTCAATCGCTGTGTACGCAGCAAAGTCATGTTGGTCGCAGTCTCAGGCGATGACGGCGCCCCAGTCAGCCCAACACTTGCAGCCAATCGGATCAAAATCGTAGCCGACACGCTGATCAATGCGGGCCTCGATCCTGCCCGTATCAATGCCGCCACAGGAGGTGCTTTGGTGGTGGCCCTGCCAAAAGCACCCATTGGTGGGGTTTTCATCATGACACAGCGCTGAATCAGCCACAAAACACCGTCGCGAGATGTGTCGGGGCTGAGTTCTATTCAAACACTAGGGTCTGTCCCGTCTTTTTTGAATCAAAAAAGACGGGATAACCAGACGCTAAATCAAATATCTAGCCGCGCAACCTGGTTCTTTTAGAACCAGACGCGCTCT
>JBEINE010000124.1:0-9030 GCA_040378245.1 Hyphomonadaceae bacterium | reverse complement strand
TAATATTAGCGGCAAGGCGCAATCGTCAGCCCCTTGGGCAAGGTTGTTTTGTCATCACCACAGGCTAATTTGAGTTGGGCGGCGGATAGGCCCTTTGCGCCCGCCAATTGTGCGCCCGATAGATTGGCCTCTGCGATGTTAGCACCTGCAAAGTTGGCGCTCGAAAAATATCCGCCCACTAAAATAGCTTGCGATAGATTAACCTTGGAAAAGTTAGCACCTGCTGCGCGTACGCCATACATATTGGCAATGGATAGATCCGCGCCTGAAAAATGAGTCCGATCAGCTGTTGAGAGTGACATATCGGCCTGACGCAGGCGGGCGCCCGTGAGGTCTTTCCCCGACATGTCAGTATAGCTAAGGTCGGCTTGAAACAAGTTACATTTAGGGCAGGACTTGCCCGCTTTGACTGAAGCGATCTCAGTCGCATTTTGGGCCAAAGCGGGCGCGACCATGAGGCCCGTAGCGGCAAGGGCAATGGCGAGATGTTTCATTTCCGGTCGCTCCAGCTTATTTTTTAATAGTGTCGGTCGTGTATGAGCAGGATGTGTGCCGTCGCTCTCGCTGCCATACTAGCAGCCTGTCGCCCAAATCAGAGCCTGAGTTGAACGACAGACTGCTAGAGCATATTTTTGCGAACATCTGTTTCAGGTTTTACGCAAGATGCTCTCGGTCGCAGGCGGAAAGGGCGTTTTGATTAACCCGAATCGCGATGTCGGTTATCGGCCCAATTGCAGGCGTCGCATGCCAATCCCGAAATTGACGCTTTGACAGTGAAGTGGCCGCATTCCGGACAGGGATTGCCTTCATAATGGGGGGCCGTCTGAGACGACACTCTGGCGTTGGTCGCTGTGGCCTTGACACTCAAAGCCAACGCATCGCCGCCTTGTGCTGGGCGGGTTTCTCGTGAGGGAAAAGATACCAAATTGTCGGGCACACTGCCGCGTGCAAAGCCCTTAGACACAAAGCGAGCTGCATCTTGAGCTGCCTCAAGCCCGCCCATATCCGTGGGCATATACTGATGATGATCGTCGCTGAGTTCACAGAGATCATCACGACCTAGATATGAAACGGCGAGCTCTCGGAACAGATAGTCAAGTATAGACGTCGCGCGCGCTATGGAATCATTGCCCTCGACATCGCCAGATGGCTCAAACCGCGTACCGACAAAGGCGTCGACATATTCTTCAAGCGGCACGCCATATTGCAGAGCAATAGAGATGGCGATGGCAAAATTATTCATCAGAGACCGAAAGGCCGCGCCCTCTTTATGCATATCGATGAAGATTTCACCGATTTCCCCGTCGTCAAACTCCCCCGTGTGCAGATAGACTTTGTGGCCCCCAACTGAGGCCTTTTGGATATAGCCCTTGCGGCGATCAGGCAGGCGACGACGGGTTGTGGGCTGGGGCACAAGACGCTCGACCACCCGCTCAACCACAACCTCGACGCGCTCGATTTTGGGTTCTTCGGTTACGTGGCTAAAACGCTCCAATTCATAGCTTGGGGTTTCAAAACGCGGTGTCGGTAAAGTGATCGTGAACCCGATGATGCCAAGATTTGCGACTTGAGCGACGAGGCTTGGCAGCAGAATCCGGCCGTCTTCCCCTTTCTCTAGGACGAGAGCGAAGGATAAGTGCGTCCGGATTTCTTGCGGCAATGCGCCAATCAATGCCAATCTGTCGTCGCGACTTGGCGGCGCAAAAGCCATATGCAAGCCGCTCAACTTGGCCCAATCATGTCCATTGCCAAAGGCACTGCCCAGAATATGACGTTCAGCTTGGCGGACATCTTGAGACGAAAAGCCGAGCTTTGACAATAAATCAAAACCCGGCTGCATCACGTCAGTTACGCTACACCCACAGGCCAAAGCGACTTCCTCTGGACCCAGCAACCAAGGGCTTATGGCAGCACGAAGACTTCGCGCGCTGGTCAGAGCTTCTTCGATGGCAAGAAGGGCGATGTCATCAAGGCCGCGCTGGCGCAGCGCCTCGACATTGATAGCCGGCGCGCCGTGCAGCGTTCGAGTACCGATGATCTGTGCTGTGACGCCCTGTAGATCAAAGTTTAAAGCCTCCAGCGCTTTGGTGACAGCTGGGCGCAAGCCAAAATGCGTCGCTTCCCCGCCTAAGGGGATTTCAATCTGGGGCGTAGGAATAGGCTCAAGACCGTGACTGTCGGCGCCTAAAGCGCACAGTGACTGATAATCTGCACTTGGGCCAAAATTGGCAATCAGATGGGGTGCGCCCAGTCCGTCCGCCAGCAGGGTCGCTCCACGGCCCATTGCAGCAAAAACACGGTTTAAGAGGGCGCTGCTTTCAGGGCTGCCATAAGCAACGCCGTGAGCCATTATGAGGGCAGCACCGTCGCAATAGCCGAGCGCGAGCGGGGCGTCATCATCGCGCATGACCCTAAGCGCCAACAGCCAAACGGCGCACAATGAGGTGAGCTGACTGAGCTGTGAGGTCGGCTCAAATGCCGATAGGCGCACAACTGCCAATGGCTCTATCCGACGACGACCGAATGAAAATGTGCAGCCAGTTCGGGCGGCGTCGAGCCATAAATCACCGTCAAGCGCGCCTTTGTCAGACAAGATTATCTCAGCGCCGGTCAAAATAGGCGGCTCATGATTGGCGCTTTGAGGTCCTGCGGTGAAATAGCCATGACGAGCATCGTCAATCACCTCTTGGACCGCGCCACTGGGTGCACCGGCCCGAAAAGCGGCTGCAACAGCGCGCGCCAGTGCAGGATTGTCGCGCGGATCGTCGTGGCCGTGACCCTGCGCACGCGCGACAGCTTGACCGACACGTGACAGACTTTCGCGCAGGCTATCGCGCCCTGCGGTCAGGGCAGCAGCGTCAAACTGCGCTCGCCTGCGATCATCTACAACCGCACGGGCTTGCGCCGCGGGGAATTGGGTCATTGCCTGCGCTGGCTTGGCAACAGCGTGAACGAGGCCCAACTCTCTCAGCATCTCTTCAGACAGGCCGACCTTTTGCGCTAGCAAGCTGGAGAGTATCGCTGCCTCAAACAGGGTCGCCGTATCGTCGTCACTCAAAAGCCTCTTTGCCAATGCCCGCCGTGATAGAAGCTGTGCGATCGTCTGCATCGTTTCGACAATCGAACCGCCTTCCACCAAGTGCGCCATCGCGCCCAAGGCGTGGACGGATCCTAGGCTCCAGCTCGCTGGCGCAAAGATCGATGGACACTTAACGCCTGCCGCGCGCGCCATTTCGGGCGGTGGGAGAAAAGTCGGCAGCACAGGCGCCAATTGTGCAAAGAAGCTGCGATCTAAGGTCACGATGTGCCAACTCCGAATCACTTCACGCAGGATCACCTCCTGCGCAAGATTCGAACAGCCCTAAGTTCTGAGTTTCTGCAGGCTTTCTTTCAGGAAGCGCTTTTTTGTTCATGTGCCTGTCTCACTTGAAGGCAGGAGCCCCACACGCCATAATGGTGCGGCACAAGGAAATATGATCGTGTTGGCAAAAATCTTTACGTGGTGGAATGGCGCGACTTTGGGCGCACTCTTTGACATCGCCAAGCGGGCCGATTTGGTTGGTCAGGACGATCAGGGCAATCGCTACTTTGAAGAGCGCAAGGCCACGCTAGAGGGCCGTAAACGCCGTTATGTGATCTATAAAGGCTATGCTGAACCTTCACGTGTTCCCGCTGATTGGCATGGCTGGCTACACCACACTTTTCAGGCACCCCCGACCGTCGAGCCCTTCCTGCTGCATGCTTGGGAAAAGCCACATCTCCCCAATTTGACTGGAACTGTGTTCGCCTATCGCCCCAAGGGTAGCTTGGCATCTCCGACGCGGCTTGATGAGACCTCAGAGCGATATTCGGCTTGGACCCCCAAATGAAGCCCACTTTCAAAGGCTTGCTGATGGTGACGATCGCATCGGTGGGTATTGCGATAGCCGGTGGAGGCGTGATCGCTCAACAAGCCCAACCCGATGCGGCACCAACGGCGTCTGGGACTCCCGCGCAAAAAACCAATCGCGGGCAGGGGCCTGATGTTGGCAGCACGCCAAACGCTGGGCGCGACCAGGGGCCCAATAGCAAGCAAGGCTCTGGCGGGATTGATCCTGAGCTTGGGCCAATTCCAGAGCCTGATTCTGAGGGTATTAGCCCAGCTCTTCAGATGAAGGGAGGGGGAGACTGGCAGTCTCCGCAGGATTTGATTCGTGAGCGGGCACGTCAAGAAGCGTTAGAGCGCGCTGAGAAACTCGGGCTTGAGACGAAGTCGGGCGTTGGAGCTGACGCAGATGGCTTGATCCTGCCAACACTAGCGCCTCCGACGATTCCCCTCGTGCCCATGGAATTGTTGTTCCCGCCAGAGGCGGCGGCTCAAGGGCCGGCTGTCGTGCGCGAGTCACGGGGTACAAATATTGTCGTGGGAGCCTTGGATCGAGAGAGCCGCACCAATACACGTTTGAGTATTCCCACAGGTGGTCAGGGCGTTTATGGCTCTTTGCGGATTAAAGTCTCTGGGTGCTATATGTCCCACCCCGACGATACCTTTGAGGCTTGGGCCTATGTCGAAGTCTCAGATACGGGCCGAGCCGACCGCAAGCAATTGGCGGTTCTGCCGCAACGTGACCGCAATCGTGTCAAAGCTGAAACAGGGGAGCGGTTATTGCGCAAAGGCTGGGTCATTGCGTCCAGTCCCTCGGTCACCCCTATTGATCACCCGATTTATGATATGTGGTTGATCAGTTGCGAGGGAAATGCGGCACCTGAGGCACAAGAGCCAGAAGGCAGCGCGCGCCTGACCCCTGCCGCGACTCCCGCCCCCGCTGCAACCGCACGCCCTTCAAATCGACCTCGTGCGGACTGGGGCAAGGTGGGTGATCCTGCGCCAAAGTCGGCTCCGCCCCCTCGAGTAGATGGATCGACGGAAAAGATGACGACGAATTGATCGCTGCTTCCAAGCGAGACCGATAATCAGCGCGCGAAACTTCCTGCGTGCCAAATTGTTGAAGATGGGCGGTCAGAAACTGAGTGTCGAGCAGTTTAAAGCCGCCCACAATTAAATGCGCCACGAGATGAACAAGGGCAACTTTGCTGGCGTCGCGCGCACGGGAAAACATGCTCTCGCCGAAGAAAGCCCCGCCAATCCTCACCCCGTAAAGGCCACCAACCAAGGCCTCATTTTGCCAGCACTCAACGCTATGGGCCATGCCACGACGATGCAGGCTGTCATAAAGCTCTAGGATTGGCTGGTTGATCCATGTTTCGGGACGCGATGCATGGGGGGCAGCACAGGCTTCGACAACCTCACGAAAGGCATGATCGATTCTGACATGATACACATCTGACTTCACAGTGCGAGCCAAGCGCCTCGGCACATGAAATTGTTCGAGTGGTAAGATACCGCGTGATTCAGGGTCAACCAAAAACAGATGGGGGTCGTCTCGCCCATCTGCCATTGGAAACACGCCTCGCCGATAACAGTCGAGCAGGGCGTCTGGACCAAAGCCGCGGTTCACCCATTCTGGCTTTCGCTTAGCCCATTGGGGCTTTCCGTTTCGTCGGTGTTCTCAGCCAGCCATGCCTCCAGCCAATGAATATTGTAATTGCCGTCTATGATGTCGCGTTCGTTCAAAAGGCGCTGGAACAAAGGAATGGTAGTCTTGACGCCCCCAATGACCATTTCACTCAAGGACCGTTTCAAGCGCATCAGGCATTCATTGCGGTTACGTCCATGGACGATCAGTTTCCCAATCAAACTGTCGTAATAAGGCGGAATTCTATAGCCCGTGTAGATCGCCGAATCCAAGCGAACGCCAAGCCCGCCAGGGGCATGGAAATCGGTGATGGTTCCGGGCGAGGGCGCAAACGTCACAGGGTCCTCTGCATTGACCCGGCATTCTATCGCGACGCCGTTAAAGACTACTTCTTCCTGAGTGAATGACAAAGGCATGCCCGCAGCAATGCGGATTTGTTCGCGCACCAAATCCACGCCCGTGATCATCTCAGTGACTGGATGCTCAACCTGCAAGCGCGTATTCATTTCAATGAAGTAAAATGCGCCGTCCTCATAGAGGAACTCAATCGTCCCAACACCCAGATACCCCAAGGCCTCAATGGCTTTGACAACGACTTCGCCAATATCATGACGTTCTTTTGCGTTGAGAGCCGGTGAGGGCGCTTCTTCCCAGACTTTCTGGTGACGACGCTGTAAGGAGCAATCGCGCTCGCCCAAATGCACGACATTGCCAAAGCTATCGGCAACAATTTGCAATTCAATATGGCGTGGCGTTGCGAGGTATTTTTCCAGATATACCGTATCATCGCCAAAGGCATTCTTGGCCTCAGTTCGCGCTGTTGACAGTGCCACCGATAATTCCTCAGCCGAGCGCGCCAATTGCATACCTCGCCCACCCCCGCCTGCGGAGGCCTTAATCAGAACCGGATAGCCAATCCCTTGGGCCACTTCCATCGCGACCAGATCATCAGTTATCCCGCCTTCAGAGCCTGGAACCACGGGAATGCCCGCCGCCTTCACAGCCGCCTTAGCGGCAATCTTGTCGCCCATGACGCGGATATGTTCCGCCTTCGGACCGATAAAGGTCAAGCCATGAGCCTCAATGATTTCGGCAAACTTGGCATTCTCCGACAAAAAGCCATAGCCTGGATGAATGGCTTGTGCGCCTGTAATCTCGCAGGCAGCAATCAAAGCAGGGATATTGAGATAGGATTTCGACGCCGTGGGCGGTCCGATGCATACACTTTCATCGGCGAGGCGCACATGCATGGCATCCGCGTCTGCGGTGGAATGCACGGCGACGGTTGCAATGCCCATTTCTTTACAGGCGCGGTGTATCCGCAATGCGATTTCGCCGCGATTGGCGATGAGGACCTTATCAAACACGCGCCCCGCCCCGCCTATTCAATCACACATAGTGGCTCACCGAACTCAACCGGCTGGCTGTCATGCACAAGGATGGCTGTCACCGTACCCGCACGCGGCGAGAGCACTGGATTCATCGTCTTCATCGCCTCGATGATAAAGAGCTTTTGATCTTGGCTGACTTTGTCGCCGACTTTGATAAAAGCGGCAGCACCAGGCTCTGGCTGGCTATAAACTGTGCCCACCATGGGCGAAGGGACCATCCCCGCCTGCTTTGACCTATCAATTGTAGAGCTTGGCGCGGGTGATGGGGGTGTCGCTTCCATTGACGGCGGGGTCGTCGGCACCGAGACATGAGTAACTGAAGGCGCTGGGGCGATCTGTGTCACCGTCGCTTGCCGGGCGACCCTTACCCGCACGCCTTCATTCTCGACCTCAATTTCGGATAAATCTGTCTCACGCAAGATTTTGGCGAGGTCTTTGACGAGTTTGGTGTCAAAACCGGTCGGTGTGCCGTTGTTTGGCATGAATATCTCCTAAAGCCCGTTTGGGTGCCTTCACTTGGTTTTCAAATATTGGCTTGCGATTGGCACAGATGCGCCGCCGCCTCAATCGCAAGGACATAGGATATAAGGCCAAAGCCGGTAATCACCCCGCTGACGACTGGGCTGATAAAGCTATGATGACGAAAAGGCTCTCTTTTATGAGGATTAGACAGATGCACCTCAATGGTAGGCACAGACAGGGTTTTAAGCGCATCGTGAAGCGCTACAGACGTGTGGGTCAATCCCCCCGCATTGAGGATCAGGGCGCTGGCATCGGTCCGCGCCTCGTGGATCCAATCGATGAGTACACCTTCATGATTGGATTGGTGAAATGAGATCCCATAGCCCAATGCCGCAGCGCGTGCCTCACACGCGCGCTTCACATCCTCTAATGTGTCGTGCCCGTAGATCTCGGGCTCTCGCGTGCCCAAAAGATTGAGATTGGGGCCACCTAGCACATAAATCGGATTTGTCATTGCCATGGTTTAGCCGTGCTTGCCACAATTGGGAAGTGATTATGATTGTCGCGTTATGGAAGGGTGCAGCGCTCATTGCACACTCAGTTTGATGCAAAGTGCGCAAAATGCGCAGCGCCATTCTTAATTCAGTCAAATGTCTTATTCCCGCCCTTTCGCAACTATGGTAGTTAATCCCGATGAACGCCATTATTCGTCCTTCCGAAGTCGTCCCAGAAATCGTCCCCATGTCGGTTGAAGCTCTGCGATTGCTGGATGAGCAGGGCTTTTTTGATAATGATCACAATAAATATGAACTCATAAATGGTGTACTTGTTATGACTCCACCGGCTGGGGGCAATCATTCGCTAACGGAGAGACGTACCGCTAAAGCGTTTTATAAAGTGCTGATCGCTCAAGCACTCGAAGAAAGCTTGTCGGTCCAGACAGGCGGTGCGTTCCAAATTGGTGACAAAACACTGTTAGGGCCAGATTTGTTTATCTTAAAAGAAAACAACGCGCCCACGACACCACAGGCGAGCGACATCGTAATCATGGTGGAAATCGCTTGGTCCTCGCGTGAGCGTGACCTGAAAACCAAAGCCGAACTTTATGCCGGTGCTGGCATAGAGGATTATTGGGTCCTTGATGTGCCGGCTAAATCCGTCATCGTGCATCGGGGGCCAGATGCGGGGATTTATCTCTCTGTACAGACTTTTACCGCGCCCGACACCGTCAGCGCGTTACGCGAACCCAGGCTTAAAATCTCAGTGGCTGACCTGTTTTGAGTGCAGGCTGCGCGCGCCCTTTCTCACCCCTTGATCTAACCCCTAAGCCCGGCCCAAATCCCAGACCATGAGCCAAGACATCACCATCCACCTCAACGGCGAGCCCCGCACCCTCGCCGCCCAAACCTCATTGGCGGCGTTAGTCGCGACCCTCGGCCCAGACCCGCGCGGTGTAGCCATCGAGCGCAACCGGGAGATTGTGCCCAAGTCGGCTTGGGAGACTTGCGTTTTGCAGGCGGGGGATCGGTTGGAGGTTGTTCAGTTTGTCGGGTGTGGGTAGGTGGCGGTTGGCTGGCAGTGGCATTAGCCGGGCGAAAGGAGGTCGGCGCGTTTGGTTCTAAATGTGCGCGTAAGCGGTGTTGGGCTTCGTGCGGAATCGG
>JBEINE010000158.1:0-6912 GCA_040378245.1 Hyphomonadaceae bacterium | reverse complement strand
GTCACCATAGCGGCCTTCTTGATACGCACGCACCGCTTCTTCCAGCTCGCCTTGGGCCAGCGCTGCGGGTGAGGACGGCGGGGTCTGGCCAGCCACAGGGGACGCGATCAGCCACAGGGCCAGCCAACTTGATTTCAAACGCATCTTTGGGCCATTTCTGCGAATGCCGCGCTCGCTGCCTCTGGCCCCGCTGGCCAGTCCCAAACGCCGCTACTGACGGCCAAGAAATCCGCGCCAGCTCGCATCAGCGCTTCGCCATTATCGGGATTGATGCCACCAATCGCCACACATGGCACCTCCATTACTTCCTGCCACCATGTCAAGAGATCGGGATTAGCGCGCGATAGCGGCACTTTCGTGGCGGTATCAAAAAAGGCTCCAAAGGCCACATAATCCGCTCCCGCTTCGGCGGCCTCCATCGCCAAATGGCGACTATCGTGACATGTGACACCCACGCTCGCGTCGTGGCCAAGGGTCTGTCGTGCAGACGCCAACGATCCATCTTGTTGACCGATATGAACACCATCTGCGCCCGATGCCTTTGCCAAGTCCGGGCGATCATTCATGAGGCAAGCGACGCCTAATTCTTGGGCTAAGGGAAACAAAGCCGCAGCGGCTTCTAAAACCTCCGCATCGGGCACATCTTTGAGGCGCAATTGCAAACAAGCCACATCGCCTGCTTTGATCGTCGCCTCTAATGTCTTGGCAAAGCCCGACAAGTTAGCAATTCTGGGCGGGGTGATGAGGTATAATCGGGGTAGAGCGCGAGCAGATTCAGTCACGATTTCGGGCTTTCTAAGGCAATAGGGCCGTCCGTAGCAGAATGATATCAAAACGACCAATGATTTGACGCTGCTGTGGTCGTTTGGCAGTCTGGTGTCACGAGCTGAGGTCACATATGAAACTGCGCCTGATCTTGCCAGTCCCTTACTTAGTCGCGATTTTTCTGGCAGTCATGAGGCCAGTCACGCGACCCTTGGCCATTTAACAAACTGAAGGTGCAATTTATGAGCGAACCTAAAGATCAGGCCCTGCCCCCAATCGACCGTCAAAAAGGCTTTCTGGGATTGGTTGAGCGGATCGGCAATCTTTTGCCCGATCCCGTCATGATTTTTGCTTGGTTGATCCCCTTTTTGATGGGGCTCTCAGCGATCGGGGCAGCACTGGGCTGGTCGGCTTCTCTGCCATTTTCAGGGACCGAGGCACCCACAGGCGGCGTGCTTAAAGACGGGATTTTGACCTTTAAAGCCGATAGCCTGTTTTCAGAGGCCAATCTGACCAAGCTGATCGTCGATATGCCAAAGACACTGACTGGATTTGCGCCTTTGGGATTGGTCTTAGTCATCATGCTGGGGGCGGCGGTCGCTGAGCGTGCGGGCCTGTTTTCAGCGCTGATCCGCTCCAGTCTGCGCGGTCTGCCGCGGGCTTTGATGACACCTGTTGTGGCCGTCATTGGCATGATGACCCACCATGCCTCCGATGCTGGCTATGTCGTCTTTATCCCGCTGTGCGGCTTGGTTTATGCGGCCGCACATCGTCACCCACTGGTGGGGATTGGTGCTGGATTTGCCGCCGTATCAGGCGGCTTTGCGGGAAATGTGACGCCCGGCCAACTCGACGTGCTTTTGTTTGGTTTCACACAAGAAGCTGCGCGCATTATTGACCCCACTTGGACGATGAACCCGCTGGGCAATTGGTGGTTTATTCTGGCGATTGTTGTGGTGTTCACGCCCATTATCTGGTTTGTGACCGACTATATTCTTGAGCCTCGTCTGGGACCGTGGGCGGGTCAGCCCGATGCGGAAATTATTGCTGAGCTTGAAAAGTCCGATGTTACGCCTGCCGAAAAGACTGGCTTGGGTCGTGCAGGCCTCGCTGCCTTGTGTGTCATCGCTTTGTTTGCCGCGCTGACCTTATGGCCGGGCTTTACGCCTTTGATTGACGAAACCAAGTCTGGCCCCGCGCAATTACAGCCTTTCTATCAATCCCTTATCGCCGCTTTCACATTGTTGTTTCTAGCCAGCGGGGTCGCTTTTGGGACAGCGACAGGCACCATCAAATCAGATCGCGATGTGGTGGCTATGATGGTGGAGGGGATCAAATCGCTGGCGCCTTATATTGTCTTTGCTTTTTTCGCTGCCCATTTCATTGCCATGTTCAATTGGTCAAAACTGGGACCGATTTTGGCCATTAATGGTGCCGACATTTTGAAGCAAATGGCCTTGCCCGCGCCGATCCTTTTGGTCTCAGTGCAGATGTTTTCCTCGTTCCTGGACCTGTTTATTGGATCGGCTTCAGCCAAATGGAGTGCTATGGCCCCAGTCGTGGTTCCGATGTTCATGCTGCTGGGCATATCGCCTGAAATGACAACAGCCGCCTACCGCATGGGCGACAGCTATACCAACATCATGACCCCGCTCATGAGCTATTTCCCGCTGATCCTGATGTTTTGCCGCCGTTGGGACAAAAGCGTCGGGGTTGGCACCCTTTTGTCAATTATGTTGCCCTATGCGCTATGCTTTATGGTGGCCGGCATCACCATGACGGCCGCTTGGGTGGCTTTCGATTGGCCCTTGGGACCGGGGGCGAGCGTTGGTTATAGTCCGCCGGGACAATAAGGTGGCGGACTTCACGTAATCTACGACGATACCACTCATACCGAGCTATCGTCAGACTTATTTGACCGTGATAGCTTTTGGTGAACCAGAATGGGCACCAAAACCCTTCCCAAGCGACACGTTCAAAAGTTTAGGCAAATCGTCAAGTATGGGCTTCAATGTTGACGTGATTTTCTCTAGCCCGCTTCCATCTCTGGCGACCACTTGCCAAGGCTTGCCAAGCCATTCATTTTGGCGCGATGGTAAAAGGCGTCTTGGGCGGCTTGAACATTTTCAGGTTTTCCGCCCCAAATCTTGAGGGGCGCGGCTTGAAGCGCGCGGCCATATGAGAAGGTCATATTCCAAGGCAAGGCATGGAGCGCATTCATCGCGTTCAAATGCGCTGTGGCGTCAATGTCGCTTTGGCCACCAGACAGGAATGCGATGCCTGTAACGGTTGAGGGCACCACATTCTTTAGGCATTGCACGGTTTTGTCGGCTACTTCTTCAATACTGGCCTGTTTCGGGCATTTACGTCCAGCTATGACCATATTGGGCTTCAATACAATCCCTTCCAGCCGAACCCGCATCTCATAGAGCGCCGTAAAGGTCGATTTCAACACATATTCCGTGACTTCAAAGCAGCGATCAATATCGTGATCGCCATCCATCAAAACTTCTGGCTCAACAATGGGAACAATATTTTCTTCCTGACACATCGCTGCATAGCGCGCCAAAGCATGCGCATTGGCCTTTACAGAACCAGCGGAAGGCCTTGTGGCATCAATATCGATCACCGCGCGCCATTTGGCAAAGCGCGCGCCATGCACATAATAGTCGCGCAAGCGATCGCGCAGACCGTCAAGTCCATCAGTCACGCGTTCACCTGGAAAGAACGGCATTTCGCGGGGACCAATATCGACCTTAATGCCAGGAATTGAGCCATGTGCTTTGATGATCTCAACCAATCGCGAGCCGTCCTTAGCAAATTGGCGAATGGTTTCATCGTAAAGGATAACGCCGGAAATATGCTCATTCATAGCCTTATCCGCGCGAAACAGCATCTCGCGATAATCGCGCCGCGAGGTTGGCGTTGACTCAATTGCGATTGAATCAAACCGCGAGCGAATTGTCGCAATGCTCTCATCCGCCGCAAGAATACCTTTGCCGGGCGCGACCATCGCTTTTGCGATCGCAACAAGATCATCAAGTTTCATCATATTCTCCAATTGTTCGTGTCAGATATTGTTAAACTTTGAGGGCTTCAACGCCCGGTAGAGGCTTACCTTCCATCCATTCAAGAAACGCGCCCCCGGCGGTCGATACAAAGGTGAAATCATCGCTGACACCGGCCTGATGAAGCGCCGCAACCGTATCGCCACCGCCTGCGACCGCAACCACGCGGCCAGCCTTGGCAAGGCCAGCGGCCGTGCGTGCCGCTTCCATCGTCCCCTTTGCGAAAGGCTCAAGTTCAAAGGCACCCAGCGGCCCATTCCAAACAATCGTTTTGGCATGCTCCATCGCATGGGCTAAAGCCGCAACAGCCTTAGGACCGGCGTCCAATATCATCTCGTCAGCTTGGACATTGCCGACATCGCACGCATGGTGGGGCGCATCAGCGGAAAAGGCGGTTGCGACAACGACATCGGCGGGGAGCAGGATCGTGCAGTTGTTCGCCTTAGCCTTGGCTTCTATGTCACGGACGACCGCCAATAAATCATGCTCACATAAGGACTTGCCAACGCCAATGCCCCTAGCGGCCAGAAACGTATTGGCCATGCCGCCCCCCACCGCCAAAGTGTCGACTTTGGTAACGAGGTTCACCAATAAGTCGATTTTGCTCGACACTTTCGCCCCACCTACAACCGCAATAACCGGATGCACGGGGCTGCCAAGCGCCTTATCTAAAAAGTGCAATTCCCGCTCTAGCGACAGGCCTGGATAACTCGGCAAGAGATGGGCGACGCCTTCAGTGGAGCTGTGCGCCCTATGTGCGGCTGAAAAGGCGTCATTGACATAAACATCACCCAAGGCTGCCAATTGTGCACTAAAGGCTGGATCATTGATCTCCTCGCTTGGACTAAAGCGGGTGTTTTCGAGCAGGAGAATATCGCCATCTTTCATCGCGCAGACAGCACGCGTTGCCGCCTCACCGACCGTTTCACCAACAAAAGCAACAGGGGCGCCGATCAATAGACTGAGCGCCGGCGCGACTTTCGCCAATGACATGGCTGGGACAACTTTACCTTTAGGTCGGTCAAAATGGGCCAGCAAAATGACTTTCGCGCCTTGGTTACGCAAGTGAATGATCGTCGCGAGCGCCGCCTTCAGCCGCGTATCGTCACTTATGACACCGTCATGAACAGGGACATTGAAGTCCGCACGCACCAAAACGCGTTTGCCCGACAGATTGGCTTCCTTGAGTGATCTAAACGTCATTACCATTCCATTATCGTATGATCCGCGCGATCAAGGCTGTGCACTCCGCGATGGCCCAAACCAAAAGATCAAATCAGTTTAGCCATGGCAATCGCCGTATCGCCCATACGGGTCGAAAAGCCCCATTCGTTATCATACCACGACAGAACGCGAACAAATGTTGCATCCATGACTTTAGTTTGATCAAGGGCGAATGTTGAGGAATGGCTATCGTGATTAAAGTCGATAGATACATTGGGTTCAGAGGTATATCCAAGCACCCCTTTGAGAGAGCCGTCAGCAGCGGCTATAATCGCCGCATTGATTTCCTCGACACTGGTTGGCCGCGACGCGATGAAGTTAAGATCAACGCAGGACACATTAGGCGTGGGTACACGGATTGCCACCCCGTCCAACCGCCCAGCCAATTCCGGTAAAACAAGGCCGACGGCTTTAGCCGCGCCCGTCGTGGTGGGGATCATCGACAAAGCCGCAGCGCGAGCGCGGTAAGGGTCTTTGTGCATGGTATCAAGCGTAGGCTGGTCGCCGGTATAAGAGTGGATTGTGGTCATAAACCCCTTATCGATCCCAACTACATTATTGAGAACCTGAACAAGTGGGGCCAAACAATTGGTCGTGCAGGATGCGTTAGAGACGATCACATCGGCGGCGGTCAGACTGGTGTGATTGACGCCATAGACGATGGTTTTGTCAGCTTTCTCGCCCGGCGCGGAGATCAAAACGCGCTTGGCCCCAGCCGTCAGATGCGCTGCGGCTTTCTCACGTTGTGTGAATAGCCCCGTACACTCCATCGCAATATCAACATTTAACTCAGCCCAAGGCAGAGACGCCGGGTCTTTGATCGCCGTTACGCGGATGGACTTGCCGTTAATGACGATGGTGTCGCCCTCAACACTGACACTGGCAGGGAAGCGACCATGAACGCTATCAAATCTCAGCAAATGCGCGTTCATGTCGGCTGGACCCAAATCATTAATCGCGACAACTTCAATATCAGTGCGTCCATGTTCGATGATGGACCGCAGGACCAAGCGACCGATCCGGCCAAATCCATTGATAGCAACCCGCACACTCATAATCGTCTCCATTTTGGAACTGCACGTAACCCGCTTTTGGCACGTACCACCCGCTAGCGCCTTTCACTTCGATAGAAACGAAGTTGCGCGCCAGACCTTGGCAAATTGTTGGCCTACAAGTGGGAGACGCTATAGCCAACATGACTCTAACGGTCCAGCCATGTTCGAGTTCCAGAAGGGCACTGAAACAGCCAATTTTGGTTTTCGCGGAGAACTCGGCTAAGGTGATGTAATGAGACCTCCAACCCATCCAACCGTGAAAGACGATGCAGAGCGCTTTGACGCCGCTTTGTCGCGCCTTGAGGCCGCTCTCGCCGCCTCTGTCCAGAAACTGGCAAGCATGGCCCACAGCGCGGGCTTTGAAGACGGGCTGGCTCATGCCAAGGCTCATGCTAGGGGTCTGGCCAACGATTCCAGCCCTGATGAGGCAGCTCGGCTTGTTATGGAATTAGAGGCTGCGCGCGCGCGTGAGCATAACCTCCAAGAAGCCGTCACAGCGGCCCGCGTCGCGTTGGAGGAGGCGATGGACGAAATACGCGGCGTGCTCGGAGCCCTCTAACGCATCTTGTGTAAAATCTGAAACAGCTTTTTGCAAAAAGTAGGCTCTGATTTAAAGTTCTAGGGTCTGTCCCGCTTTTTTGAATCAAAAAAGTGGGACAGACCCTCGAATTGTGTTGGTCAGACTATCTGTTTTTGGGGGGCAGCCTACCAAAGCTGTCTGCTAGCTTTTCGTCAGAGACATCGTGCAAGTCATTTTAGGCATCCAGAAACCGGCCAATTGTCTTGAGCTTCTCACCCTT
>JBEINE010000283.1:0-2289 GCA_040378245.1 Hyphomonadaceae bacterium | reverse complement strand
GATTTAGGGTCTGTTTATCCCGCTTTTTTGATTCAAAAAAGACGGGACAGACCCTAGGCCAATGTCTTTGAGGGCGTGACGGATAGGCAAATCATAGCTAGGTGCGCAATATGACCCCAAAACTCCTCCTCTTACCTGGCGACGGCATCGGCCCTGAAGTCATTGCCCAAGTCGTCCGCGTGATTAATGCCTTGAAATCTGACCATGGTCTTGTTCTGGACGTGGATACCGCCCTGTTCGGCGGCGCCAGCATTGACGCTACTGGGACGCCCATCACGGACGACGTGGTGGCTCAGGCCAAGTCGGCCAATGCCGCTTTGATGGGGGCGGTTGGCGGCCCCAAATGGGCGGATGCGCCGCGCGACCTGCGCCCAGAAATGGGTCTATTGCGGCTTCGAAAAGAGATGGATGTTTACGCCAATCTGCGTCCGGCTATTTGTTTTCCAGCGCTTGCGGACGCCTCTGGCCTCAAACGCGACCTCGTTGAAGGCCTTGATATCATATTTGTCCGTGAGCTGACTGGTGGGGTTTATTTTGGTACCCCACGGGGTATCGAGACACTTGCCGATGGCTCAAGGCGCGGTTTTGATAATCAAGTCTATACCAGCGGGGAAGTTATCCGTGTGGCGAGAGTCGCTTTCGAACTCGCACGAAAGCGCTCGGGCCGCGTCACCAGCCTCGAAAAGTCCAATGTCATGGAATCGGGGTTGTTATGGCGGCAGGAGGTTACCCGCCTTCACAGCGCCGAATATGCCGATGTAGTCCTTAATCACATGTATGCAGACAATGCGGCCATGCAACTGGTCCGCGCGCCACGCCAATTTGACGTCCTGTTGACTGACAATCTATTTGGCGATGTCCTGTCGGATCTCGCGGCTGCTTGCACAGGCTCGATTGGTTTATTGCCGAGTGCCGCTTTAGGTGCCCCTGGAACGCCCGGCCTCTATGAGCCTATCCACGGGTCAGCCCCCGATATTGCAGGTCGCGGCGTTGCCAACCCGATTGCCGCCATCTTGTCGTTGGAAATGGCCCTGCGATGGTCATTGGGTCAGCCGGTGCTGGCTGACAGGCTCTTTGCAGCTGTAGAGACGGCGCTGAAGTGTGGCGCTCGGACACCCGATCTGGGCGGCCAGCTTTCGACTTCTGCCATGGGGGACGCAATTTTGTCAGCGCTCGAAACCCCATGAAGGCCAAATGTGTTGCCATAGAGGCACACCCACCAATGAAAAGTGCCTTGGCATCTTTCCTTTACTAGATATACTCTTTAGCAAAATCACAACAAAATTGTGACGACGGCGTCTTAGTGCGGCTAGCGCATCTTAAGGGGACAAAAATTATGGGCCATAAATTGATGTTAACGAGCTCAGCCGCTTTGGCGGCTCTGATGATTGCCATGCCGGCGACGGTTTTGGGGCAAGACGCCGCCGCCAGTGTTGAAGACCGAACCAAAGTTGAGACGATTATCGTAACGGCGCGTAAAACCAGCGAAGCGCTGATCAGTGCGCCCGTCGCCGTTACCGCTGTTGGCGCTGCAGACGTTGCGCGCTTGAACATTCAATCAATTGATGACCTCGCGCGGTTCACACCTAGCTTATCATTCTCAAAAGCTTTTGGTCGGGCGACCGATCGCCCGGTTATTCGCGGTGCAGCCAGCATTTTGGCAGGCGTTCAGGCAGGTGTTGAGGCTGGTGCCGCTTATTTCGTCGATGGTGTCTATTATCAGGGCGACATCACTTCAATTGATATGTCCGATGTCACCCGCGTTGAAGTGATCAAAGGGCCGCAGTCGGCCCTCTATGGCCGCAACACCTATTCAGGCGCAATCAACTTCATCACGCGTAGCCCAGGCTCAGCCTTCCGCGCCAATGCAACTGTATCGCTTGCGGATTTTGGTGAAGAATCGATCAATGTCAGCATCGCTGGCCCCATCACAGATCGCATCTCCGGATCTTTATCGGCGCGTGGCTACAAATATGATGGGGAGTTTGTTAATGCCTCAGCACCTGGTCAAAAACTCGGTAAAGAGCAGACTCGATCAATCGCAGGCGTTCTGGAAGTGCGTCCGATCGATGGCTTGACGGTGCGAGCACGTCTGGTTGCCGCGAAGGACGAAGATGGCGCGCGTGCTTTTGGCTTCCAAAGCTCGGACGCCAATAATTGCTATCCGGGCTTCCGCTCCAACGCTTACCGGGGTGTTGCAGCTACTACGAATAACAACCCTAACCAATGGTTCTGTGGTGTTATCAAGGATAATGGCATCTATAACCAGAATACTGCCGGGCCTGGCTC
>JBEINE010000039.1:0-18022 GCA_040378245.1 Hyphomonadaceae bacterium | reverse complement strand
CTGACACCGGACGTTTCCTTGTCAGTCTGGAAGGTCCTTTCCTAATCAAGGATTGGGAGTATTCGTTGGGTGCCTATACGGCCTTTAGCGAATCTAAATCCGTAACTGGTAGCGGATATTATTATCGTGCAACCGATCCGGCCCTTAAGATTGTGGGCATTCGCGATGTGTTGCGTCAAAGCGTCATCAACCCATTCCTGCGCCCAGGCGAAACCCAAACGCCAGAAGCCTTAGCCTTGTTGAAAACTGCCGAGGCGCGCGGCATCCAAATTGCTTTTGGTCGCTCAGAATCAGATCAGATTGATTTCTCGATCAACGGTCCTTTGTTCAATCTACCAGCCGGGCCTGTTCAAGCGGCGTTTGGTGTCGATATTCGCGTTGATCGCTACAAGTTTGAAGGTGAGGCCCGCGTCGGTGCCGCCGCCGCGTTCATTGAGGGCGCACCTATTGATAGCAAGCCGGCTTTGTCCAGCGTTAGCCGGGACGTAAAGGCGGTGTATGCAGAGTTTTTGGTGCCGGTCCTCCAGAACTTAGAAGTAACTTTGGCGGCCCGTCTGGACAGCTATTCGGGGTTTGGCGAGACTACAAACCCAAAAGTGACATTCAGATATCGTCCCATCGACATGTTGGCATTCCGGGGTTCCTATAACACGGCCTTCCGCGTACCAACCTTCTCAAACTTGTTTAATCCGATTTCCGCGAGCCAAGTTTTTGAATCCTTTGCTGACCCGGCCATTTGCCCGGGTGCCAGACCTAATGCGGCGATTGCAGGCTGTACGGATTTGGCTGATCGGACCGCAGACCCAACTGCGCCAATTTTGAATTCCTTGTCAGGCGGGAAGCCAGACTTGAAGCCTGAAGACGCTGAGCTCTTGTCGGTAGGCTTTGTGCTCGAACCGACTCCCCAACTGAGCGCGTCAGTTGACTGGTGGCGGATTGAGCGCACGAATACGATCCGTAGCATCACACGCGCTGAACTTGTCGACAATTTCAATATTTTTAGAGGCAACTTTCTTCGTGACAGCCAAAACCGCATCACTTTCATTGATCAGCGGAGCGTCAATGCCGGTGGTTCTTTGACCGAAGGTTTCGAACTGGCGCTGCGCGGGGCAACAAAGGCATTTGGCGGTCGGATTAATGGGGGGATCGACAGCAGCTTTGTAACTAAGGCAAAGCGAAAAGTTTTGCCGAACTTGCCGTATGGACGTGATCTGACTTCGCGGTTTACAGATGCGGACGAGCTTTTCCTAGAGTATAAGCATACCGCTTTTGTTACCTATAGCGCCGAGACTTGGGACGTTAGTTTGTCGCAACGCTATAGCTCAGGATATACTGATCAAGTCGTCGACGGGGTGAAAGACGGATTGGTGAATCCACCTAATGACGCTGTGAAAACCAAGGCCTATACCATTTATAATGCGTCAGCATCCTATACTGGGTTTGAGAATTTCGCGATCACTTTTGGGATTAGAAATCTGCTTGACACCGATCCCCCGTTTGCCCGCTCATATCTCAGCCAAACTGGCGGCGGCTCAAGCTATGAGCCACGGGTCGCTGACCCACGTGGCCGGTCATTTACCTTGACACTGGATTATGAATTCTAGTCCAAAGTCAAAACTACAACCTGAATAAGGGCGCATGCAGGTGCGCCCTCTTTTCATTTTGGCGGAGGGGTTTATGGTTGGATTATGCAAGAAGCGCGCGTGTCGACTTTCAGCCTGAGCGCTGATTTAAACTCCACCATGGTAGATTCAGGGTTGCCCACGCCCCTCTATCATCAATTGTTTCTCATCCTGCGTGAGCGTATCCGCTCGGGTGCCTTTCCATTGGGCGCTATCCTACCTGGGGAGCAGGATCTCACGCAGATTTTCAGCGTGTCGCGCATAACGGTGAAGCGAGCGCTCAATGAGTTGGCCTCTGCGGGACTTGTATCTCGCCACCGCGGTCGGGGGACGGTTGTCACCTATAATGCCACCATTCCATTGGTGAAGGGCAGCTTCGCCAATCTGATGGAAGCGCTGCGCACTATGGGCCTCTCTACGCAAGTCGAATTGATACATGTCGACCGCGTCGCCGCCACGCCTGAAATCGCTGAGCTTTTGGGCTTGCCGAGCGGTGTGCCTGTGCAAAGGGCGGAGCGGGTTCGCAGATTAGAGGGTGAGCCGTTCTCCTATATTATCACCCATCTGCCCGTGGACGTCGCCAATGGTTTTGACGCCGAGGATTTGGCTCATAAGCCAATGCTGGACTTGCTTGAAGCCGCAGGGCATTTATCGGCCTCTGCCGAACAATGGATCACCGCTTGCAGCGCTGAACCCGCCGCCGCTCAGGCTCTGAAGGTTGCAACCGGCTCACCCTTGCTCAGTATCGTGCGGGTCATGCGCAATGCGCAGGGCGCGCCGATTGAAGCGGTTCACGGCTATTACCGCCCAGAGCGTTTCCAATACCACATGAACTTGACTCGCGAGCGCAAAGGCGGTCGCGACGAATGGCGATGAGGGGTGCTGTGGAGCCAATCTCGCCCACAAAAGGTCACAAATTCGATGACTTGCGTTAGTTTTTGATCGTTTTGCTTAGGACGGATTTTGGTGTCCCTTCTGGTTCACCAAAATCCTTATGCAATTGTGGACGGGCGATTTAGCGCGTCAAGGTCTGATTTTTCGTAGAAAAATCAGCCACGCAGTGGCGCAGCAGAGCTGCGACCTTGACTCGCCAAATCGCCCAAAGATAATCGCAACCGGCCTTTGGTATGGCATAGCCATCACCAAAGGTGGTCACCGACAGATAAAGTTGAAGGCGGCGCCTGTTTAAATCAAACTGCGATAGACCCTAATCGCTAAATTGCAGCGCCGCCAAATCCCGATAAAGTCCGCCTTGTGCGATAAGCGTTTCATGCGTGCCTTGTTCAACAATTCGACCCTGATCAAACACCAAAATCAGGTCAGCGCGGCGCACGGTTGCAAGGCGATGGGCGACAACAATTGTCGTGCGATTGGCCGCAAAGGCATCAAGCGCCTGCTGCACGCGGGCCTCTGATTCTGAATCCAAAGCACTGGTGGGTTCATCAAGCAGTAAAATCGATGCATCCCGCAATATCGCCCGCGCGAGTGAAACGCGTTGCCGCTCGCCGCCCGATAAGCGCGACCCTCTAGGACCGACAGGCGCGTCTATGCCAGCCTCTAGGCGATCAACAAAATCGCACGCCGCCGCATCCAAAGCCGCTTTGATCGCGGGACGGCTGGCGTCTGACAAGCCCATTGCGACATTATCGGCGATGCTGGCGTCAAACAAAGTGGCGTCTTGGGAAACCAAAGCAATCCTGGCCCGCAGACTTGAGAGCTTAACGTCGGCAATAGCGGTTCCGTCAATCAAGACCCGCCCTGAGAGGGGATCAAATAGGCGCGGGACGAGGTTTAAAATGGTTGATTTGCCGGCCCCAGATGGGCCGACCAGGGCCAATGTCTGCCCAGGCTTGGCTTGAAAGCTCACGTCGCTCAGAGCCGTGGTGCCATCAGGCCAGTTAAAGCTGACATTCTCAAAAATGACCTCGCCCTTGCCCTCAGGCAAGTCTTTAGCATCGATCTTGTCGCCAATCGTCGGGGTTTCGTCCAGCACGGCGAAGAAACGCTCGAGCCCGGCAAGGCCTTCCTGCAAGACAGTGTTGAGGCCGCCGAGGCTGCGGATCGACTGGGCGGCGGTCAATAAGGATGCGATGAAGGCAAAGAGATCGCCAACGCTGGCCGCACCTTGAGAAATGCGAAACCCCGCAAATCCAAAAACCCCGGCAACGGCAATACCGCCCAAAACCTCAAGAATAGGATCAACGCGGCCCTTTTGCTCGGCCATATGGAGAAGCAGGCCACGGCGGGTCTCAAGCGCTTTGCCGACCCGGTTACTCTCACTGGCCTCCAGCCCATAGGTCTTAACGAGACGCGCACCGCCAAGGCTTTCCTCAACAACGCCCGCCAGATCACCGGCTTGCGCTTGGGCATCGGTAGCGGTGAGACGCAGGCGCGCGCCAATCGCTGTCACAGGACCAATGGCAAGGGGCAAAATGATCAAAGTGACGAGCGCCAATTGCCAATCGCTCCAGATCATCACACCGATGACGCCAATCAGCGTCAAGAGATCGCGAATAAAGCTATTGGCCGCGCGCAAAACCGCATCGCGCACGGCGTTGACATCGTTGAGAAAGCGGGCTGCAAATGCGCCAGAGGCCTCGCCAGCTAGGCGGGCATAATCAAGGCCCAGTAATTTAGCGAATAGGTCCTGCTGCAGGGCGGTCGTTGAGGATAAGGCCAACCGATTGGTCAAGACGGTTGACCCGTAAAGCGCAATGGATTTCACAAGTGCGGTGGCAATCAAAACCAGTGGACCCAGAAATGCGATCTGCTCAGGCGAAAAATCCGCTCCGGTCTCGCTACGATGCGCTGAGCCTTTGCTAAGCTGTGCTAAAGCGTCAATGATCTGACCAAATAGAACAGGATAGGAAGCCGAAGCCAGCGCCACCACGACCATCAAGAAGGTCGCCGTCACTAACAGTCCTTGATAGGGTTTCAGCCAACCTGCCCAAAACCGCTTCAGGAGTGTTGTCGTCTTAGTGGTCTTCGTCATCGGGTTCTGGACCGTCAGGATCGATTAGACGGTGGGCATGGATCACGAAATAGCGCATATGGGCATTGTCGACGCTGCGTTGGGCGGCACTTTTCCAAGCTTCTCGGGCCAGCGCATAATTGGGATAGGCCCCAACAAAATCGATCTTCGAGACATCGCGAAACGCGACATCGCCCAGTGTCTCTATCTCACCGCCGATCACAAGGTGCAGCAATTGGCGCTTGGGCAGGGCATTTTGGCTCATAAGATCCTCACGCTAGATTTATGTGTTTTACACGCTCAATTAGCAAGGGATGAAGTGCCTTGCCAGCCACCACAAGGCTCTTTTGGAGGGGAATATCATGGTCATAACGAAAGGCTTGGCCCTCATGGGTGGTCGCTAGAGCACCCGCTTCGGCGACAATAACAGAAGCCGCCGCCAAATCCCAATCGCTCTTGGCTGATAGTGCGATGGCACCATCATAATGGCCCGCCGCCACCAGACACATGCGGTAAGCGATGGAATTGCGCGAAACGACATCCATCTGCGGCCAAGGCACAGGCCAAGCCGGATGGCGATACATAGCGGGATCTCCCAACATGGCGCAATTCTCGATATTGTCAGTTGTGCTGGGCGCGATGGGCACACCATTGAGGCGCGCACCGTTTCCCCGTGTCGCTTGAAACATTTCTCCCGTCGCAGGATTAAAGACGACACCCAAAACTGGGACGCCTTGATCCAGAAGCCCAATGCATATGGTGAAATGGGGCTTGGCTTTGATGAAGGCTCTGGTGCCATCGATGGGATCAACCACCCACACATGCCGTGCGTTTAAGCGCGATCTGTCATCGGCGGTTTCCTCCGACAGCCAGCCATAATCGGGTCGGGCCGGTCGCAGAAGCTGCGTCAAGAGAGCATCAACGGCAAGATCAGCATCGGTTACTGGATTATCGGGCGCTTTGTCACGGATATCCAACGTCGTACCAAAATAGCGCATCGCCAATGCGCCCGCTTGGTGGGCGCAGTGTAAAGCCAAATCAAGATCGGCTGCATAATCCAAAAGCTAGGCCCCGGCTATCGTCATGGAGGGAACAAGCAAGCTCGGACAATCAACGGCCGAGCGGCCTTGATTATCATTGCCGGGGATTAGGGTGGCAAATATGTCTAGCATATTGCCGGCAACGGTAATTTCGTTGACGGGGCGCACGATGACGCCATTCTCAAACCACAGGCCTGATACACCCACCGAATAATCGCCGGTATTGGCATTGAAAGAAGGCGACAGAGTTTCAATGACCAAAAGCCCTGTGCCGGCATCGCTCATTAAGCCCGCCAGATCCCGCTTTCCTGGATGCACCATCACATTGGTGGCACTGACGCCCGGTGAGCCCCCAGGGTTTAAGCTCGCGTGGCCTGTGGTCTCTTGGCCTAATTGACGCGCGGTTGAGCCATTCAACAGCCACGTCGTCAAAACGCCATCATCAATCAGATTGCGGGCCGCAACGGCGTGACCTTCCCCGTCAAAGGGATGGCTGGCCCAGCCGCCCTGTTTGAGTGGGTCATCGGAAATCACCATGCCTTTTGCGAAAACCCTCTCACCCAGTTTCGCCCGCAAAAAGGAAATACCGCGCGCCACGGCCGTGCCGGACATGGCGCTCAGCATAAAGCCGATCAGACGGCTCGCCATACGATACTCAAAAATCACCGGCGCCGTGCAGCTATCGAGTTTGGTACCGCCTAAGCGGGCAATTGCGCGCGTGCCGGCTTCTCTTCCGATCAAGACAGGATCGCGCAGGCCCGTCAAAAAGCGCGCAGAATCGCTATTCCAGTCCCGCTCTTTCTCATCATCTTCGCCCGCGATGGCCGACAAACCCAGCCCCCAAGATGTGCTGCGATAAAAGCCACGAAAGCCATTGCTGGCCCCATAAAGCACGCCTGTCGCCCCCCAATCGGCACCAGAACCCCCCGAGTTTGTGACGCCTTTGACGGCAAGCGCGCCCTCTTCACAGACCAAAGCGCGTTCTTCCAATTTAGCGATGTCGGGTTCGGTTTCGTCCCATAGGCCCAGATCAATCGGATTGGTTGTGATCTCGTCGCTACCGGGTAGTCCACACCATGGGTCTTCAGCGGCGGCCTTTGCCATAGAGACGACCCGCTCTGCCAAGGCATCAAGTGCCGAAAGGCTGAAATCGGATGTCGATGCGCCCGCTTGCTTTTTGCCAATCAGCACACGCAAACCGGCGGAGCGGCTTTCTTCGCTCTCAACGCCTTCTAATTTCCCCAAACGCACGGAAACCGACAGGCTTTTGCGGTCAACACACACGGTGTCCGCACCATCTGCGCCTAACGCCTTGGCGCGCTCTAGCAGGCGCTCAACAGCGCTTAAAAGATTTTTGTCCATAAGCTAACTTCTAGGCAGCCCTGCTATCGCGGTGCAACGCTCAAGCGCAGAGACGGCGTCAAATGGGCACTGGCGGGGGCTGGGCCAAAGACCGACCAATACGGTAGAAGCGTTCGCGACGATGGGTGCGCAGGGCCTCACCGTGCATGTTTGACAGGCTGAACAAAGCCTTTTCAATTGCGTCGCCCACGGCCTTCATGGCACCAGCGCGCGCCCGGTGTGCGCCCCCCAGTGGTTCGGGAATAATCCCATCAATCACGCCAAGACCCAAAAGGTCGGGGGCGGTAATCTTCATAGCCGTGGCGGCGTCCTTGGCGCGGTCGGACGAGCGATAAAGGATTGACGCGGCACCTTCTGGGGAAATTACCGAATAGACCGAGTTTTCAAGCATCAACACGATATTGGCCGCGGCAATGGCCACAGCACCACCGGAGCCGCCCTCACCTGTGACAACAGACACCATAGGCACGCCTAACGTCAAACAACGCTCAGTCGCGCGCGCAATCGCCTCGGCTTGGCCGCGCGCCTCAGCGTCAAGGCCCGGATAGGCCCCGGCTGTGTCTACAAAGCTGATAACCGAAAGGCCAAATCGCTCCGCCAAATCCATCAAGCGAACGGCTTTGCGGTAGCCTTCAGGGCGACCCATGCCGAAATTATGTTTCAGGCGCTCGGGTGTGGTGCGGCCTTTCTCATGGCCCAGCACCACCACGCGGCGACCGCGAAATCGACCCAGGCCGCCTAAAATCGCAGCATCCTCGCCAAACTTACGGTCGCCAGCCATCTCGACATAATCAGTAATCAGTGTGTCGACATAATCGACGAAGTGAGGCCGGTCGGGGTGACGCGCGACTTGGGTCCGCTTCCAAGGGTCAAGATTGAGATAAAGCTCTGATAAAGCGCGATTGGCTTTTTCCCGCAATTTGCTGATTTCAACGCGCACACCCGACGCACCGCTTTTCTCAGCGGTTATCATCAGCTCATCGATCTTTTTTTCAAGTTCAGCGATGGGTTTCTCGAAATCGAGAAATACGGGACGATCAGCCATACTAAGCGCTTAAGCCGCCCTAGGCGTTTGATCAAGCCTGAGGGCCAGTCACCTTAAGGCGATCGCCTGAAGCAATCGGCACGATCGCGACCCCTTGACGCCCCAAATCGCGCAACGCCACAATGAATGAACAGCGTCAATGCAAGTAAAGCGTCGCATTGAAGCTGTTCCATAGCCTTTTTCTTTTCAAGTGACAGCTGCGCCAGTCCCCGTCTAGTTTCCACCAAATAGCTTTTGAAGGAACAATGTCTCAGCCTCGCGCTGCGCATCGCGATTAGACTTTTTGGCAAAGCCATGCCCTTCATCCTTTGCGACCATATACCAGACATTGCCGCCATTGCCCCGCACCCGTGCGACAATCTGGTCGGCTTCGGACATGGGCACGCGGGGATCATTGGCGCCTTGGATCACAAATAAGGGTTTGGTGATTTTGGCGGCATTATTGAGGGGGGCAATCCGCTCATGAAAGGCGGCCATAGCGGGATTGCGCTCATCGCCATATTCTGCGCGACGCAAATCGCGTCGATAGCCTTGCGTATTTTTCAAGAAAGTCGAAAAATGGGAGATACCCACAATATTGACGCCGCCAGCTAATCGGTCATTAAAATGCGTTAGGCTGGCCAGCACCATATAGCCGCCATAGGATCCGCCATAAACCACGACCCGAGCTGGGTCCAAGTCGGGTTGGGTTGCGATCCAATCTAGCAATGCGCCAATGTCTTTGACTGAATCTTCGCGCTTAAAACCATTATCCAGATCAACAAAGTGCCGACCATAGCCCGTTGAGCCGCGCACATTGGGATAGATAACAGCCGCACCAAGCTCATTGACCCAATATTGGGGCGTCGACGAAAAGCCCGGCCGTGATTGGCCTTCCGGCCCACCATGAATATTGATGATGACTGGGCGCTTGTTGGAAGGACTTGCGTTGGTTGGCTTGTAGATAAAGGCTGGGATGGTGCGAGCCTGCCCACCTATTTGGTCAAATGTCGGATAGCGGATCAATTGCGGTGTTACAAAAGTTGCAGGATTGAGGCCGCCAATTTCGCTGGCCGTCCAGCGCGTCAATGTGCGGCTTGAAACCTCATAAGTATAGGCATCGCTGGGGGCGGCCGGCGTCGACATTGTAAAGCCCAGCCTAGCCGATGCGCTGTCCCAATCGACCCCGCTGACGATACCAATTGGCAAAGCGACGAGCTGGGGTTCGCCTGCGCCCGTCAATGGCTGGATATAGAGTTTCGAGAGACCATCCTCATTGACTGCAAAGGCGACTTTAGTGCCGTCAGGGGACAGGTCGAAACTCTCAACATCCCAATTCATGGAGGGTGACACGCGTGTGCGCTTGGAGGTTGCAAGGTCAATCCTCACCAAATAGGCAAAGTCTGACGATTCGCCCGTGAGGGCATAAATCGACTGTCCATCGGGGGCAAAAGCGCCGCCATCATATGCAACCTTTAAATCTGGCGTAATGGGTGAAGACTTGCCTGTCTTGAGATCAAGCACGGCGCGACGTGATTGTGTGATCGAGATATATTCGCCAATCAGCAATCTTTGACCATCATCGGATACATCGAACACACTCCAGCCGCCATCAGCGCTGTAGACAACGCGGCGGCTGGCGGAATCGTCTGGATTTGCGATCACGATATCGCGCCGCGCACTGCCCGAACGCGTTACAGTCCAAGCGGCCATCTTGCCATCTTTGGAAAAACTGGGGGTTTCGTTGCGTGTGCCCGCTTCGGTTAATGGCCGCGCACGACCCGAGGCGCGATCAAACAAATAGACCTGAAAAAACTCATCGCCGCCTTGGTCTTTGGCAAATACAAAACTGCCCGCCCCGCCGGGACGAATGCTGGCGCCGCTGACGGGTTCTGCATAATAAGTCAGTTGGGTGCGTGCGCCCATCGGCATCGCAACTTCGTGGATTTGCGGCGTGTCAGCAAAGCGGGTGGCAATCAATATGCCGCCTGTGGGGGTGAAGTCCTGAAAGGCTGCGGCGCGTGTATTATTATATTGGATCAGGCGCTCGCGAGTTTGGGGCGGTGTCTCAGGCACATCCTGCAGTATCAACTGGCCTTGTTGCCGCGTGACCACCGATACGGACGACGCCGCTGGTGCCTGTTGGGCCATTGCTGGGCCTACAGACAAAAAGGTGATCAACACCAAGAATGCGCGCTTTAAAGCCATGACGAATTCCCCAAATCTCAATAGTGTTGCTGAAGGGCGACGACCGCCTGTACGGCAGGGGTTTTGACGCCTGCGCCACTAAGCTAACCTGCATTAGCACACATGGGAAGCGCGCTTATGACAACCACATCGCCGCCGTTTGAAAAGCTCGTCCTCGCGACCCATAATGCCGGTAAACTGCGCGAGATTGCGGCTCTGATCGCGCCCTTTGGCATAAAAGCGCTCAGCGCCGGTGATTTGGGCGTCGATGAACCGGAAGAAACGGAGACCACTTTTGTCGGCAATGCGCTGCTCAAAGGGCGCGCGTCGGCGGCGGCAACGGGCCTCCCAGCTTTAGCGGATGATTCAGGTATAGAAGTGATGGCGTTGGACGGCGCGCCCGGTGTTTATACCGCGAATTGGGCCGAACTGATCCCTGGTGGCCCCCGCGATTTTTATCGCGCCATGGCGGCGGTGGAAGAAGCATTGTTGAAAACCGGCAGCACAGACCGGCGCGCGCGGTTTGTGTGCGTATTAGCGCTCGTGATGCCCGATGGCGATGAACGGGTTTTTGAAGGCGAGGTTTGGGGCACTTTGGCCAGCACACCACGTGGGACGCGCGGGTTTGGATTTGACCCAGTCTTTATCCCCAATGGGCACACGCTGACATTTGGCGAGATGGAACCAGCCTTGAAGCATGCCATGAGCCACCGAGCCGATGCTTTTGCCAAGTTCGTCGCCGCGATCCTGTCGTGACCACGTCTCGTCAGCTGGGCATCTACATCCATTGGCCTTATTGCGCCGCCATTTGCCCCTATTGCGATTTTAATGTGTATCGGGCGCGGGGTCGCGATACCGGGCCGCTGGTCTCCGCCATCCTGCAAGACTTGACTAGGTGGCGAGATGTCACGGGTCCAAGGCCCTTAACCAGCATCTTCTTTGGCGGCGGCACGCCCTCTCTGATGGACCCCAAAGACGTTGAGGCGCTTATTGCGGCTTGTGCGCAGCTTTGGGGTCTCGAAGACGGTGCTGAAATCGCCCTGGAAGCCAACCCCACTGATGCCGAAGCCGCTCAATTCGGGAACCTCTACAGCGCCGGTATTGAGCGGCTATCACTGGGAATACAGGCGCTGGATGATTCCAGTCTCAAGGCTTTGGGACGGTTCCATAGCGCTGAGGAGGCATGCAATGCCGCCAGACTGGCTCGCGCAATCTTCCCGCGTCTGTCGATTGATCTGATCTACGCAAGGCCCAGCCAAGCCCTGAAAGCGTGGGAGAGCGAGCTGGACAAAGCCTTGATGCTAGATGGGGATCACATCTCGCCCTACCAATTGACCATCGAAACAGGCACTGCGTTTGATCGGGCTGTGAGACGCGGCGCAATGGTGATGCCATCTAACGATCTGGCTGCTGACTTTTTCACGTTGACACAGGATCGCCTCGAAGCGGCGGGCTTTGAGGCTTATGAAGTGTCCAATCATGCCAAAGGTCCCGCCAACCGATCGCGCCATAATCTGATCTATTGGACCTCGCAAGACTGGATTGGGGTCGGCCCCGGCGCTCATGGTCGATTAGGCTGGGCGGAAGGCCGTCGCGCCACCCAAACCGCTCTTCGCCCCGATGATTATGTGACATCTATCGCCACGCTGGGCCATGGTCTTATCCTTGATGAATGGCTGGCTGAGGACGCGATACGCGATGAGTTCTGGTTAATGGGCTTGCGCTTGAAGGAGGGGGTTGAACGCGCCACGGCGCCCGGTGCCCCCCTGCATCGCGGCGAGCTCGCGTCGTTGAAGCAGGCGGGTCTAGTCTGGGAAAGCCAGACGAGATTAGGCCTGACGCCTGCAGGCCGTATCGTCGGCGACCGCGTCATCGAAAAGTTATTGACGGGATAGGGGAGCGCGCAGCACGAGCTGCGCAATTCTGACGTCAATACAATAGCTTGAGGCAAATATGCGCAGCTCGTGCTCGTTAGTTTGCAAAAGTTGCTGCAATGGTGATTGTGGTGATGTTTCGATCCGGGTGGCCACCCGGATCGAAACTGGTGTGTCAGCCCGTTTAGTGCTTAATTTGGAGTAAGGCCTCCAAGATTCCCGCGCAGTTTGGGCGGCACATCATGAGTCCAATAACCCGAACAATCACTTGGGTCGGCCGCATGCCGCAGTCGAGCCCGTTAACACGAGCGTGGGTCAATGACAGAGGTAACACAACTTAGCCGCGTTGTCGGCATGGATATCTGCAAATCATTTTGTGACGTCTATATGGTGGGTAAAGGCGGCCCTTGGCGTCAAGAGAGGAGCGCTGAGGGCATCCAGGATTTGGTCAAGAAAATGAAGACCGCCGCCCCCGATCTGATCTTGATGGAGGCGACAGGTGGCTATGAAAGGGCTTGGGCGGATGCTTTGGCAGAAGCGGGTTTGCCGGTGCGTGTGGTCAATGCGCGCCAAGCTCACCACTTCAACAAGGCCACAGGCCAACTGGCGAAAACCGATCAGCTTGACGCCAAAATGTTAGCCTTGATGGCCGACAAACTATCACCAGGGAAGGATTATGTAGTTGATCATAAACGCAAAAATCTCTCTGCCTTGGTCACACGCCGCCGCCAGCTCATCGATATGAGAACGGCTGAATGCAACCGCCTCGATGTTTGCTTGTGCCATGATAGTGTCAGAGGCTTCATCATAAGTATGCGCGATGCCATTGATACACAGATCAAAGATATCGACACTTTGATCGATGAAGCCATCAAAAACCATGATCAGTGGAAGGTGCTCTACAAGGCATACATGGACGTCAAAGGGGTTGGCAAACAAACCGCTCGCATGATGATTACCCAAATGCCAGAGCTAGGCACCCTCAACCGACGTCAAGTTGCCGCCCTCGTCGGTCTGGCTCCCATGAAAAACCAGTCTGGCAGCAAATCAAAAAAAGAACACATAGCCGGAGGACGAAAAGAACCTCGCGGCGTCCTCTATATGGCCTCACTGGCAGCCTCCAAATGGAACCCAATCCTACGAGACATGTATCAAAGGCTCACAATTGGAGAGCGATCCAAACGACAAGCCCTCATCGCCGTCGCGCGCAAACTACTCATCCACCTCAATGCCATCGCACGCAAAATCATGGCTCAAAACTACATCACACAACTTGACTGAGACACAATCACTGCGCGCTCCGCTCAATCGCACTCCAACCCGATAAAGGATCAATCTTTAAAGTCAGTGTGCGGATTTTCGCGTGTGAAAATCTGTTGTTCGATGGTCGCAGCAGGACCCGCAACCACGCGCTTGGCCCCAGAGCCGTCTTTGCTCATCACAAAGCTATCATAGAGATCGCCGGTGGCGGCGTAAGCGCGATAATCTAGGCTGTCGCCATTAATCTCAATGACTTGGAAATATTGCGCGCCTTCACCAAACTTATCGAGCCGCACGCCAGAGGGTGCATATTGGTCCCAGCGATTGGCCTTGAACTTATATTGCTTGGGCCCAGAAACCGAATTGACAAACATGGTTGTGACGGCCTCACCCTGACGGGCGGCTGACCGCTCTGGACGTTGCTGACCATCATCGATAGCGCCCGCAGGAATGGTGCCGCGCGCATAGGTGTGATCATGGCCTTGCAGCACGAGATCGACTTTATGCTTGGTCAAAACGGGCAAAATTGCGTCCCGCCAAGCCTTGCTGTCGCGACCTTCGCCCGATGAGAACAAAGGATGGTGCATGGTGACAATCTTCCACTTGGTGGTCGAGCGCGCCAATTCAGCGTCTAGCCAAACCGCTTGGGCTTGGGCACTGGCGCCACCCTCACCCCAACGATTTGCAGGGGTTGAATCCAATACAAAGACATCCAGATCGCCATTATAGGCGACCTTATAAACCGTTTCGCGCATCTCTTCCGGCAGTCCGGCACTGACAGGCAGGCGGAACTGGGGGCGCCAAAGAGCTGACAGCAGACGCTGGACAGCAAGCCCTGATCCCAGCGTGTCATACTCGTGATTGCCGGCGACCGGAATGGCCGGGATCATGCCATGGATAAAGCCGACGGCTTTGAACCACTCCGCCCACTCAATATCGCGCGAGCCGCGGTTTACCAAATCCCCCGCATGCAGGATGAAGCGTGCATCTGGCGCTTTCTGGAAAGAGGCGCGAACCGTGCGAGACCAATGCGACAAAATGCCATTTTGCGCGTCGCCCATATAGATGAAACGGAACGGGGTTCCCGCCTTGGGCGCGGTGCGAATTTGAAACCACTCGCTCCATTTCTTGTCGGCACCGCGAACGCGGTAGGCATAAAGCGTATCAGGCTCAAGATTATCAAACCGCACGGAATGATAATGGACAGGCTTAAGCCCTTTATTCCAGTCCATCTTCAGCTCAGCACCGGCACTCTTCACGGTCTCAAGGTCCAAGGGCTCAGAATCGGCTGGCTTGGACACGGCGGCATTGGCAAAAGTGGCCCGTGGTGTCGCGCGCGCGATTTCAGCAATCGTCGCGGGCACGCTGGTATCGGTGCGCCAAGCGACCGCAAAACTGGTGGCGGGATCGGCTTCAAAGGTTGTGATAATCCGATCAGGCCAGGCGCTCGCATCCTGCCAAGGCGGCGTTACAGGCGCCTGATGTCCGGCATGGGCGCTGACGGGCGCGTGAGCCACTGCATTGAGACCTGTCGCCGCGCCAAGTGCGAGACCAACAAGGGCCGAAAACTGAGCCAAACGGCGACGAGCGGGCGGGGAATAAGAGACTGTCATGGAGCATCCTTTGGTTTGATCTGGTTGATTACGGAGGTTTGATGTCACCTCAATGACGAAGGGCATCAACCCAGATAAATTAGCCGTGACAACAACAAAAACGCCCCTGTCTGGTGCAGGCAGGGGCGAACTTGTTAAGACCTTACAAGAGCTTTCGCAGCCTTGGCTTAATATCTAGCCCGAACACCAAACATGAAGCGACGGCCGAAATACTCCAACTCATAAGGCTGGGCCAGTGTGCCTTGGTAACGTAAGCCACGCTCATCGGTCAGATTATTAATGTCTGCGTAAAGTGTGACTTTATCTGTCAGCTGATAGCGGCCTGAGAATTCAACCCGTTGCTGCTCATCCCATTTGAGATCGCCTGCTGCGGCACCTGGCGAGATTTCATCTAGCCACTCTGTGCGGTGTTGCCATGCCAAGCGCAAGGAGAAGCCATATTTCTCATAGAACACGGCGGCTTGCGTAATGCGGTCTGATGTACCGGTAAACGGCGATTTACGACCATTGCCAATATCAAATTCACCGTCCAAGAACGCCACACTCGCTTGAATGCCAAGTCCGGAGAAGGCATTAGGTAGGAAGGTGAAAGGATGATTATAGCTGATCTCAACGCCCTGAAGATAACCATCTCCGCCGTTGAGCGTGGTGTTATAGGTGTAGTTTGAGCGATCGATACCATTTGAGTTGAAGCGTCCGTTACCAACGACCTCTGACGCGTCAAATAGCACATTGCGCACATCGCGATAGAAATAAGAAGCTGACAAAAGGGCACCCGGTGCAAAATACCATTCTGCGCTCAAATCGCCACCAATCGCGGTTTCTGGCTTCAGCTCAGGATTGCCACCGGTGATAGATTGGATGCCGACCACGTCATTGATGGACACGGTTGCTCTTTGATCGGTGAAGCTCGGGCGTGCGGCACCACTTATGAATGCAGCCCGCAGCTTAACATCGTCCCCAAAGTCATAGGTATAGTGCAGGCTTGGCAGATACTGGGTGTCCTCGCTTTTTAGTACGAGCGGCACGAGATTTGCGCCAGCCTGGGCTACGCCACGGGCGGAGACTTCTGAACGCTCAATGCGCAAGCCACCTAACAAGGTATGGCGATCCCATTTCCACGTGTTTTGCACATAAACCGATGTGACATCCTCATCGACGGTATTGGCCAGAGCTGGATTGCGACGCGGCACAGGGAAATTGCCGCCAGCTGTGGCGTTAGCGCGCTCGGCGGCTGCGATTACCGCCTGAAGTTGTTCGTTCAGTGAGACGTTATTGATGAAGAAGGCTTGGAAGCCAACATCAATATTGCCGATGGCTGATTCCGGCGTCACGAAGGCATAAGGCGTCCAGTTCACGCCCAATTGTTGAGCTGTGGTCCCTATGTTCAAGGTACCAGCTGTACCATTCGGGCGCAGCACGGCCCAGTTGCCGGGATCGTCAAAGCTACGCGTATTATATTGGAAGCCAAACTTAAACTTGGCATCGGCGCCAAAGCTGCTCCATTCGCGCGTTACATCGCCCTTAGCGAAGCTGTCTGTCTGAGTATTGAGAACCCGGAACAAGGCTAAGACTTCAGTGTTGAAGGCCGTTTGGTTCAAAATGGACACAGGCGTTGTGCCGCGGCTGAGCACGCCCGTTGGGCTGAGCAACGTCTCAAACAAAGTAATGCGCGGTGTACCCGCTTCCCCGGCGGTGAAGGTTAAAGACGGGCGCAATTGCTGATTTGATTGTGATGTCGCGGTCAAAGGCAGATTTGAGACAGATTCGCCTTCGGCATAACCCACGTCCCAAGACAGGCTCCATTTGGCTATGTCATGTTCGCCGTGCAGAATATACAACGTATTTCTTGTGGCATAGTCGCCATTTTCAAACAAACCTGCAACTGGCACAGCCGTCAAATCACCACCAGTGCGCGTGCGCGAGCCAGCAACGAGGCCATTGGCCGCATTACGGAAGTTGAAAGTATATTGATTGCGCTCTTCAAAATCCAAGAATTCGCTATAGAGTGCGGTAAAGCGGAGCAGGTTTTGCTCATTCAGTTTCCACTCGAACTTGGCATTGAGTGCGTTGGTTTCGCGCTTGATGCGATATTTGGCGAAACGGACTTCGCGCATGGCCCCAGGATTGGCTTCGGTCGGTGTAATGGGATCAAAACGTGGCTCATAATTGTCGGTATCTTGAATGAAGCTAAAGGTCGAAGCGCCGAGCATCACACCAAATGTGTCGTTAGCCCAAGACACCCGCGCGCCCAAATTATAGGCCTCCTTGCCAAGATCGACATAGCCGCGACCCACGTCTGCGTTGGCTTGAAAGCCTTTTGTCGAGAGCGGTGAGAATGTTCGGATATTGACCCGACCTGCCAGCGCCTCCCCCGGCATATCTGGCGTCAGGGTCTTGTTGAGTTCCAATTGCGAGATAACGGTCGCGGGAACACTGTCGAAACGAAAGATACGGTCTTCAGCGCCCAGAACATTGACGCCGTCAAAGGCGACATTGGTCCAACGGGCAGGAGCTCCGCGAACTTGGATATAGCGCTCTTGGCCTTGATCGCGCTGAACCCCTGTTGCAGGCAAGCGCGACAAAGCTGCGGCTGCGGTTTGATCAGGGAAGCGGCCAATCGTATCAGCGGCGATGACGTTAACGATGTTATCCGCCGCGCGCTGAACGATCAGAGACTTGGCAATTGAATCGCGGATGGGGGTGGCTGTAACAACGACGGTCTCAACTTCGCGGGGGGCGTCAGTGGCGCTAGTGGACTGAGATGTTTGCGCCAAAGCTGGACCACTGGCACATATCGCCAAGAGCGAAACACTCATCAAAGCGAACCGTCGCGCGCTTTGGTTAAATTGGAATTCATTACTTGTCATATGCCTGCCCCCAAGAAGCCGCAAGACTGCGGCAATCGGGGCGAGAGCTAGTTGAATTGCACAACATTTAGTTGACGCCTCAGTGAATAAATCACGACTATTTGGTGCGCTTTCACCGGAATTTAGGAATCAAGGCTCCAACAGATTTCAGATTTGTAACAAAAAAACCATCTTGGCCTTTACTCAAGCTGTGGTGCCT
>JBEINE010000149.1:0-7276 GCA_040378245.1 Hyphomonadaceae bacterium | reverse complement strand
TCTAAAGTCCATCAGTAATAATGCCGAACCGTGAATCGTCTTCATGATTATTTGTCTGGGACGGCTTTTGGTGATGGCTATGCCACACCAAAAGGCCTGTATCGATTTTCTCTGGACGATTTAGCGCGTCAAGGCCTTGACGCGCAAAATCGCCCGCCCACAATAAAACAAGGGTTTTGGTGAGCCAGAATGGGCACCAAAACTCTTCTTAAGCGAAACGTCTAAACAAAACCATTTCAGAAGATTTGCGCCTCCATGTCGAGGTCATCTACGTCCGCCCGCCAATCAGTTCAGCTTGTCACGCCCGAAATTAGGCGCATCAATATCTTGACCGGCATCGATGACGGCGCGACGCATCTTGCGGGCCCGCTCAAACGTCTTGAACAAGGTATCGCCATCGCCCCAACGGATAGCGCGGCGCAGCGCCGTCAAGTCCTCTGAAAAGCGCCCCAGCAGGTCCAAAACGGCATCGCGATTCAACAAGAATACGTCCCGCCACATGGTGGGATCAGAAGCGGCGATGCGGGTGAAGTCGCGAAAGCCGCCAGCCGAATATTTGACGACTTCACTATCGGTTACCGTTTCAATATCCTCGGCAGTAGCGACGACGCAGAAAGCGATCAAATGAGGTAAGTGACTGGTCATCGCTAAGACCAGATCATGACGGGCAGGCTCCATCAACTCAACATCGCTGCCCAGTTTTGTCCAAAAATCACGCACGATGTCAACGGCTTGGACATATTCGGGGCGGGGATCGTCAAGAGGCGTCAAAATCGTCCAGCGCTTTTGGAACAAAGTCGCAAACCCCGCTTCAGGGCCTGACTTTTCAGCGCCGGCAATCGGGTGGCCCGGAACCAGAAACACATGATCTGGTAAGACAGCGCGCACGTGTTCGGCCACCGCCGCCTTTACAGAACCGACATCGGTTACAATAGCCCCTGATTTCAGGAACGGTGCGATCTGGCTGCCAACTTGGCCCATCGCACCAGACGGTACACATAAGATAATGAGATCGGCGTCTGAGACGCTCGCCTCAATGGTGTCGCAAACTTGGCCCAATGCCAATTCTGATGCTTTAGCGCGCACCTCTTCGCTCAGATCAAACAGCGTAATCACCTGTGCCCCAGCCTGCTGACGCGCCGCCAAAGCAATTGACGAGCCGATCAGACCAATGCCGATAATGGCCATATGTTGGACGCGGGCAAGAGGAGCTATCATGCGGCGAGAAAGTCTTTGAGGGCCTGCACCACAAGGCGATTGGGCTCTTCAAGGCCCACTGAAATTCGCAAGCAATCGGCCAAGCCATAAGCGCCCACCCCGCGCACAATAAGCCCGCGAGACCGTAAAAAAGCATCCCCATCGCCAGCGGTTTTGCCCGCGACTTCCGGGAAAGCCACCAAAAGGAAATTGCCGACACTGGGGGTAACTTTAAGGCCCAAGGCGCTGATTTCGCGGCTCAGCCAATCGAGCCACACCGCATTGAACGCCGCACTTTTATCGGCAAAGTCCCGATCCAAAATCGCTGCCGTCGCAGCGGCCAGAGGCGGGCCACCTATGTTAAAAGGGCCCCGAACCCGGTTCAGCGCATCAATCACCGTTTGAGGGCCATAGCACCAGCCAACCCGCGCTGAAGCCAGACCGTGGATTTTGGAGAAAGTCCGCGTCATCAACACATTGCCCGCCTCTGCGGCCAGCTCTAAGCCCGCCGAATAGTCATTATTGCGGACATATTCAGCGTACGCACCATCGAGTACCAATAAGACATCGGAGGGTAACCCCGCATGCAGGCGCTTGATCGTCTCGTACGGCAAATAAGTGCCCGTGGGATTATTAGGATTGGCGAGGAAAACAATCTTGGTTTTGGCGGTTACACAGGCCAAAAGCGCATCGACGTCGGTTGTGAGATCGGTTTCAGGTGCTGATACACAAATGGCACCAGCTTGCTGCGCCGTCAGGCGATAAACCAGAAAGCCATGAGCGGACTGAACCACTTCATCGCCTTGATCAAGAAAAGCCCGCCCCAGCATCTGAAAAATCTCATCAGAGCCATTGCCACACATAATCCGCCTAACATCAAGGCCATAGCGACTGGCCAATGCGTTGCGCAGACCCTCATGCGCGCCATCGGGATAGGCCGCTAAGTCTTTGGCGGCGGCAACATAAGCCGCCATTGCCGCGGGACTGCACCCCAAAGGGTTTTCATTAGACGACAGTTTCCAAGGCTTATCAAAGCCCGGCACGACAGCTTCGCCACCCTTATAGGGAACAATGTCGAGGATGCCGGGTAAGGGGGTGATTGTCATGTTTAGATTTCGATCAATGTTTGAATTAAGCTAACGGGTCTCGCCTTTTTCCGCTTGTATGCCCGCTTCACTACCTGGACCACCGAGGATTTTTTCAAGCCGCATACGGAAAATCAACAAAGCATTGGGCGGAATAGCGCCCGGTGCCCCTGCCTCTCCATAACCAATGCTCGGCGGCACCCAAATCGTCCACTCATCACCTGGACGCATCATTTGTAGGGCCTCAACCCAAGCGGGAATCAATTGACCGACTGGAAACTCTGCCGCTTGGCCACGGGCAAAGGAGCTGTCAAAGACAGTGCCGTCGAGTAGCTTGCCTTCATAATTGACCTGAACCAATGAAGCCGCCGTGGGCATGGGTCCGTCGCCTGCGCCCGACGCAATCACCGAATATTGCAGGCCAGAAGCGGTCGTCTTTACGCCTGGCGCTGTTTTATTCTTCGCCAAAAACGCGTCGGCTGCGGCCAGATTGGCGGCTGCGTCCGTGGATGGGGCCGCTGGTGTGGACGCGGTGGCAGCGACTTCATTACCGCCAACACCGTTCATGATGCTCTCCTGATCGGTCTTGGCCGTGGGATTGCAGCCTATCAACGCTAAGCATCCAATCGTGGCGATAGTTAAGACATGAGAGTTACGCATGGTTAAGACCTTTTATTGTTAGGGGGCTATGAGCCTCAGGCATCGTCCAAAGGAACGCAATAAAGCTCCATGCGATGATCAATCAGCTTATAGCCTAAGCGCCGCGCGATCTCACTTTGCAGGCGTTCAATCTCAGTATCAACAAATTCAAGCACTTTGCCTGATTTCATATCAATGAGATGGTCATGATGTTCTATGCCCACTTCCTCATAGCGCGAGCGACCATCGCGAAAATCATGGCGCTCCAAAATGCCACTTTCTTCAAACAGGCGCACGGTGCGATAGACCGTCGCGATGGAAATGCCTTTGTCGACGGCAACGGCGCGACGGTGCAATTCTTCGACGTCTGGGTGATCTCTCGCCTCTGACAAGACCCGCGCAATCACCCGCCGCTGCTCAGTCATACGCAGCCCCTTGCTGACGCAAAGCGCTTCGATACGGCCAGAAATGGCTTGGGCGGAGGTCATGGCACCTGATATGCGGGTTTTTGGCGCGGGCGTCTAGTTCTTAGTTACAATCGGATGTGATGGGAGATCGACAGCCATGATGATGGCATCGCCATTGGGCCCGATCGCACGCTTGTAATAGGCTTTGCGCAAGCCGATTTGGCGAAAGCCCGCCTGCTCATAAAGGCTGCGGGCGGGATGATTATCCGCGGCAACTTCCAGAAATAATCGCCTCACGCCCATTTGGTGAAGTTGTTCGCAGGCGGCCATGACCAAACTTGACCCTAGCCCTGATTGCCGCCGCGTTTCAGTGACCGCCAGTGACAGGATTTCAGCCTCGTCCACTATGTGACGCACGATGATAAAGCCATCCACATCATCCCCCGACACTAAAACAAGATCGTTGGCAATGAAGTCGATAATGGTCTCATGTGGCCATGGTGTTTCAAAGCAAAGGCTGTGAAGCGCTGCAATAGTGGAACTATCGCCAGACTGAGCCACGCGGATCGTCAAGTGCGCAGATCCGATGCAGGGCGATCACCCTGCATTTTGGCATTCACGCCGCGCAGGTAAAGCGGTGTCGGCGGATAATCGGCGGGATCGCAATGGGCGGCAAGATGGGCCAAGGTCACGGGATCGGGCAGGTTCTGGTCTATATGAAGCCAATCAGGCCGTTCCGCGAGGATTATGGCCGCGCCGGGGCCTGTAACCGCCCATGGCCCATCAAGGGCGACAAGCACATCGTCTAATTGCGTGGCGCAGGGCTCCATCACTGGACGACGGCCCTCCCAAGCGCCAACAAAGAAGCTGCCAGCTAGGTCAATGGCGGCGATAATTCGGGGCTGACCAGCCGCTACGGCCAGCACCTCCAAAGTCGATAGGCCCACGCATGGCTTGTCCAAAGCCAAAGCCAGCCCCCGCGCAAAGGCCAGACCAATGCGCAGCCCGGTAAATGCACCGGGGCCACGCGTAACAGCGATCCGGTCGAGGCTTTTGAAACTTAGGCCGGCTCCAACCATCACCTGATTGACCATGGGGGCCAGTCGCTCGGCCTGTCCCCGCGCCATGGGTTCCACGCGCGAGACCAGCGTCTGACCACCCTCGACCAGAGCCACAGAACAAGCCGACAAAGCCGTATCGAGGGCCAGCACTAACATAAAAGTTGGGCTTGCGGGTTCAAATGATGCTCAACAGGGCTGCATTAGGCCGCCCCAAAATGGCCTTATCGCCATTGATACCAAGCGGTCGCTGAATGAGTTTTGGATTTCTCGCCATAGCGGCATAAACCGCCTCATCATCGGCATCACAAGCGAGGCCCGCATCGGCGGCATCTTTGTCGCGCATGAAAGCGCGCGGCGACACCCCACCCATTTTGCGGGCAATATCCTTAAGCTCGTCGACACTTAAACGCTCAGCCACCAACATGTAACGGCGAATTTCAGGCGTCACGCCAGCGGCCTCCAAAATCTCAAGACCCTTTTTGGACGACCCGCAGCCGGGATTATGGATCAATATATAGCTCATCAAGACATCTCCATCCGTGTGAAAATGGCATTGAGGAAGCGGCCACAAAAGTAAAGTCCAGCCTGCATCGCCAAGAGCGCGCAAGCTCCGGTTAGCCACAGTAAAACTCTTAGGAGTTTGGCATTTGAGTGAGCCACGTGAAGAAACTTAGGACGCACTTTGGTGAAGGCTATGCCTATACCAAAGTGCTGTATCAATTGTTGATTGTCTGTCGCGTGCTATCAAGGATGCCACTTCGTGGCCCCGCTGCGCGGTGGCTTCGCCATCCTTGACAGCCCCCAACAGAAGGCCCGAACCTGAAACTTGATCAATCCCACAACGATTGAAACAGGCTTTTGGTGAGCAGGATGATCACCAAAAGCCGTCCAAGACCCCTTGCTTGGCCAAAACTAGCGCTAACTCATTGATTTCTGGCTTGCTTCCATTGATGCTATAGCTTTGCGCCGCAAAAGCCACAAAGCAGGACATCGTCAAAGGTCACCCCTATATAGGAGGCGTGACGATACCATTCATTCTCCCCATTGCGTGGCGCGAGCCACTTAGCGCGCTGCTGGCTTTAGGTCAGGAAGCCGGTACTATGGGGTTTATCGGCGGTGGCAATCATAGGTTGGCGCGATGGTCCTATATCATGACCCAGCCGGTGCAGGTCCATCAGTGGCATGAAGGCGAACCATCTGGACCTTTTGACGGCTTGCAAAGCCGGCTTGATGATTTGGCGCTGACACCCGATCCAGAATACGGACCCTTTCAAGGCGGATGGGCAGGTCTTTTGGCTTATGAGTTAGGGCGCGCTTTTGAAGAGGTGCCTTGGCCAGGCGGCGGGGTACGACCCATTGCCTCTGGGTGGCCGGATGTTTGGCTGGGGCTTTATGACACCGTCGTAGTTTTTGATAGCTTCAAGAGACGTGCACATATCATATCCTGGGGCATTGATGACGTCGGTTACGTCAATGCCGAATTGGCACGCATCAAGGCCACGATGCTTGGGGATCAATTGTCCCTGCCATCAACGCGGCCCACGGCAGCGACAGGTCAGGGCCTGAAACCGCAGCGTGCGCGACATTTAGCGCAAAGCGCGATCGAGCGGGCCATTGACTATATTCACGCTGGCGACATCTTCCAGACCAATATCTCCCTACGCTTTTCAGGCAATCTGGCCCCGGGCGATACGCCGCTCGCTCTTTTTGAGCGCTTAGTAGCGCGCCATCCCTCCCCCTTTTCAACATTCTTATCGCTGGGCGCGCGCGCCGTCGTGTCGCATTCGCCAGAGCGGTTTTTATCGCGCGACAGCTCAGGACAGCTTGAAACCCGCCCCATTAAAGGCACAAGGCCCCGCAGCCCAGATAAGGCCATCGACGAGGCCAATGCGAGCGCGCTGGAAACAAGCCTCAAAGATCGCGCCGAAAACCTGATGATTGTCGACTTGATGCGGAATGACTTATCGCGCGTCTGTGTGCCGGGCAGTGTCAAAGTGCCGAGGCTGTGTGCTTTGGAGAGTTTCTCGACCGTGCATCATCTGGTGTCTGATGTTATTGGCCAACAAAAGGCCGGACTGAATTTCTTTGACGCCTTGGCCGCCTGCTTTCCGCCGGGTTCCATTACTGGGGCGCCTAAAGTGCGGGCTATGGAGATTATTGCCGAACTGGAGGGCGAACCGCGCGGGCCTTGGTGTGGGTCAATGATCCGCGTCGGCTTTGATGGCCACGCCGATTCGAGTGTCTTGATTCGCACTGCGGCCTGTGAGCTCTCAAATGGTGTTTGGCACATCACAGCAAGGGCGGGTGCGGGCATAGTTGCCGATAGCGTCGCATCTGTGGAATATGAGGAAATGCTGCTAAAGGCCCGCGCGTTACGGGTTGCCGCGCTCAATGAGGCTGAGAGGCTGCCTTCATGACCTTACACAAAATCGGTTCGCGAGCCTGGCTTGACGGGCAGATCGTCAATGCTGATCAAGCCCATATTGCGCTTACCGATCGCGGCTTTACCCTTGGCGACGGTTTATTTGAAACTTTATTGTGGACGGGCCACGATATAAGGTTTTTCGATGATCATATGGCGAGGCTGAGCGCGAGTGCCGCTAAGCTGGATATTGCGCTACCTTTGCCTGCAAAGGACATCCACTTGGCCTTACGAGACCTTGGGCGCGACGCACTGGGAATAGTCGCCGCCCTTCGTCTCACCCTGTCACGGGGCAGCGGGCCGCGCGGCTTAGCATGGCCAAAAGATCCAAGACCGCGACTCATGGCAACAATCGCGGGGCTGAGTGTGCCAATCACACCCGTCAAGGTCATGACTGTAGCGATAAGGCGCTCTTCTGCGGCACCGTCATCACGGCATAAGACTTTGTCTTACGTGGATAATGTC
>JBEINE010000245.1:0-3291 GCA_040378245.1 Hyphomonadaceae bacterium | reverse complement strand
GAAATCCGCTGCCATGCCACGCATCTTATTCATCCATTGACCGGCCTTGCGCATCAGAAGCGGCAATTGCTTAGGGCCAACAACCAGTAACCCCACTAAACCAATAAGGATTAGCTCTTGGAAGCCAATTGAATCAAACATATAGCCTCACTCCAAGACGCTTTGGTGATGTTGGTCCCCCTTCCGGCGGGAGAGCACTCATCACGCCTCGGTCTTTGCCTTTGTTGGCACCGTTGCGTCAACCGTCATGGCATCATTGACTTTCGCAGCCTCGGTAGCAGCTGGGGTCTTTTCCTCTGAGAGGCCGGCACGAAATCCCTTAATGCCCTCCGCCGCATCCTTCATAATGGCTGACAATTTGCCGCGTCCGCCAAAAACCAACAGGCCGACAGCCGCCACGATCAACCAGTGCAACACGCTCATACCGCCCATGTCATTCTCCAGTTCTTCAATGGCGCCAATGATCGTCACGCCGTTTCATCTGTACATAAGCTAGTCATGCGCGCCGTGCCAGACCAGCGCTGCAAGGACTAGGTTACTTCCGTGTCAATAAAATAGCATTAAGGCTCAAAAAAGTCTTTGGTGAAATCGTTGCCATCATCTCGATTGTCACTGACACCATCGTCATCGTCCATATCGGGGCTAGCCATAGGGCGGGGAATTTCAAAATCGGGTGGCAAGCGGGCGTCCAAAAGACCTTGGGCCTGCAGATCAATTTTGCCGGGCAAATCGTCCAAACGCGCAAGATTGAAATGGCTAAGAAAGGCAGGTGTTGTCTTATAAGTTAGAGGTTTTCCTGGCGTCTGGCGTCGAACCCCACCGCGAACCCAGCCTATCTCCATCAGTAAATCCAAAGTCCCGCGACCCACGGCAACGCCGCGCACTTCTTCGATCTCGCTGCGCGTGCAAGGCTGGTGATAGGCGATGATGGCCAGAGTTTCTAATGCCGCCCGCGATAATTTCTTTGGCTCTTCGCGGCGCTCATCCATCAGGTAAGCGAGGTCAGGGGCTGTTTGAAACCGCCAGCCGCCAGCAACTTCCACCAGCACAACCCCACGACCAATATAGCGCCGCTTCAAGCGCGCCAGGGCCCCGCCGACGTCGGTGCCTTCGGGTAAGCGCGCGGCGATGGCCAGTGCCGTGACCGGGGCGTCGCTGGCAAAAAGAAGCGCTTCAACCATTCGGTCGCTATCGGGGGCGGGATTGACTGCCAGATCGGCGCGTTCGACCAAATCAAAATCCGGCCGCGCCCGTGCTAAGGCCCGTACAGCCTTGTTGATGGTATCAGCCGAAATGCCCGTTTCCGGCGCACCCGCATCGCGATCATTATCCTCACTCATGGCCCCCTCCCTTAACAAAAAGAGGCGCATGATGTTCAAGCTGGCGCAGGGCTGCTTTGCCCTGTTTGGCGAGTTCTAGGCTCGCGACGACCAGACTGGCGTAACAGGATGCAGCACTTGGGGGCGTAGCGGCAAAGGTCTCACGAGGCGGCGCAAAACGGCCTAAACTAACCCAATCGTCTGTTGCTGGTATCATTTTCTCAAGGCGTTTACGAGCGTCATCGAGGGAATAGACCGGCCATTCACGAACTTCATGGCGCGGCTCAATGGCGCGCGCTCTTTGAGTGGCATAAGCGCGCAATAGATCCCAAGCATCAGCCTCCCAGAGCGGGATTTCAGTAATCGCAATCGATTCTGGCGCACCTCGTACAAAAACATCCAGGCCAGTTTGCGGCCGCTCATAAAGGGCCTGACCGGCAGTGCGCATCGCGTCAAGCCGTGCCAGTCGCCACGCCAGATGCGCGGCGATATCTTCAACTGGGTCCTCACCGACCGCCCGCTCCTTTTTGGGCAATAAGAGGCGCGACTTGAGATAGGCCAGCCATGACGCCATCACCAAATAATCCGCCGCCAAATCAATCCGGGCTGAGCGGGCCACGGTCACAAAGTTCAGATATTGTTCAGCCAGTTTTGAGATGGACAAGCGTCGCAGATCAACTTTTTGATCACGCGCTAGGCTCAACAAGACATGGAGGGGGCCTTCGTAGCCATCAAGATCAACACTAAATGCGCCATGGCCGTCTTCAACGTCGGCTAGGGCATTGTCTAATATCTCGCTATTTTCTGTCCTACCGCTGTTCGCCACAGCTAAGCCCGCGCCATATCAGTTGGATCAGGGCTGAGCGAATAGACAAAACTTCGACCCAGCCCAGTTAACTCACCAAATCTCGCCCAAGCGGCTTCGATGTCAAATGGCAATAAGGGCTGCGAGGCAAAAGCCTCGGCTCGTTTGGCGCGTTCGAGGCTGGCACCAGTCAATGTTGGGCAGGCGGCGATAAAGGCTAGGCGCTCGTCGAGTGTCCCGTGGCAAAACATCGCCACATCCACGCCCGCCTGAAACGCACTTTGGGCATTTGTCACCTGATCGTGGCGGGCACTGAGCGCTTTCATTGAGATATCATCGGTCATGAGCAGTCCGCCAAATCCGATGTCCTTTCGGATAATCTCGGATACCAATTTGGGTGATAGACTGGCGGGTTGGTCAGGGTCAAGCGCGTCAAAAACAACATGGGCCGTCATGGCCATGGGCGCATCATTGAGGGCTTTGAAAACAGAGATATCCAAAGCCAACGCTTGGGGGCCAGCGTCAACATGGGGCAATGATGCGTGGCTATCGGCAGAAGCCCGACCGTGGCCGGGAACATGCTTGATAACGCTGGCCACGCCCGCATCGCGCAAACCCTCAATCGCCGCTCGACCTAATTCAGCTACGGCGGTCGGATCACGGGAGAATGAACGATCGCCAATGACGTCGGGTCCGCCTTCAATCTTGAGATCAAGACACGGTGCGCAATCCCCATTCAGCCCCGTTTCATACATGATCTGGCCCATCAAGCGGTGATGAAGATAGGACGCTTCGTAGGCCTGATCACGGCTTTTGCGATAAAGCGCGCCATAAGTTGCGAGCGGCGGGAATTGCGGCCAGATGGGCGGAGCCAGGCGCTGAACCCGCCCGCCTTCCTGATCTATAAAGATAAGACAATTCCGCCCAACCGCTGTGCGCAAATCAGCACAGAGCTTGCGCACTTGCTCTGGCGTTTCGCAAGAACGGCCAAACAGGATGAAGGCCCAGGGGTCACTGACTGCGAACAAATGGCGCTCGTCGTCGCTTAGGATGGGTCCATCGACATCGAGAACGCAGGCGAGGGGCATAGAGACTATCCTGTTGTCACGTCCTAGAGCGCGTCTGGTTCTTTCAGAACCAGGTTGCGCGTCTAGGTATTTGATTTAG
>JBEINE010000209.1:0-4537 GCA_040378245.1 Hyphomonadaceae bacterium | reverse complement strand
GCCCTCAAAGGTGCACTCAAAGCCGCCGCACTGTGACTGCCTTTTCGTTCAAGCGATTTCCGTGACACGTATTGTTTGACAAGGTCAAAATTGGCCGCAGCGTAGACGGCGCGTTTCGGGATTTGAAAGATCCTAGCCTGAGCAATCTGGCCCCTGCGCGCGCGTTTGCTGACTATGCCATCACAATCGACCGCGAAACATTGCCCGCTGGCATTGAAATCATAGAGCGGATTTGACGCCAAATGGCTGACGCAATCAGCCAGACTGACCCAAATAACCTGAATGGGGATCAAGAACTGATCCCCATTTCGGCGTTGCAACACGCTGTATATTGTATCCGCCATGCGGCTTTAATCCATCTTGAACGCCTCTGGGTCGAGAGCCGACTAACGGCAGAAGGGCAAGTCACCCACAAAGCTGTTAACATATCTGGTGGTCGCCATGCACGGGGTGTGCGGCGTGTTTATGCTCTCCAACTCAGCGCGCCAAATTTGGGCATTGCGGGCGTGGCGGATATTATTGAGTTTCACAAATCAGGCGGTATGGAAACGCCATTTCCGATCGAAGTAAAGCGCGGCAAACCAAAATTGCATCGCGCCGACGAAGTCCAATTATGTGCCCAAGCACTTTGCCTAGAAGCTATGACCGGCCAGCCCGTACCCGAAGGGGCTTTATTCTATGCACAGACTAAACGACGTGTGAGCGTTCCAATGGATAATGATTTGCGTGCGCTAACTCTCAAAACCATCGCTGATTTGCAGCTTGTTTTCGACAGCCGCGTGACGCCGATAGTCCCGTATAAAGCGGATCGGTGTAGGCCGTGCTCGCTGCTTGAAATTTGCCGGCCCAAAGTGACGGGTAGGTCAGTTCTGGGGTGGCGCGCCAAAGCTTTAGATGCCCACCTTACAAACGAGAACCAATCCGGTGAAGGTGATTTATCATGAAGCGGCTACTAAACACGCTCTATATTACGACCGAAGGGGCTGCGTTGCGCAAAGACGGCGAGACGGTTGTGGTTGAAATAGAAGGACAAACGAAGTCGCGTGTTCCGCTGCATATGCTGGGTTCTATTGTCGTTTATGGAGGCGTCCTTTTAACGCCGCCACTCATGCAAGACTGTGCAGTCGCGGGAATTTGCATTGTTTTGCTAGATCGGATCGGTCGATTTCAAGCCCGAATTGAAGGCCCACTCAGTGGCAATGTTTTGCTACGCAAAACCCAATATGTCGCATCTGATATCAATAGCCCAATCGGCCTCGAAATCGTTCGCAGCATAATAATGGGCAAACTCACGAATCAGCGCGCTGTCCTTATGCGTTCGTTACGAGACCACCTCACCACAATGCCTCCTACAGATTCTGATGCTGTCAGAAAGGCATCCAACACGATAGCAGCACTTCTCAAAGGGCCCGTCGCGAGGGTCACATCCATTGACAGTTTGCGTGGTTGCGAAGGTGAAGCAGCGCACGCGTACTTCGCCGTGTTCAATGCCCTTATTCGCTCGCCTGATCCGGACATTAGATTTAATGGCCGTTCAAGGCGGCCACCACTCGATCCGGTCAATGCCATCTTATCCTTCCTTTACACACTCTTGACGCATGATTGCCGAAGTGCTGCCGAGACCATTGGGCTTGATCCAGCAGTGGGATTCTTGCACCGTGACCGTCCCGGTAGGCCAAGTCTAGCTCTGGATTTAATGGAGGAATTACGCCCTGCCTTAGTTGACCGGTTAGCCTTATCACTTTTTAACCGCAGACAATTGCGCGCTGGCGATTTTAAGACCACTGACAGTGGCGCAGTCCTTTTGACTGACGAAGCACGCAAAACAGTGCTCACCGCATGGCAAGACCGAAAGCGTGATGAACGCAAGCATGATTTTTTAGGTGAAAGCGCACCACTTGGGCTGGTGCCCCATCTGCAGGCGCTCTTGTTAGCCCGTCACTTGCGCGGTGATATTGACGGCTACCCGCCTTGGTTTTGGTCTTAATGAGGGTGTCAGTCGATGATGGTTTTAGTCACATATGACGTAGAGGTATCCAGCGAAGGCGGCGCGCGCAGACTAAGGCGCGTCGCAAAAGCCTGTGAGAATCGGGGGCAACGGGTGCAATTTTCGGTCTTTGAGATTGAAGTCGAACCAGATCAATGGACGTTTTTGCGCGCTAATTTGGAATCGATCATTGACCCTAGCAAGGATAGCTTGCGTTACTATTTCCTTGGCAGTAATTGGCAACGCCGCGTCGAACATGTGGGCACAAAACCAGCGCTTGACCTCAACGGCCCGTTGATACTTTAACTCCCGCGAACCTCATGCGTGCCTGACTTATCAGGCAGGTTCGCAGATAAGATAAGTTATTGGTTCGCAAGCAATTTTTTTGAGGAGTTTCACGAAAACCCTGTTGTTTTCTCTGACATGCTTAGTATTCCGCACAAACTCCACTCTTTTCAGTTTGTTTTCAACCAAGTAGAAGCCACCAGTCGCCCCCTTCACGGGGGCGTGGATCGAAACTTCATAGCTCGCACCGCTGGCTTATAGGATGGTGGTCGCCCCCTTCACGGGGGCGTGGATCGAAACATGCATCTAGAACAATTTCTTTGAAACCTGAATCGTGAGGATTCCCAAAGTGACCGGATTGTGATTCACCATGCTTGGAGGTGGGTCATGGGAAGAGGTTATTCTTTTGACATTCGTGATCGTGTTGGCCGCGCTGTTGTGAGTGGTCAGACGGTTCGTGCAGTAGCGGCGCGTTTTGCGGTTTCTGTTGCATCTGTTGTTCGCTGGTCAGGTTTGTTTCGGGCGGCGGGAAGTGCTGCGATGGCGCGTCAGGGTCGGCCGAGTGGAGGCGGGATTTTAGCGCCTTACGTGGATTTTCTAACGGGCTGTGTTGATGCCAAGCCTGATGTTACCCTTGTTGAGCTTGTTGAGATGTTGGAGAAGAAGCATGGCCTTCGGGTTGGTTTAGGGTCTGTGTGGCGGGTGCTTTGCAAGGCTGGGTACACATATAAAAAAACAGCTCATGGCCAGCGAATGTAGGCGCGCTGACGTCATTGCGCGGCGCAGAGATTGGTTCAACAATCGTCAGCCGACTATCCAAAAAACCCAGCACGGGTCGTCTTTATCGACGAAACGTCGGTCAACACCAAGATGGTGCGCCTGCGCGGGCGGGCCAAAGATGGTAAGCGCCTCAATGCATCGGCACCGTTTGGCCACTGGGTCAGCCAGACCTTCATTGCAGGGCTGAAATGCAATGGCCTAGTCGCACCCTGGGTTATTGAGGGCGCGATGGATCGAGCCGCCTTTGACACCTATATCGAGAAAGTCCTTGCCCCAACTCTAGGCAAGGGAGACGTCGTGATCCTGGATAATCTACCCGTCCACAAAAGCGCCAAAGCCGCAGCCTGCCTTAAAGAACGCGGCGCATGGTTCTTGTTCTTGCCGCCCTACTCGCCAGATCTCAACCCCATCGAAATGGCCTTCTCAAAACTGAAAGCGCTCTTACGCAAAGCCGCAGCGCGCAACTTTGAAGACCTCTTCAAAGCCCTCGGCGACATCTGCAACCAGTTCTCCGAAGCCGAATGCTGGAACTTCTTTAAAGCTACCGGATGTGTTTCATGTTAAAAGAGAAATGCTCTAGGTATCTATAATCCCAGTTTAGCATGTCCTTTATTCGTGTGCGCTGTCAAATTGGGTAAGGCCTGAAATCTCACGTTCGTGAGTTAGTGAGCTTCAGTTTGTGATTACGCAGAAGCAGATGTTTATGCGGTCAATAAGCCAGATTTGCCTAGCTCTATCAACATATTTTCTCTGATTCAATGGCAATATTTGATTGACTGACTGGCAATTTTCAGTTAGCTGATTGGCAATGTTCGCCCGCCAAGCCGCCTCCGGAATAGTCGAAGCCCTAACTTTTATGCGAATTGTTGCCATGACTGGACCGCGCCAGTCAGGCAAGTCCACATTAGCGAGGCAAATAGCGGGGGAGGGGGCCGTTTATCGGTCTTTGGATGAGCCTGATCTTTTGTCGTTCGCACGCTCGGATCCTGTTGGCTTTCTAGATGTGGGTGAGCGCAGACTGGTAATAGATGAAATTCAACGAGCACCCCAACTCATATTGCCTATGAAAGCCGTTGTCGATCTTAATACCCGTCCTGGTCAGTTTCTGATTACCGGATCAGCAGACCTAACGGCGCTGTCAACTGTCCAGGATGCGCTGACAGGGCGCATGGCGCGCAAGACCCTTTTGCCTTTGGCCCAGGTCGAACTCACAGGGAAGTCTGCCAAGTTTTTTGACGCAGTTTTCAGTAATGAAGTACTTAAGTCTCCAGCCGATGATCGCCCAATCGAGCAAGTCGTTGCGACAGGGGGTTTTCCTGAAGCCGTTTCCTTGCCCGTTGTGCCGCGCCGTCGATGGTTTGAAGCTTACGGCGCATTGACTGCACAGCACGATATTGCTGACATTGCTGACTTTGAACGCGCTGACCTGTTACCAAATTTAATTGCACAACTGGCACTTCGCACCTCTGGAACTCTCAATATAAG
>JBEINE010000088.1:0-12287 GCA_040378245.1 Hyphomonadaceae bacterium | reverse complement strand
GACCGAGCTTACAAAACTCACCCTAAAAGCTGCGCTGGATGGCTTAGCTTGCAAGGATTTTTCCAGCGTTGAGCTAACTTCGGCCTTCAACACAGCCATTGAGAACGCTAACCCCCATTTGAATGCTTATGTGCTGACGACGCCAGACAAAGCGCTGGAAATGGCTGCGGCCTCCGATGAACGACGTGCGGCGGGCCATATTGGTCCTTTGGAAGGCATTCCTTTAGGAATTAAGGATTTATTCTGTACGGAGGGCGTTCGTACGACGGCATGTTCCAACATTTTGGCAGAGTTTACGCCTCAATATGAAAGCACCGTCACCAGCCAATTGTGGCGCGATGGCGCGGTGATGCTGGGCAAATTGAATCTCGATGAGTTTGCGATGGGCTCATCCAATGAAACGAGCCGCTTTGGTCCGGTCATCAACCCGTGGCGGCGTCATGATGGCGCGAATGCGGCGCTAACACCTGGTGGCTCCTCTGGTGGCTCGGCGGTAGCCGTGGCCGCTGATTTGTGTCTGGGCGCTACCGCTACCGATACCGGCGGATCAATCCGCCAGCCCGCGGCCTTTACGGGAACAGTCGGGATCAAGCCGACTTATGGGCGGGCAAGCCGCTTTGGCATTGTGGCTTTCGCCAGCTCCCTTGATCAAGCCGGACCTATCGCCAAAACGGTGGAGGATAGCGCGATTATGCTGGCCAGCATGTGCGGCCACGATGCGAAGGATTCCACGAGCCTCACCCTCGACGTGCCAGATTTTGCCGCAGCGGTCGCGCGCGGCGTTAAGGGCCTCAAAATCGGAATACCCGAACAATACCGGGTTGAGGGCATGCCAGAGGAGATTGAAGGATTATGGTCTGATGGCATTGCCTGGCTGAAAGATGCGGGCGCTGAGATCGTCAATGTCTCATTGCCTCACACCAAATATGCCTTGCCTTGCTATTATATCGTCGCCCCTGCTGAGGCCTCATCAAACCTCGCCCGTTATGATGGGATGCGATTTGGTTATCGCGCACCGGGCGAAACACTGACAGAGGTCTATGAGCAAAGCCGTGCGAAGGGCTTTGGCAATGAAGTCAAACGCCGGATCTTGATTGGCACCTATGTGTTGTCTGCTGGCTATTATGACGCTTATTATTTGCGCGCCCAGAAAGTCCGTTCCCGCATCGCTGAGGATTTCAGGAATGCTTGGCAAGTCTGCGACGCGCTTTTGACGCCAACCGCCCCATCAGCGGCCTTCGGCCTTGGCGAACGCACCGCCGATCCGATCCAGATGTATCTCAATGATGTGTTCACTGTCACCGCCAACTTGGCAGGCTTGCCGGGGATCTCTGTCCCCGCAGCGCTCGATTCCCAAGGCCTGCCACTGGGCCTGCAAGTCATCGGCCGGGCGCTTGATGAGGAGACAGTCCTAGCCGTCGGCGGCGTTTTGGAGGCGCAGGCCGGCTTTGGGACCAAGGCGCGGGTTTGGTGGTAGGCTATCTGGACTGAATGGACCGCGCGATTGCATCGCGCTGCGTCAATTGACAAACCCCACGTCAGTGCTACTTTTTACTACTCACTATAAAAGGTGCCGGACATGCAAGCGTTGAAAGCCCAAGTCAGAACTAAGCCCGTCTCACTCAAGCTTGACGCGAGCCTCAAGGCGCGCCTTGACGTCATTGCCGTGGCAAAAGACCGAAGTGCGCATTGGCTTATGCAAAATGCAATTGAAACTTTTGTCGTCAAGGAAGAACAGCAGGAAAAATTATGGCTTGAAGCCAAGGCCATACATGAACATTATGAGCTGACAGGCATGCATGTCAGCGAAGACCGCGCGGATGCTTGGCTGGCACAATTGGAAGCGGGCAATGATATCGATCCGCCAGAATGCCAAAGCTAATTTGGTCGAGGCCGGCGTTATTGGATATCCAACGCCTCTATCGGTTTCTCGCTGATGTTAACCCAGATGCCGCCACGCGCGCCGTTCAATCCATTAGAGATGGCGTCAAACGCCTAAAGCAATTTCCCTTCAGTGGCAGATTAATTGAAGGCAAGGACAATTACTATCGCGATTGGTTAATCCCATTTGGCGCCAATGGTTACGTTGTTAGATATTGGTCTGATGGAAAAAGCGTCGAGATTCTTATGGTGCGTCATCAGCGCGAACTGCCCTGATAGCAGGGACCACTGAACGGACCGCGCGATTGCATCGCGCAGTAAAGCTCCAGAACCCCATATTGCCAATTTCATATCGTCAGCAAGCGCGATGCAATCACGCGGTCCATTCAGGAGTGTTTCTGACTGTTCTAAGCGCTGTCGAACTGTGCTGACAGCTGCGCCCTTACAATTTAACACAATCAAGCATTGGTGAGTCAAAAATCTCAATTAGCCATAGGGCAAGACATCAGGCTGCGTTATACAGCGGGGGGAGAGAAACGATGAAGTTATATGGTGGCGATCTGAGCCCATTTGTTCAACGTGTTAAAATGCAGTTAGCCGCCAAAGGCTTGGCCTATGACCTGTTACCTCCGCCTGGCGGCTTGAAAAGTGAGGAATATCTGGCCATCAACCCGATTGGCAAAGTCCCTTGTCTTGTCACCGATGACGGGCTGTCGCTGCCAGAGTCTGAGGTTATTGTCGAATATATCGAAGACGCTTACCCAAAACCATCCTTAAGGGCGCGGAAGGCGGACGAGCGCGCCAAAATACGGCTGATCTCGCGCATCAATGATTTATATTTGGTTCCAGCGATGAGCAAATTGTTCGGCTTATTGGCACCTACGCGCGATCCCGCAGCGGTCGAAGGCGCACTTGCGGACGTTAACAAAGCGCTAGGCCATTTGGAAATCTATATGAGCGGCAAAAAACATGCGGCAGGCAATAAGTTCTCCATCGCAGACTGCGCTGTAACACCCGTGCTGTTCTTTATCACCCGCGTTACGCCAGTTCTTGGCGTAAAGACCATTCTCAAGCCTTATAAGAATTTGGCCAAATATTGGAAGTCGCGCGAGAAAGACCCGATTTCCGCCACCGCCATTGAGGAATTGGCACGCGAGATGAAAGCCCGCTTTGGGATGTAAGGCCGGTCGGGCGCATTTTAGGCCAACCAAGGTGTTGTATCAGCCTCCTGCGCGATTAATGACAAGCCATGGGCGATTGAGACAAACTGATCGCCGGTTTCAACTTTGTTGGCACCAAAACGTCTATCAAAGCGCGCTTTGACGGCGGGTACAAAGGACGAGCCGCCGGTCAGAAAAACACGGTCAATCTGGCCTTCGTCAAGCTGGGCGGCCACTAAGGCTTCACTGACGCAGCCGTCAATGTCGTCGAGATCATCACCAATCCAGCGCTCAAAGTCACCGCGGGAGAGGGATTGAGATATCATATTTCGACCGATCTTAAGTTCAAATTGGGCCTTATCAGAGGCCGATAAGGTGGTCTTGGCTTTTGCCACAGCCCGGTACAACAAATAGCTAGCGTCTCCGTCTAGGAAGTCGATGAAGGCTTGTATCCTGTCAGGTTCACACGCTTGGCGTAGCAATTTGATAAGGTCGTGATAATCGCGCGTGTGACGCATGATGGATAACTGGTTCCATTGAGCAAAACGGGCATAGAATGCTTTGGGAACGGGCAGGGTTTTGCCATCGGACACATAATGACTGCCCTTGCCTAAAAGCGGTGAGACGACATGATCAATGATGCGCTGATCAAAATTATCGCCAGCAATTCCTATGCCCTTATGGGCTAAAGCCTCGGCGCTGCGGGCTTTAGTGCCCCGCTTAAAACGGATGATTGAGAAGTCACTGGTGCCGCCGCCAAAATCAGCCACCAGTATCGTCGCCGTGCGCTCTAGCCTTTGAGCAAAGAAAAAGGCGGCGGCAACGGGTTCATAAACATGGCTGATGTCGTCAAATCCCGCTTTGCTCAGCGCGCTTTCATAGCGGGTTCGCGCCAGAGCATCATCACTGCGCGGCCCGGCAAATCGTACCGGACGCCCTACCATCACGCGGCGGGGAAACGGATTGCCGGCGCGATGGGCCAAACGGCGCAAAAAAGCCGCCAGCAAATCCTCAAAGCTCCAAGCCTTGTTATGAATGATCGTATTTGTGAATAAAGGACTGGCAGCGAAGGTTTTGAAAGATTGCAGGAAACGGCAATCGCCGCCAAGCTCCAAAAATTGATCGATTGCCCAAGGACCGATCTCCATCTGTGAGCGCGCCCGACCGCCGTCATCATCCTGCCAGAAACACATAACAGAGCGGCAGGCTTCAACACGCATAGCATCATGAGAAAAGCCGATCGCTTGGCTCTGCCCGCCAGCGCCGCCCAAAGTCGCAACGCTATTTGTGGTTCCAAAATCGAGGCCAAGGGTCAAAGTGCCCGTCATTAGGTTAGTCTCGGCTTAAGTGAACGGGGCCTTTGAAATGACACGTGTCGACCTCGCCATAACAAAATAGGCCTGAACGCAAGGTTCAGGCCCCAGTTGCATTAGCTAAAGTAGGGCAGCCCGTCTAGTTGCGTGAAGACGGTGCTGGATTGCGGGCCGTCGCCCGTTGGCTGACCGAGGAGGAGGGCACCCAGCCTTTAGCATCAAACTCATCCTCCACTTCAACAAAGCCAGGGCTGGTTTGACCGGTTGGATAGACGATGTCGCCAGCTTCTAGGGTTCGTATCGACTTGCCAGTGGGTGCAGCACTGGCCCGCATATTTGTCGCCCGCACCACGTTGAGAGCCGCCTGAGGAGCTTTCTGGACGGCGCCACCCGATTGGGTTTGCATAAACGCAACTAAATTATTGAAAGCTTCCAGATAAGCGATTGAAACCACGCGGCCCATGTCGGTATCTTCATAGCCACCGCCAGCCCCGCCAACGCCGCCGATACCCGCACCAACGGCGAAAGATGTATCGCGTTTTGAGGCCGTGCCCTCTGCGGTATAAACTTCTTCGGTGGTCCGCGCATCGATCAAACCGATACTGACTTGAGCTTCAGCTACATTTGTGCGCAGGCCGCCTAAAATACCGCCCGCCGTGCCGCCAATCAGGCCACCTGCAATGGCGCCAAAAGCCGAGCCTTTGCTATTGGCGTCAGCGGTAATCATGTCTGGAACAATGAAATAATCCGCTGATTTAATTTGAGCGGCGCCGACGTTGCTGCGGCGTTGCAATTGGCCCCGTTCAGCGAGACCTTGTTCGCGCTCGCGCATGGCAAGTCCGCGGCTTCTGTCTACCACCCGCAAACAATTGGAACGCGTGGCCATTACTTTAATGAGGCGCTCGGGCGAAGCCAGATTATAGCGCAGCCACCATTGGTTTTCTGGTTCTTCAATCGCAACGGTGCCAATCGGCGCTGCGCATTTGGTGACCTCGGTCAATTGCTGTTTGTCTTTTTCCTTATTCCAGCCCTTTTCACCCTTCTTAAACTGAGCGTCAGCTGGGGTGGACGTAACAGCTAAGGCGATGCACCCCAAAACAGCGGTAGCGGCAGCGATTTTCTCAAATGACATGTTTGATCGTTCCTGTGTTCAAATGCTTCAGCCCCGCGTGTCGCGGTATCAGCTTCATAGTTGTCCTTCAAGCCACCATTTTTTGACGTTAATTGACGCTGTCCCTGCGATCCGCTCCTTGCCGGTCCAACATCCAGCCCGGATATTCGCTGGGCAGGGTGGAGACCTTGTCGAGGGCATCCATGTCAGCCTCACTGAGCTCAACGGCCGTGGCGGCTAAGTTATCTGCCAATTGGTCCAATGTTTTGGCGCCAATGATCACGCTCGTTACCCACGACCGATGTAGCAGCCACGCCAAAGCAATTTGGGCGACGCTAACATGATGTGCGGCTGCGATTTCTGTCATGACGTCAACGCAATCGAATGCGCGATCTTTATTGACTGGAGGGAAGTCAAAGGCAGTCCGGCGGGCATCATTCGGGCCGGCCTGATCGCGCTTATATTTCCCAGTCAACAAGCCACCCGCCAACGGACTCCATGGCATAATGGCGAGCCCTTCACTGATGGCTAGCGGCACAACTTCACGTTCAAGTTCGCGTGAGGCGATGGTGTAATACATTTGCATGGAGGCGAATTTTGCTAAGTTTTTCCGTTCGCTAATGCCCAGCGCTTTAGCGGTATACCAAGCGGCACAATTGCATAGGCCAACGTACCGCGCCCGCCCAGATTTCACGATGGCATCCAGGGTGTCGACGACCTCTTCGACTGGGGTCAGTGGATCTTGGCCATGGATCTGATAGAGGTCGACATGGTCCATTTTGAGCCGTTTGAGGCTCGCGTCGATGGCGTCAAACAAATGTTTGCGCGAATTGCCACTTATGTTGCGCACTTTATTGCGGCGCTTGGCTTCTTCAAGGGCATGAGGTGAGGCATCGGACGGCACCACGTCTGAAACGCGGCCAAAGCCCTTGGTGGCAATGACAATTTCATCGCGCCGCAAGCCTTTGTCACGGACCGCCTGGCCGAGCATGGTCTCAGAAATGCCATTGGCATAGACGTCAGCGGTATCAAAGAAATTGACGCCGTGATCAAACGCGCGTCGCACCAGATTGCTGGCCTCGTCTTGGCTTTGCGCGCCGATGGCCTTCCAAAAGCCGTCGCCACCAAATGTCATCGTCCCCAGACAGATTTCTGATACCACAAGGCCTGTTGTGCCAAATCTTTTGTATTTCATGGCGCGCTCCCGATTTTTTCTTCTTCCCTCTTTACCCGCATGCCGCTGGAGCGAGGTTAGGTTGCCTTTTACTCTAATCTTTAACTGCGCCATCGGCTATTAGTTTCGTTGACTTGGTCTTATCCCGCAGAGGATGAGTGATACTTTTGACGTGATTGTAATCGGCGCGGGTGCCGCAGGACTTATGGCGGCAAGCCGCGCCGGGGTGCGGGGTCGCAAGGTATTATTGCTGGAGCATACCGACACGATTGGGGCCAAGATTATCATTTCAGGCGGGGGACGGTGTAATTTCACCAATATGGAGATTAAGCCCGACCGCTTTATCAGCCAAAACCCCCACTTCGCGCGATCCGCTTTGGCGCGTTATACCCAGTTTGACTTCATCGACTTGGTCAAGGCTTACAACATTGACTATTATGAGAAGACTCTCGGCCAGCTTTTCTGTGAAGGGGCGGGGTCTGCGCGACTGATCGTTGATATGTTGCTGGCGCTGTGCGAGGCGGCAGGGGTCACGATTGCCGCACGAACCCATGTTCATAGCGTCGATAAAGTTGGCGCGCGTTTTCATCTGAAGACCAGTGCTGGCCCAGCGACCTGCCAGAGCCTGATAGTCGCCACGGGTGGCCTCTCCATCCCTAAATTGGGGGCTACGGGGTTTGCCTATGATATTGCCAGACAGTTTGGCGTGCCCGTTGTTGCACCCATGCCGGCGCTGGTGCCTTTGGTGTTTGGCATTGAGGATATTGAGCTGATGCGACCTTTAGCGGGGGTTTCGATTACGGGACGCGCCAGCAGGGGCAAGATTGGGTTTGACGAGGGTATGGTGTTCACCCACCGGGGTCTATCTGGCCCTGCGATCCTTCAAATCAGCTCTTATTGGCAGCGCGGGCAAGATATTGAGCTGGACCTTCTACCGGGCATTGACGTGGCGGACTGGTTAATTGGTGCCAAGGCCGCACGACCCCGCGCTCAAGCGGCCACCATCTTGTCTGAGCGGCTGCCCTCACGTCTGGCACAAGCCATGGCCGATCAAGTGGGTCTTAATCGCCCGATGGCGGACTTGAAGGACGCCCAACTCCGCGACCTTGCCGAGACACTCAATCAATGGGTGCTGACACCGGTTGGCGATGAAGGCTATGCCAAAGCCGAGGTCACGCGTGGCGGCATTGATACAGACGCCTTGTCACAAAAGACCATGGAAGTGAAGCAGGTGCCGGGCCTTTATTTTGTGGGCGAGGCGGTTGACGTGACAGGATGGCTTGGCGGCTATAATTTCCAATGGGCGTGGTCGAGTGGTGCTGCAGCGGGGGATGTGGCTTAGGGTGTTGAAGGTTCAGTCGCATCACTGATGTCGCCGTCAGGAGCTATTCGCACCACCGCGATTTGTGCCAAAAGTTCAGGCAGAGCCGTTTGCACCGTGTCCCAAACCACATCTAAATTGATATCAAAGTAGCCATGGGCGATGCGATTGCGCATGCCGCGCATGTTGCGCCATGGCACCTGAGCATGTTTGCGTACGAATTCGCCATGGTTGTCCATGAGCTTGGTCGCAGCTTCACCCATGATAACAAGGCTCATAATCACCGCTTGTTGCGTGCGTTTGTCATTGAGGAAGTCGGATTTTCCCAAACCTTCCGTAAAGCTACACGCATCCGTGGCGGCTTTATAAATGTGGTTCAGATAGTCAGAAGGCGGCGTTACCTTCATAGTACGCGCGCTTGGGCAAGGACTTTGGCCCGAAAGCTCAACGGCAAGTCCGTCGGTGTGAGCAGATCAACACGAACGCCTAACAAGGATTCAAGCTCATCCTTCAGGCCGCCTAAGTCAAACAAAGTGGTACCGGGTAGCGCGTCTACCAGTAGATCGAGGTCGCTTTCGTCCAAGTCCGTACCCATCAGCACAGAACCAAACACGCGGGGATTGATGACAGTGTAGCGGCTTAGGGCTTCCCGCACGGCGCTGACATTCTGGCTAAGTAAGATTGAAGGGCGCATGGGTATCAACTTCCATCAAGCTAAACTTGACTCTAATTTAGGAGCCAACGTCTTTCAAGGACAAACACTTGCGCTCAGGCACCGCGGTCTGGCTCGCCTAAGGTCGCTCCCAGCAAAATCGCCTAAATCTTGGTCAACATCGCCCGCAATCCCCCGCTTGTCAGGACTGCGACGTCGAATAGAGCGCTTGCCAGCAACACATCTGGGGGCGCGCACAGATATAGAGGCTCCCATGTGGGATTAAACTTTTCTTTGAACTTACGAAGCCCGCGAAAGCCATAAAGCGGTTCGGCCTCTTCAAATATTATCGCGCCAAAGCGCATCAGAAAAGGCGCGCCTTTCAGGTCGTCGAGGCCTGATAAAGGCGCCATGGCCAGATCAAATCTGGTAAAGCCCTGCGCTTTCGCCCAGAAGGCGATCTCGACAAACAAATAATCCATGACATGTTTAGGCGCATTTGCGCCATAGCGCATCAGATCGATCGCCAATTCGTTACGATTATGGGTCATCCAGAGATTGGCAAAGGCCAATAACTGACCATTGGCATCGCGCGCTGTAGCCGTTGGAAATCGGGCAAGATAATCAGGATCAAAAGAACCCAGCGAAAAGGTCTTCTCGCCGCCTTTTTGTAGGTTCAGCCAAGCCTCTGACACTTCCTGCATTTCTGGCAGGATTTTCCGCGTTACCTCGGCGTCCACAACTTCAAATGTAACGCCCGCACGGGCCATTTTGTTGCGGGCGGTTCGTAGGGTCTGGGTGGAATTGCCGACGATCTCAAAGCTTGGCAGATCAATGACGCCGGCCTCGCCAATCTTGCGAACCCCATATCCGATGGCTGCAAAGTCGGCCACGCAGTCACGCGATACGGCATAATAGACAGGTCGCGCATCCGCCTGATCGCTGGCTTCGCGCATTTTCAGCAAGAGTTCCTGGCGTTCTTCTATCGGACCGATCGGATCACCATAGGCGACCCAGCGATTGCCGCGTGGGCGATACATGATGAAACTATTGCCGGTGTCGGAGAATAAAAAGCTCTTATCGCCCAAAAAAGCCAAATTGGAATCGGCACGTTGGCTTGGCGTTTTGGCGAGGATATCAACAACCTTGGCCAAATCTTCGACGCTGGATACGGCATTAGCACGTTTGCGTAAGGGCACCACCAAGGCCCAGGTCGCGACCAGAAGTGTCAAAACGCTGGCCCCGGTCAGCGCACGAAGCGAACGCGCGGCGTCGCCATCGCGCACAAACTCCCACCAGAGTTCCGCTCTAAAATCGACATGCTGATAGGCAAACAATGCCAGCCAACTCGACGCGGCAACCGCGCCCGCAATCGCGGCAATCCATCCCGGCGATAGAAGCTGCGATCCCAGGCGTGAATTGCGCGTGAACGCGCTCCGGCAGGGCAACATGATCACGATGACAAGGCTTAGAACTAAGGCTTCTTCCCAGTCCAAACCTTTGGATAAGGAAAAGAGAATGCCAGCCGTCAACAGGCCCAGCGCCGCCGCCCAAGCTGCATTGACCTTCTGCCAAAGCCCAGCTGCGACAATCAATAGTGCCACACCAACGATGCTCGCGCCGAAATGCGACAATTCCGAGATGGCATAGAGATCCCATTGATCGAGAAGCTTTATGCGGTCAGTCAGGGATGGCGTTGCGGCAGATGCCAAAAGCACCAAGCCCGTGGAAAACACCAAAGCGGCCAGAATCCGGGGCGAAAACTCAAGTGTCGCTTCGCCCAAAGTTGTGCCCAAGCGCCGGCTCAAACGCGTGCTGAGGCTTGAGCCGATATGAGCCCCAAGATTTTGGGCGGCGCGTGCCGCTGGGCCTGCCGCAGGGGCCGCTTGGTCAAGGCCGATAATGAGGGTCGCAACAGCTAAGGGGAAGACATTGAAGATCAGGCGATAGATCACGAGGGCAATGGCGGCACCGGGGGTATCCTGACTGATAGGGGCGAGGGTTAATATAGCGGCCTCAAAAACCCCCAAGCCGCCCGGCGCTCCTGAAACCGCCCCTAGCATTCCAGCCAATACATAAACGGCCAAAAAAGCAGAAAACGTCCAGCCACCATGATCGGGCAACAAGATATAGAGCACTGCGGCCGCACCAATCCAGTGCAATATAACAATAGAAATGTGCGCCAGTGCAGCACCACGGGTGGGGCGGGTGAGGGGGGCCCCCGCAATCGTCATGCTCTGGGGGCCTTGACTGGCAAACACCACCCACAAGGCCGCGGGGACTAAGCAAACAAGGCCGATGATATACCAGAAGGCGGCATTAAGGGGACCATGCGTCGCCACTTCAGGTGCCGCTATCAGAAGGCCAATTCCGGCTGCGGCCAGTCCGCCCACCTGTACGGCGCTACCCGTTACAAAAGACAAAGCCCCGATCTCACCTGGCAACAGCCCCCATTTTCGATAAAGTCTTTGACGTGCCGTGGCTGCGGTGGCCCAAGAATATCCCAATGTCTTGGATAGGGCGTAGGCGGCTAAACTGGCGCGGGACGTTCGGGCGAAGGGTAAATGTTTGCCCAGCAAGGCCAGCGTGAATCTGTCATTGAAGGCCAATGCGCTATATGCGACCAGCACCGCTGCAATTGCCCATAGCAGGGTTAGAAGGCCTGTTGCCTGCAATGCGACTTGCAGATCCTGCCAACTATATTTTGATAATTCCTGATTGATCACCCTCAGCGCGACGAGGAAAACCAATAGGCTTGCGATCGCGGTTAGTAACGGGTGGCGCAAAAAAGTGGATGTGGCGCGACTGATTATGCCAAATATTCGCCATCTAGAGTTTGAGTTCCCGCGCGTGTCAGTCTCCGCTTCAAACGGTACGGCAACTTCTGAGTGGGGGGAAACAGGGGGTGTCACGGTCTCTATTTAGGATAGAAGGGATGACAGCGGCAATCACTTTAACTGGCCTTCATGCCATCACACTGTCTTCTGCCACTTATGAACCCAGAATTGAACTCAATGTTTCTTTAGGCCGCTACGGGGTCCCTGACCCTCGATTTGAACAAATCGCGCGTTAAGGCCTTGCCAAAGATCGCCAGCGATCGGCCATTACCGCAGTCGCGAAATCCTGCGATGCGGGCGAAGCCGGAAAATGTGCGAAGGGTTTCAGCTAGGTGGACGGCATCATGGGTAACGACAATGGCGTCATAGGTTTGGTAATGGCGCGTTGTTTGGGCTTCGCTGACCCCGTCTGGCGCCCAAAGGACCCGAACGCAATCATGACAGCTTGTGGCCTCTTGAGCTAACTCGAAGTGAAGACCGGGAAATTGGCGCGCCAATAAAGCAATGTGGGCTGCGGCCTCATTGGCCTGAACTTCGATGACGGTTGCGCAGGCTAGATCTAAAGTCGGATAAACGCATTGTAACAGTGCCCAGCACGCACGCTGTGACCGACGCTGAGCGATCTTGCTCTTGGATTCTTTATGCAACGGTTCAAAGGCTTGCGACACTTACAGCTCCTTAACTTACTATGCCACGATGAATCGCGTCGGTAAACGAGACGTTATCAAGACAGGTAATTGCAGCAGGCGGATCATTTTGCCCGGTGACCAAAAGTCATGCCCTTTGTTCATGTATATGGCTTAGAGCGCGTCTGGTTCGTTTAGAACCAGGTTGCGCG
>JBEINE010000216.1:0-4228 GCA_040378245.1 Hyphomonadaceae bacterium | reverse complement strand
TGGTACCCGGCGCATGGCGACCAATAAAGCCCCATAGCACCTCCTTGCTCGACGCGTTTGCTGCCGACACAAGGTTCAATAGCAGGGCAAAGCTAACCGGGCTGCCATGCTGAGGCACCCTACCGCCGTGAATATGCCAGACTGGATTTTCAAGGCGTTTGGCTTCATCTTCGCGCTGATAAGCATCAAGGAAAGCCACATATTCATCAACGGCCTTTGGGATCACATCGAAATAGAGCTTTTTGGCCGTGCGTGGCTTTTGGAAATTATAGAGCGACAGGCTCTCCGACGGCGCATATGTCAGCCATTGCTCCACGGCGATGCCATTGCCTTTAGACTTTGAAATCTTTTCGCCATTTTCATCGAGGAATAGCTCATAACAATATTGCACAGGCGGCTGCGCCCCCAAAATGGAGCAGATTTTGGAATAAATCGGGCCATTGGTCTGATGGTCCTTGCCATACATCTCAAAATCGACGCCAAGAGCCGCCCACCGCATGCCAAAATCGGGCTTCCATTGCATTTTCACATGGCCGCCAGTAACGGGCATAGTGACATCGGTTCCATCTTCATCCTCAAATGTAATGGTGCCCGCTTTTGCGTCTAGGGCTTTCATAGGCACATAAAGCACCCGCCCAGTCGATGGAGAGATCGGCAGGAACGGACTATAGGTGGCGCGGCGTTCCTCCCCAAGGGTTGGCAGCATCACGGCCATGATCGCGTCATATGTGTCGAGCGCCCGCAATAATGTCGCATCAAAGGCCCCACTGCGATAAAGCTCCGTGGCTGAACGAAAATCATAGTCAAAGCCAAAGCTGTCCAAAAATCCGCGCAGGCGGGCATTATTGTGCTGGGCAAAGCCTGCGTGGGTGCCAAAGGGATCTGGCACATCGGTCAGTGGTTTTTGCAAATAAGGCAGCAGGGCCTCTGGATTTGGTACATTGTCTGGCACTTTGCGCATGCCGTCCATATCGTCACTGACGCATAATAATTGCGTGGGGATCGCGCCCCCAGTCAGCGCCACAAAGGCATTGCGCACCATCGTCGTGCGTACCACTTCGCCAAAGGTCCCGATATGAGGCAGGCCCGACGGGCCATAGCCGGTTTCAAAGACAACAGGCCCAATCTTGTTTGACAATTTGACCCGATCCAGCAGCAAGCGCGCCAGCTCAAACGGCCACGCCTTGGCAGACTGTGCGTTGGTGATAAGGTCAGCTTCGAAATTGTGCATTGAGTGCTCTCGTGTTTGGTGAGAGGCTTGCTTAAGACATCCCCTACTTTTATTCAAAACATTCAGGCCGTGATATGCTTTCAGATTTAGTTCTTTTTCGTCATGCCAAAGCGGTACGGCCAGATTTGGCGCGCGATGACTTTGAACGCGTCTTGACCCCTGGGGGCCTAGCGCAAGCTGAAATCCAAGCGCTGCGTTTGTTTGAGGCGGGGTTTACGCCCGATGTGGCGCTGGTCTCAACAGCGCTGAGAGCGGCCCAGACATGGGAAGTGGCCAGCCGATATTTTCCGGATGCCAAAGTTGACCTGACTCATGATTTGTATCTGGCCCCGCCCGCAATTTATCTTGATGCAGCAAAGTCCTGTAAGGCTGGTCGGGTCTTGCTGATTGCCCATGACCCCGGGCTGCATGAATTGGCGCGTTGGTTTACGAAAGAGGCCAAGGGGAAAAGTGTCGAGATTGACCATTTGCGCCGTGAACTACCCACCAGTGGCATTGCGTGGTTTGTTAGCGACCAGACCGCCAAACACGGCTTTTCGTTGAAGCGCTATTTTGAACCGAGCTAGACTTCGGCGGGCCACCCCCAAAGGACTTCAGGTGGAGATCGGCCTTCAACACTCAAACGACTGGCCTTTTCACCCAAAAACAGACTATAGAGCGCCTAGCAAGGGTGGGGAGACCCGCACGTTGAGGCCACACAGGGCCAGGAGACCCAATGTCAAAAGAAGAATTGCTTGAATTTCAAGGCACAGTCGTCGAATTGCTGCCCAACGCCACATTCCGCATCCGCCTTGAGAACGAGCATGAGATTATCGGCCACACGGCTGGAAAGCTCCGTAAAAACCGCATTCGCGTTTTGGCAGGCGACAAAGTCCTTGTTGAAATGACACCCTATGATTTGACCAAAGGTCGGGTCACTTATCGTTTCCGCTGAGTTTTCGCCATGAAGCTCATATTGGCCAGCGCTTCTCCGCGTCGACAAGAGCTTCTGGCCCGCATTGGGATTGTGCCCGATGCCATTTGTCCACCCGATTTGGACGAAACACCCCTGCATAAAGAAGCCCCGCGCGCCCATGTGCTGCGGCTTGCCTCTGCCAAGGCTGCCGCCATCAGCGGACTCAATCCTGAGGCTTTGGTGATCGCGGCGGACACGGTCGTGGCGATTGGACGGCGTCTTTTGCCTAAAGCCACAACGCGGGACGAGGCCCTCATGTGCCTGACCCTGTTATCTGGCACCAATCACCGTGTGACTACAGCCGTAGCGGTCCAATTGGGCGGGCGCATGGCTCAGCGCACGGTTGAGACCCGCCTAACCTTCAAGCGGCTCTCTGATCAGGAGATCACGCGCTATCTCGACAGCGGCGAATGGGAAGGAAAGGCTGGGGGCTATGGTATTCAGGGCATGGCAGGCGCGTTCTGCACCCGACTGATCGGTTCTTATGAGGGCGTGATGGGCTTGCCGCTTTATGAAACCAAATGCCTGATTGACGGCATGGGGTGGAGCCCTTCTAAGCCATGACACCAGCTCACAAACCCCCAACACGCGAAATCGTCATCCACGAACGCATTGGCGAATTGCGCGCCGCTTTGTTTGACCGCGACCGGATTGTTGAATTGCGGCTGGAGCGATGGTCAACCCAAGAAACCCGTGTGCGTTGGGGGCAGATTTATGCTGGGCGCGTCACGCGGGTTGATGGCCGCTTGGGAGGTGCTTTTGTTGACTTAGGCATTGGGGAACCGGGCTTTTGCCCCTTTGGTCGTGATCGTAACGAGGATTTGCGCGAAGGCATGGCGCTGGCTCTGCGCGTCGTGCGCGAAGCCGAAGGCGGCAAAGGCCCAGCACTTGCCTTTGAAGCTATTGCCCCCAAGGGCTGTGACTGCCCAAGCCTGCTGACCGACACGCCGCCATGGCATGGCTGGCCCGGCGAGCCGCGCGAGGCCAGCGAAGAGGAGATTGAGCGCATTGATGAGGCCTTTGATGCCGCCCTGGCTCTAGAAGTTCCCATAGCCGGTGGTGGTCGCCTCACGATTGAGCGCACCCGTGCGCTGACGGCCATTGATGTCGACAGTGCTGACCGCGATACAGGTGGCACAGATGCCGCCCGCTTTGCGCGCAGCCTCAATCTGGCCGCTGTTCCAGAAGTGGTGCGTCAGATCCGATTGCGCGGGCTTGGCGGCCTGATTTGTGTTGACTTTACCGGCCCGCGCCGAAAAGGCGATACCGACGCCCTGACCAAAGCCCTGATGAGTGCCTTTGACGCCGAACATAATGGCGGTGTCGCCGCCCCCAAGACTGACGTCCTGCCCGTTTCCCGCTTTGGCATCGCTGAAATCGCCCGCCAAAAGCGCCGCCAAGCGCTTGCTGATATCTGTCTCGACACGCGGGGCCAACCAACCGGCGAAACCATCGCGATTGAGGGCATCGCCTTTCTGGCTTACGCGCTGACGCACGCCAAGGGCCGCGAGGTGACCCTATATGCGCCTGCGTCAGCCTTGGCCTTTCTGGAGGCGGACACCATTGGCTGGCGCGCGGAAATCAATCTGGCGATTGGCGGCACCTACAAATTGCGTTTGGGCAAGCCCTCCCAAGCCCGCTGTGAGGTCACCACAACATGAGCCGCGTCTGCCCACAATGTCGTAAACCCACGGAGGAAAAATATCGGCCCTTTTGCTCCAAACGATGCGCCGATCTTGATCTGGGCCATTGGCTCAACGGCAGCTATGCCATCCCTGTGCATGAAGATGATGGCAGCATCCCCGATGCAGACGAGAGTGTGGACACGGACCACCCAATCCGCTAAACGCACCCCTCCAAAAGGCTGCCCGGATAGCTCAGTTGGTAGAGCAGCGGACTGAAAATCCGCGTGTCACTGGTTCGAATCCGGTTCCGGGCACCATTTTCTTCAAGGAAGAAAATGGCTTTTTTGTTGGCGTTCCACAGGCACGCAGCCTGCCTCGCTCAATGCTCGGTTCCTTCGCTTCGCTCGGACTTTGGTT
>JBEINE010000129.1:0-8530 GCA_040378245.1 Hyphomonadaceae bacterium | reverse complement strand
GGCCAATCTAGGGGGTGCTTCTGGCCGCGCGATGAGATCGTCACGGTTCATGGTGATCAAGCAGCGATCAGAGGCGCGCAGAAGTGTTAAAGTGCACATGGTCGCTGAGCGTTTAGTGGCCTTTTTGATCGTTTGATAGGGGTCATGATGTGAGGCGGGGGGTTGTTTCAGGCACCAAGTTTGTCATGTGGTTGCAAGAGAATATCAGGGTCTGTCCCGTCTTTTTTGAATCAAGAAATCGGGATAAACAGACCCTAAATCAGATAGCTATGCGCAACCAAGTTCTAAAAGAACCTGACGCGCTCTAGCCAGCTCAAGCGCATCAAGGCGATCCCAAGTCGCTTTCTCGTGCACTCAAAATGAGCGCGCCAGACCTAGCTTTCATCAACTCCAGAGCCTGATGTCGCTGAAGATGATAACGAATACTCCACCATCGCCCTAGCCTGATTGTATCAGCCAATCAGCCAATCCTCGCCATTCCAAACCACCTCAACACGCGTCAGGCCCGTCCCAGTGCCCGGACCCGCCAAGCAGGCGCCAGTCCTTGCGTCAAAGACGGCCCCATGGGCGGCGCAGATCAAGTCGCCATCTGGTGTAAAAAGAAAGCGGCCATCAAACCTTTCAAGTGGCCAGCCAGCATGGGGGCAGTGATTCAGAAATGCCCTCAACTGATCACCGTGGCGCAGGACAATCACGCTTTGCCGGCCCGCCTGAAACGACACATCTAAGCTGATGGCACCGCCCTCTTCAATATCGCTTGCCTGCTCGCGCGCTAACCTCTGCTTAAGCGAGCTTAGATTAAGACTGTCTTGATCACTCATAGGCTCTGAGCCTTTCGGGTCGTTTGAAGGGGATAGTCCATTATGCTCGAAGGAATCCTGCCCGCCACCGTAAGTACGTCCGTTATAGGATCATTCATCTGGCTGCTGATTTGTGGGTGTTTGTTCGGCGTCTTGCAACATCTGACCCCACTTGACCGCCATCAAGCCCAAATCCGCCCCGATAGTCGCATTGATGTGATTTATTGGTTAGGTGCGCCCCTCGTTTATGCAAGCCTTGGCGGCAGTTTGACGATTCTTGGACTGCTGGTGATTTTCGGCGGCAATGTGGAAGCGGCTGTGGCGTGGAGCCAAACTGGGGCTGGCTTCATTCGTGATTGGCCGTTATGGGTGCAGGCTTTAGGTGTGCTCGTTGTGACCGATATCTCAATGTATTGGACCCATCGTTTATTCCACACTGGCCGCTTATGGCGTTATCACGCGGTGCATCATGCACCGACCAGCCTGGATTGGCTCCATGCTGTGCGCTTTCACCCTGTCAATATGGTTTTTCACGGGCTGCTCGCCAATTCCATCGCGTTATGGATCGGCTTCCCGCCTATGGCGATTGCAGCTTTAGTGCCGTTTAACATCCTGTATTCAAGTTTGGTCCATGCCAATTTGAATTGGACATTTGGGCCGCTGAAACACGTGTTTGCCAGCCCCGTGTTTCATCGTTGGCACCATACCAGTGCTGATGAAGGTGGCTCTAAAAACTTTGCGCCGACCTTTTCGTGCTTAGATCATATGTTTGGTACTTTTTACATGCCCAAAGACAAGTCCCCTCTTGTGACTGGAATTACTGAAGCCGACATGCCCACCAGTCTGGTTGGACAATTGCTTTATCCCTTTGTTGGCAGACCTCAGCGGGAAAAAGAAGTTACCCCCACCAATTAACACGCTTTTCCCACTGACCCAAAGGCGTGGCATCTGTTGCAGATTTGCCCTAGATTGACGCGCAAGCTGCCTGCGCGCAGTGATCATTTGGGATGAAGATATGATGTCAGAGGTGATCTTTGACGGGCCGACCCGCGCGGCACTGGCAGGTATTGAGCGCGACCCTGCCGTCTGGCAGGCGCGTCTTGAGGCTTGGTGCGAGATCAATACGGGGTCGGCCAACCTAGCGGGCCTGAAGGCCTTTTTGCCCATTTTGGAGCAGGCATTTTCAGCATTGCCGGGAAGTATATCGCGCATGGCTCTTCCGCCAGAGCCGGTGGTTTCAGCCCGTGGCGTTCTAGAAACTTTGGATCTAGGCCAAGCCCTGCATGTGGCCGTGCGCCCAGACGCGCCGATCAAACTCGTCATGACCGGTCATTATGACACTGTGTTTCCGGCCAATAGTCATTTCCAGACAGTGAGTGATTTGGGCGACGGGTTGCTTGGTGGTCCGGGCGTGGCGGACATGAAGGGTGGGCTATTGATCTTGTTGGAAGCGCTCAAGGCCTTTGAAACTTTGCCCTGCGCCCACCAGATCGGCTATGAAATCCTGATCAGCCCTGATGAAGAAATCGGCTCACCGGGGTCTGGGCCGATCCTCGCCGCTATCGGCGCGCGCAGCGATCTTGGCCTCACGTACGAACCCGCACTGGCAGATGGCTCCATGTCGGGTGCGCGCAAGGGGTCTGGAAATTTCGCGGTGAGCGTGCATGGCCGCGCCGCCCACGTCGGTCGCGCTCATAGCGACGGGCGTTCGGCCATCGCGGCGGCAGCGCGCTTTGTTGCCGCGCTGGAAGGGCTGAACAATAGCCGCGATGGCGTGACGTTTAACACCGGCAGGATTGATGGGGGCGGGCCCAACAATGTGGTCCCTGATCTGGCGATCATTCGCTTTAATGTCCGCGCACCCGATGAAGCGGGCGCTGACTGGGCCTTGGATCAAGTGGATCAACTGACTCGCACTTATCTCAGCGGTGATGGGCTTCACGCCCATCGCCATGGTGGCTTTACGCGCCCGCCCAAGCCACGAACACCGGCCCAGGAATTGGTATTTGCCCAAGTGGCCGCTGCTGGCAAAGCTGTAGGGCTTCATATGATTTATAAGGATACGGGCGGCGTGTGCGAGGGCAATAATCTGGCCGCATCAGGTTGTGCCAATGTCGACACTTTGGGGCCGAGGGGTGGTCTTATCCATTCTGATGGCGAATATGCCGTGCTGGCGAGTTTTCCAGAGCGTGTTGCTTTATCGCTGGCGATCCTCATGGGCTATGCCAGCGGTCAATTAGACGCCAAGGCCCCGCGCCGCCTGTTGGAGCGTTCGCCATGTTAGTGGTTCGCCCCGCCCGGCTTGACGATTTTGAGGCTCTGATGGGATTTGCAAAACGTTCTGGACCGGGCTTCACCAGCCTGCCCGAGGACGAAGCCATTTTGAAAGCGCGCTTAGAAAAAAGTGTTGCCACCTTTGCCGCCTCCGCAGGTGAGGGCTATAGCGACGGTGGCATTTACATGCTGATGATCGAAAGCGTAAAAAGCAAGGGTGCTAGCTCGGCTCGCCCTTTTGGTTGCGCTGCGGTCAAAACAAATATTGGCCGTGATGTGCCGTTTTTTAACTTCAGGATTCACACCATTGGTCAGTCGTCGAAGGCCGCCGGCCAGCGCTTTGACATGCGGGTGCTGACCATGGTCAATGATTATACCGGCTGCACAGAAGTCGGTACTTTGTTTCTAGAGCCTGAACGGCGTGGTGATGGCGCTGGAAAACTCTTAAGCCTGTCGCGCTTTATGTTGATGGCCAGCGCGCCGGAACGTTTCGGGGAAACCATCGTCAGCGAGTTGCGTGGCGTGGTTCATCTTGATGGTCGTTCCCCTTTTTGGGAAGTGGTGGGCCGGCCATTTTATCGTATGGACTTTGACGAGGCCGATAATCTGTCGGCCATAAGCGACAATCAATTCATTATTGACCTGTCACCAAAACACCCCATCTATGTGGATCTGCTTCCCGATAGTGCGCGCGGCGCGATTGGGGAAACCCATCCCGATGGCGCGCCGGCCCGGCGATTGCTGGAGCGCGAGGGCCTGAGGTTTGAAGGTGTGATCGATATTTTTGATGGCGGCCCTCTTTTGGCCGCACGCGCCAGCGATACGCGTACAAAGCATGACTCGATCCTCTTGCCTTTGGTGGCAGGCGATCCCCATGGAGAAGAGCGGGCCATGGTGTCCAATAATGACATCGCCAATTTTCGCTGTTGCCTTGTGCCGGCCCGTATGTTGCCAGATCACGCCGTAGTCGCGCCCGAAGTTCTCTTAGCCCTTCAAATGTCAGAGCGCCAGATTGGGCGCGTGCGGAGTTTTGATGTCTAACCAATTCAGCGGCGGCCTTTATCATAATGGTGCGTGGTCGCAGGGGCGCGGTGCCCAATTTGCCTCAACTGACCCCGCCACGGGTGAGATTGTTTTTCAAGCCAAAGCCGCTGACGGACCTCAAGTGCAAAGCGCCGTTGATGCCGCCCGCCACGCCTTTACATCTTGGTCATTATCGAGCCGCGCTCAGCGGATCCAAGTCTTGGAGGCCTATGCCAAAGCGCTGCAAGCCAGAGGTCCGGCTTTGGCTGAGGCCATATCGCGAGATATGGGCAAAGCCTTGTGGGAATCGACCGCTGAAGTCGGGGCGATGGTGGGCAAAATTGCTTTGTCGGTGCGCGCTTATGATGAACGCACCGGGGCGCGCAGCGAAGCGACCGCTTTTGGCTCTGCCGCTTTAGAGCATCGGCCTTGGGGCGTGATGGCGGTTTTGGGGCCGTTTAACTTTCCCGGTCATCTGCCTAATGGTCATATCGTTCCAGCGCTTCTGGCGGGCAATTGCGTCGTCTTCAAACCTTCTGAACTCGCGCCCACCGCTGCGACACTTATGATTGAGGCTTTCGAGGAAGCGGGCCTACCCGAAGGTGTCTTGAATGTCGTCATGGGGGGGCGTGAAACGGGTGGTGCTCTTCTAGATGCACAAGGCATTGACGGGGTGTTGTTTACGGGCTCGGCGACGACTGGGACAGCTATTCATGCCAAATTCGCCGGTCGTCCAGAGGTCATTCTGGCGCTGGAAATGGGGGGCAATAATCCCCTCATCATCTGGGAGCCCGTCGATGTCGAGGCGGCCGCCGACATTCTGGTCCATTCCGCCTTTATCACCAGCGGTCAGCGCTGTTCGTGCGCACGTCGTATTATTTTGCCAATCGGCGGCTTTGGGGACGCGGTTTTGGTAGCCACACGCGCCCGTATCGAGGCCATGGTGATCGGTCCCTGGAATGGCGCGTCGACGCCCTTTATCGGGCCCGTCATCAATGCAGCACAAGCTCACAGGGTTAGCCAGTTTGAGGCCAGTTTAATCGCTCTGGGCGGCGCGCCAGTCGTGACCCCCATCATTGGGGCCGAGGGGCCAGCTTTTGTGCGCCCGGGCATGATTGATATGACGCAGGCGCGTGGCGATCATGATGAAGAGCTGTTTGCGCCCTTTGCGCAAATCTTCCGCGTCGCGAGCTTTGACGACGCCATTGTGCGCGCCAACCACACCCGCTTTGGCCTGTCTTCTGGTCTAGTCTGCAACGACAAAGCCAAGTGGGAGAGCGCGAAGCAGCGCTTGCGCGCGGGCCTGATCAATTGGAACCGCCCGACCACGGGGGCCTCATCGGCGCTACCCTTCGGCGGACCGGGCCTTTCCGGCAATGGCCGCCCCAGCGCTTTCTATGCGGCCGATTATTGCGCTTTCCCGATTGCTCGCCAGGAAGCGGAGACGGCTGAGGCCATCTCAGCACCGGGCCTTTCTAGATAAGGATATGAACGAATGAATGTTTATTCATTTATTGCGTCAATGCTGATCATGGCAGACCTCAGCCTCCAGACCAATATTGGCTTTGCCCAAGGCGTGGACCCCAATGCCCCTTTGCCAACCGGGGGCACAAACTCAAGGCCGGCTCAGGCTGGCGTGATCGCGCGCCTCGCCGAAGCGCCCCCGCCGCTCAGTCTGGCCGAAGTCAGCGCGGAGATGCAAAGTCGGCTCTTGAAACTTCCTGGAGTCAGATCTGTCAGTGAAATGCCGGGGACACCCGCTATCTTGCGTTTGATCGCCCATAATGAATCCATGGTCGGGCTTAACACTTTGATGGACCGCCTCAATACGCCAGGCAGTGATCGCGAGAGTGAATATCGTCGTCTTGAAACCAATATTGCCATGATGTTGGCGCGGACTGATCCGTTCAAGCCCGATAATTTGCGCGTGGTCATTCGCCCTCGAGAGGCGATCGATACGTTTGAAACCGAAAGCGCCGCACAGGGCATCCCCAATGTGGTGGTCCGCCGTGCCTTCCTTGGCGAGCTTGAAGAAGTTGTGGTTGGCGATACGCCGACCACAATTGCCTTAATGCCAGCGTCTAGGCTGGCCGATTTAGGGCTGTCGCCCGAGCAAGCGTTTGAGCGGGCGCGCGCTAATACAGAGATGCAAATCGCCGCCATCACGTGGCAATCGGTCAATGGTCTTTTGGAAGTCGCCAATCCCAGCGGCTATGAGACGAGCCTGCTGGCGTTTGAGAGCGTCTGGTCTAGCGTCGAGACCCAGTTGGGCGGCCCCATTGCCGTTATTGTGCCCACGCGCGACAAAATCATTGTGGGCCGGGCTGATAAATCTGCCGACATGGCGCGGTTGCAGGATATTCTCAACGATGAAGCCAAGGGTCCGCGCTTGTTGAGTCCGAGGATATGGGTGCGGGCCGCGGGCAAATGGACTGAGCGATAAGGGTAGCGTGAACTCAACGCCAATTTGATTGAGACAAGAGCGAGCTTCAGAATTACACCAACCGCCCCAAGAGGGGCTGCGTTTGGTGTGTTAAGCTATCTATGGGAGCACGTCTGGTTCTAAAAGAACCAGACGCGCTCTGATCAAAATCCATACCGGCTTTTGAATGAGCAGAATGATCACCAAAAGCAGGCCCATGTTGCTTTCTTGCATGCTCCAAAAAAGAGAGTGCAGCAGACCTCGCTTTCATCAACTCCAGAGCCTGAAATCGCTGAAGGTGATAACGGATAATCCCTTAGGTTCACCCGCTACCTTCATTTACTTTGTTGGGGCGCTCATGACTTGCAGGTTTGCCACGATCGCCGCATTGGCGATCCGCTCTTCAGGTTTCAGGGGCACCATACCGCGTCCACGCAAATAGCCGCGCAGGCCCGCCGCCTGATCAGACATCATCTCGGTCGCAAACTCTTGCAGGCCTGGAACAACGCCGACACTGGCTTTCTTCAGGTAGAAATAAAGCGAGCGCGAGGCGCCATATTTGCCGGAAATAATGTTTTCAGAGGTCGCCATGACCCCATCGATACTAGCTTCTTGTAGGCGATCAACATTCTCTTCAAAGGAGGAAAATCCAAAGACGCCGAATTGTTCGGGCGAGCGTGACAGAGCCTGCACGATCAAATTGTCATTTTCGCCAGAATCTTTCCAAGCGCCGTCTTCACGCAAGGTGCTGGCGCGCTTTTTGAACTCCGCTTCATTGCTTTCTTTCAGTGCTTTCATATCAGCATTGGCTGTCGCGCCTTTCTCCATAATCAATTCAACAAAAGCGTCGCGCGTGCCCGATGTTGGCGGTGGGCCCATGACGTCTATCTTGATGTTGGGAAGCGACGGATTGATCTCATTCCAGCGCGTATTAGGATTAGGGATGAAGGATTTGGTCGCCGGATCGAACAGCTCTTTAGCCAGCGCCTGGTAAATCTCATACTTGCTGACCACCATTTTCGGGCCGCTTTTAGAACTTGCAAGCACGATCCCATCATAGCCCAATTTCACTTCGACAATCTCAGTGACGCCATTCTTAACACAGGTTTCATATTCGCTTTTCTTGATTGTGCGCGATGCGTTGGCGATATCGGGAAGATCGCCGCCAAGGCCGCGACAGAAAATGGCAAACCCGCCGCCGGTGCCGGTCGACTCAACCCTTGGCGTCTTAAAACGACCCGCTGCCGAGAATTTTTCAGCCGCAGCCGAGGAGAATGGGAATACTGTCGAAGAACCGACCACAGCAATCCGGTCGCGGGCGCTTTGTGCGGCACCGCCACCACCGCTGCTTTGACCGCAGGCACTCAATGCCAGCAATCCCGCCGTCGCGATTAAGAGTGATTTGAACTGGAATCCCATGTCGATCTGCCCCTGAATGGATGTGGAAAGGCTGTAGGCGGTCACGATAACAAAATTATGACAGATTGGCGACAAGGGACGGTTAGGCGGACTTTTTGGGCTGGCCAGATGCGGGGGAGGGTTGAAATGCTCATGCTAGATCAATCACGACATGATCAAACAGTGAGCCACCTTCAAGTTTTCCGTCTGGGACTGCCTTTGGTGGCAGCCTTGCTCCTCAAAAGCGCTGGTCAATCTTCAGTCGAGCGGTGAACGCATCAAGGCAACCTGCTCCGCAGGGCGCTACGCGCGCCTTGACACGCTCACCACTCGTGCACGTTCGTCAGTAGCGCGCGCAGGACTTTGAGCAGGGTCAAGGATCGCGTTTGCGACCGCGTAGCGGCGGCACGAAGTGTCGTCCTTGAGGCTGATCAAAGTCCGAAACACGATTGCCTCAGCGCTTTTGGTCAAGCAAAGCTATGACCAAAAGCGCGTCCCAGACTTTTTTGTATCAGGTCGAGGGTTCGCAGATTCTCAATGACATGCGGCTTTTTTTGCGCCATATAATCATTAAGATTTATTCGAAACCACCTTTAATTCTCTCGGCTGAGGC
>JBEINE010000029.1:0-22191 GCA_040378245.1 Hyphomonadaceae bacterium | reverse complement strand
CTGTTTATCCCGCTTTTTTGATTCAAAAAAGACGGGACAGACCCTAGCGCATTTGGCCTAAGCCATTATCTTCGGTGAGATGGGCCCTGAAGGTCCATCGCTTATTGTAGTAATTACGATTCTAGATACCGCCATGTTTTAGGTTTTGCTAGCGCCTCGGCAGCGATGCTTCAACATTGCGAGAGTATTTGGCCCTCGACGGCCGCAAGCCTGTCGCAAGTTCATTGGAATCGCACTTTGTTGAAGTCGGGAAGCCGTGAATTAAGCGCACGTTTGACGTACCCCTTTGTTCGGGCAAGTTGGGCTCAGAGTGTCTCGGTCTAGTGACGTGCTCCCTTAAATTCGGTCCACTGTAAGTTAGAGTTTCCATTTATCTGGCCTTGTGCTGGGGAGGGGTGGAAGATGATGAAAGCATCAAAGTTTTTGGACGCTCAGAAGGCATTTATCTTGAAACAGGGCGCAGATGGTGTGCCGGTTTCGGAGATTTGCCGGCGGTCTGGAATTAGTCGGGCAACGTATTTCAATTGGAGGAAAAAATATGATGAGCTGCTTCCAACTAAGGTCAAACGGCTGAAGTTCTTGGAAGATGAAAACGTGACGTTGTGGAAGATTGTGGCGGACTTGTCGCCGGACAAAGACATGCTGCGGGACGTCATTTGCCGACCTGTAGGGCCGCGAGGCACAAGCTCGACCCCCGCAAAAACCTCCAGCCTTAGAGCGTGAACAGTGATTCCATCGCGATGTTGCGATGGAGGTAGGTATGCAGCGTTTGCGTCGGATGAAGCTGGTCAAGCAGTGCGGTTTGGTTGATGTGCCGGAGCATTTGAAGCCGATATTGAAGACTGGCGGTCCGTTGGAGGTTCTGGCTGGGGCGCTAGATTTTGAAGCGTTTCGTGCGGTGCTGGAGGATGCATTGGGTTGTGGCGATAGTGCCAAGGGTAGCCGCCCTCTGACTCATACAGAAGCCGTTTGGTTATAGAGCCTTGCGAGGCATCGGATTATTTGCTGGACGGACGCCATAAAGAGCCAAGTTGTGGCGCTGACGATGGTTCGCTCAAAGTCTTTGGCGAGGCCGCCTGCATGGACCTCTCCCCCGCCGATCGCGCCGAGGTGGTGGAGCGGCTGGGGACAGACCCTAGCGAAGCGCAGATCGGGGACCCCGTTGATTTGTCCGCTCCATCCTGCAAGGTCCTGGGTCTCCGCTTCGCTGCGGCCGGGGTGACACAGTTTAGAGCCTGATGTCAGGCCACTTCAACTTCTAACCGAGGCAAAAAGTCTTTGCCCATTGCGTGATCGGCGATTTTTTCGGCGATCATGATGGTGGGGGCATTGGTATTGCCGCCAATGAGATTGGGCATGACAGATGCATCAACAACCCGCAGGTTCGCAACGCCGCGCACTTTGCAATGGGTGTCAACGACAGCCCGATCATCAGCGCCCATCCGACACGTGCCGACAGGGTGGTAAATGGTTTCGGCGCTGGCTCTGATATAGGCGTCGATCTCCGCGTCGGTCTGAACGTGGCTACCGGGCTTAAACTCTGGACCGCGATAAGGCGTCATGGCGGCTTGGGCAACGATGGTGCGTGCCATTTTGAAGCCTTCGCGCAAGGCCCTGCAATCTTCCTCTGTGGCCAGATAATTGGGATCAATCAGCGGAGCTGCAAAGGGATCGGCGCTGGCTAGGGTGACTTCACCGCGACTTTCAGGGCGCAATTGGCAGACGTGAATTGAAAAGCCATCTTTCTGGGCCGTCTCTGCGCCATGATTGATCACCAAAGCATTGACGAAATGAAATTGTAAATCAGGTCGGTCCAGCCCATTTCGCGACTTCGCAAAGCCACCAGATTCGAGGAAGTTTTCCCGACCATAACCAGATTTCTTGAAAATATATTCCAAAGCGGTCAAATATTGCTTGATGCCGCGATTATAGGAGAAGGCGGTTATGGGCTGGCTGCATTCTTGCAGTAATAAGACATCGAGGTGGTCTTGCAGATTCTGGCCCACATCAGGGCTATCAACCACGAGGGGAATGCCGTGGGTGGCTAAGTGATCGGCTGGCCCAATGCCTGATAGCATCAGGATTTGTGGCGATTGGACGGCCCCGGCGCACACAAAAACTTCTTTGTCCGCATAAACCCGTGATCGTGGAGAGCGGGCATCATGAGCATATTCAACCCCGACACAGACTTTGTCCTTAATCAGCAATTGGGTTGTATGGGCATGGCTGCGAACGGCCAGATTGTCGCGATCAAGAGCGGGTTTGAGATAAGCAAACGATGAGGACCAACGCTCACCATCCTTGATGGTTAACTGATAGGAGCCGAAGCCTTCTTGGTCATAGGCATTGAAATCGTCACTTCTTTTGTGGCCAGCCTCGACAGCGGCGTCAATGACCGCGCCATAAAGCGGGTTCGTCGATTTGCCCCATGAAACATAAAGGGGCCCATCGCCGCCGTGGAAGGCAGTGGCACCCGTCTCAAGCGTCTCAGACCGCTTGAAATAGGGCAGAACCTCGCCAAAGCTCCACCCGGTCAGGCCCATTTGCGCCCATTGGTCATAATCGCGTGCATGGCCGCGAATATAGATCATGCCATTGATCGAGCTTGATCCACCCCAACCCTTGCCGCGCGGCCAATACAAGCTGCGGCCATTGAGATTGCTTTGAGGCTGGGTCGTAAACGCCCAATTATGAGCATTTTTGCCTTTGATCAGCGTCCCCACGCCCGCGGGCATCCGCACAAGGAGCGAGCCATCACGACCGCCGGCTTCTAGCAACAACACTCTGACCTGGGGGTCTTGCGTCAACCGATTTGCAAGCACGCATCCAGCACTGCCAGCACCAATAATGATATAGTCAAAGCGGTGGTCTGGGCGCGTTTTGGGCATAAAGTCGGTTTCCACAGTCTGAATGAGTAGTCACAGGCTGTTTCAATATGTGACGCGGCTGGCCGCTGCTGGCAAGTCGTTTGTGTAGGGTGATTATGAGGCGTATTGAGATGTTCAGCCCATAGGCGCAAGACCGTCCCCATGGGCGCGGCTAAAGCGCTAAGCGCGCCCCAATGCCCCGCACTGCAGGGCCGCGCGTTGACATGCTGGGACGGTGTTCCTACCTCCCTCCCACAAGTCTAAGCTCCTAATGCAATTGTACCCACAGCCCGAAACACGCTAAGCCGTGCAGCGTCACCATCAGGCCGGATGAAACCGGTTGTCAGTCAGGCCACCAAACCTATGCTCAAAATCGTCAAGAAGCTTTTCGGCTCCTCTAATGATCGCCGTGTAAAGAACCTTTTACAACGCGTGGAACAACGCATCACGCCTCTCGAAGCGTCCATTCAATTGCTCTCAGATGACAGCTTGCGCGCCAAAACCGGCGAATTCAAGGCCAAATTGGCACGGGGCGCGCAGCTTGATGATATTCTCGATGAAGCCTTTGCCGTGGTGCGCGAAGCGGCGCGCCGCGCCATTGGGCAACGCCATTATGATGTGCAATTGGTCGGCGGCATGGTCCTCAATACGGGTGCGATTGCCGAAATGCGGACGGGCGAGGGCAAGACCCTCGTAGCGACGGCTCCCGTCTATCTCAACGCGCTGGAAGGAAAAGGTGTGCATGTTGTGACCGTCAATGATTATTTGGCGCGTCGCGATGCCGAATGGATGGGCCAGATCTATCGCTTTTTGGGAATGGAAACGGGGGTCATTGTGCCCAATCTCGATGACCGTGAGCGCCGGTCCAGCTATGCCAAGGACATCACCTACAGCACCAATAATGAGCTCGGTTTTGATTATCTGCGCGATAATTTGAAATATAGTCTGGATGAAATGGTGCAGCGCGAGCATCATTTTGCTATTGTTGATGAAGTCGATTCCATCCTCGTGGATGAAGCCCGCACGCCACTGATTATTTCAGGCCCCACGGACGACCGCTCAGATTTTTATCGTTCCGTCGATGAGTTGATTTATCTGCTCAACAAGGAAGATTATGAGCATGATGAGAAGCAGCGCTCGGCTGTTTATACAGAGCTGGGCTCTGAGCATATTGAAGATCTTCTGCGCGAAAAAGGCTTGTTGGAAGGCTCGCTCTATGAAGCCGTTAACACAACCACTGTCCATCATGCCAATCAGGCACTACGCGCCCATGTTCTTTACACCCGCGACAAGGATTACATCGTCAAAGACGATGAAGTGATCCTGATTGATGAGTTTACCGGCCGCATGATGACGGGCCGACGCCTATCGGAAGGCCTCCACCAGGCCATAGAAGCTAAAGAGCGTGTGCCAGTGCAGCCGGAAAACCAGACTTTGGCATCTATCACATTCCAGAATTACTTCAGGCTTTATTCGAAATTGGCCGGTATGACCGGGACTGCCCAAACCGAAGCCGCTGAGTTTGAAGACATTTATAAGCTCCATGTTGTTGAGATCCCGACCAATCGGCCAGTGGCCCGTATTGATGAGATGGACGTGGTTTATCAAAATGAAGCGGCCAAGCATCGCGCCGTGCTGAAGGATATCCGCGAGACCTATGAGCGCGGCCAGCCGGTTCTGGTGGGCACAGCGTCGATCGAGAAATCGGAAATCATCTCAGACATGCTCAAGGCCGCCAATATTCCTCACAATGTCCTCAATGCGCATAAACACGCCGAAGAGGCTGAGATCGTCGCGGATGCGGGGGTGCCAGGTGCGGTCACCATCGCCACCAATATGGCCGGGCGGGGTACTGATATTCAGCTGGGCGGCAATCTGGATATGCGGTTAGAGAAGGAACAAAGGCTGCGCGAACAGGCCTGGGGTCGGCCCATGACGGGCGACGAGCTGTCAGCTCTCAAAGGCGAACTCATCGCCGATATAGAGGTCAAGAAGCAACGCGCGATGGAACTAGGTGGCCTCTATGTTTTAGGCACAGAGCGCCATGAAAGCCGACGAATCGATAATCAATTGCGTGGCCGGACGGGTCGGCAAGGCGATCCCGGGCAAAGCCGTTTCTACATCTCGTGCGATGATGATCTCTTGCGCATCTTTGGTGGTGAGCGGATGGCGGGGATTATGTCGGCTATGAAAATCGATGAAGATGAGCCGATTCAAGAACGCATGATGAATAAGGCGATGGAAATCAGTCAAAAGCGTGTCGAAGCGCGCAATTTTGAGATCCGCAAAAACCTGCTCAAATATGACGACGTCATCAATGATCAGCGCAAGCAAATCTTTGAAGAGCGCAAGGAGTTTATGCGGACCGAGGACGTCGAAGAAACCATTGCTTCGATGCGCGCTGAGGTTATCGACGTCATGTGCGAGACTTTCATGCCCGCACGCGCTTTGCCCGAGCAATGGGAAACCGAGGCACTGGAGGCAGAGATCACCGAATATCTAGGCATTTATGTGCCCGCGAAAGACATGGCTGCGCAGGAAGGTGTCGATGATAGCGATATTCGCGCCGCCATCATTGAAGCTGCAGATGCGGCTTGGGCTGAAAAAGTCGCGATCATGGGGCCTGAGCAGGCGCGCGCTATCGAGAAACAAGTCTTATTGCAGACCATTGATTTGAAATGGCGTGAGCATTTGGTGGCTGTCGATCATCTGCGCTCGGTCATTCATCTGCGTGGCTATGGGCAGCGCGATCCTCTGATCGAGTACAAAACCGATGCCTTCACCATGTTTGAAACCATGCGCGCGGATTTGCGCCGGGATGTGACGCGCTTTTTGATGAATGTGCAATTTGCCAGCCAGGGGCAGGACTTCGGTTACGCGCAATTTGATCAAGCAGGTAGCCCCATCAGCGGGCTAATTGATGGTGGCTTTGGGGCGGGTATTGGCGATGGTTTCGGCTCTAATCCAAACTGGACGAGCTTGCACGCGAGCCCCAATACGGATTTGGCGGAAATGGGCGACGATCGAGACGACCTTGTGCCCTCCGCTTTGGGGCCCATGCCCCGCATCTGGCTGGAAACACCGCGAAATGCGCCTTGTCCGTGCGGTTCAGGCAAACGATTTAAGGCCTGCCACGGCGCGCTCTAGCATATGACCGCCGATGTCAGACCCTCTTCAGGCATCTTTGTAGGGCGTGTGCATCACTTGCCGGTGCGCATCTATTACGAAGACACCGATATGTCGGGCATCGTCTATCACGCCAATTATCTCCGCTATTTTGAACGTGGACGGTCAGACTTTTTGCGTGTTATCGGTATCAACCATACCGCCATGCTGGAACGCGATCCACCTTTGGCTTTTGCCGTCACAGCCATTGCATGCAGGTTTCAGAAGGCCGCGCGCATCGACGATAGTCTGACGGTTTTGACGACATTCGACGCGCTCAAAGGCGTGCGCCTTTTCATGACTCAGAAAATCGTGCGCGGCAACGATCTCATCGCCACGGCGGACGTCGAGGCGGTGTGTATCGACCTTCAGGGAAAGCCTCGCAGGCCTTTCCCAGAGCTGGGTGCGCAATTGGCGGATTATTTGCTGGAAGGTTGATGAGTTAGGCAATTCGTGGTCAATGCCCATGTTTCCACTCATTCCGAACTCTTACCCGACCGGAGCGCGCAGCACTAGCTGCGCAATTTTACCTTATATTCAAGGGTTTATTACATGACTGCGCAGCTCGTGCTGCGCGCTCCGATGCTTAAACCAGAGTTTGAGCGATCCACTCATTGATGCGGCTTTTGGCCATCGCACCGACTTTAGTTGACACGACTTGGCCATCCTTAAAAATCATCATGGTCGGGATACCCCGCACCCCATAACGGGAGCCTGTGCTGGGGCTGTCATCAATATTGAGTTTCGCGATTGTGAGTTTGCCTGCGAGTTCACTCGACAATTCTTCAAGTGCAGGGCCGATCTGTTTGCACGGGCCGCACCATTCGGCCCAGAAATCCACCAATACAGGACCCGTCGCCTTCAATACATCGGCTTCAAAGCTGTCATCGGTTATGGCGAGGGTAGACATGTGTGGACCTCCAAATGGAACTTATGACCCTACCTAGGCAGCGCTGCGATGTCGCGCAAGGCTTTGTCTAGGATCACCTCTGGTAATTCCATCAAGCGTGGACCATCTGTCCACAAAAGTGCACATCTCACCACCTTACCGGGCCAATTGGCCTGTAAAAGTGACCGGTAAGCGGCCATCTGGTTAAGATAAACTTGCGCGACGTCTTCAACGCGCGAGGGTGGGGGTCGATTGGTCTTGAAATCCAGCACCAAGACCTCGCTTTCAGTCACCACGAGGCGGTCGACTGTGCCATTGACCACCATATCGTCAGGCAGACCCGGCCCCCGCCCAACAATGGCCGCCTCAGCGCGGCTGCCCGGCCCAAACAAGCGGGCAAAGCGAGGGCTGTCTAAAACCGTCAATGTCTCTGATACCAGCGCGGCGCGAGCGCTCTTATCAAGATCATTTTCGCGGGCCAGACGTGCCTGAGCCACTTGTTCCCAGCGCTCTCTAGGAACATCGGGCAGTCGTTGAAGCAATTCATGGATCAAGCGCCCGCGCAGAAAACGCCGGCGCGCATCCTGTGCTAAGGGGGAGAGGGCGGGCGGCAGGGCATCGTCGGGCGCTAAGGCCGACGGTGCGATGCGGCGTGGCCCGGGTGTTTCAAATGGCGGGGGTTCATCCAACCACGCAGGCAGGGGCAGGGGCGCATCGTTTTGGCTTGAAGCGCTTTGATCACTGACCGGGGGATAGCGGCCCCACATCTGAAACGCAAAATCAGCACGCTCCATGGTTTGGCTCGGCCCCAAAAGGCCCATACCCTGCTCTATCGATTTGAACCAGCTATCCTTCGAAAAGCCTTCCTTCGCAGTCCCGCTCTCATAACCGCACAAGATCAAAATGTCGCGGGCCCGCGTCATCGCAACATAGAGCAAGCGCGCGGCTTCCTGCTTTTCCAACTCAGCGATCCGCACACGACCTGCTTTTATAAGCTCTATATCTTCTTCTTTGGAATGAGGGGACCAGAAAAAGGCTGCAGCCTCAGGATTGAACTGAATCTCGCTGTCGCCACCTTTTCCTTGGGAAGTCGTATCAGGCAGGATGACGACGGGGGCTTCCAAGCCTTTGGCCCCATGGACGGTCATGACGCGCACGCCAGACCCACTCTGGTCCATTTCGCGTTTTACGTCAGCGGCTTCAAGGTCGAGTTGGCTGAGAAAAGCCTGCAAAGTGGGCGCTGATGTTTTGCCATGATCGAGTGCGCGGCTCAAAAAGGCCTCCACTGGTTCACGCACTTCACGGCCAAGGCGTTCAATCAGTGCCTGCCAGCCGGTCTCATGGGTGAAGGGCAGGGGCAATTCCAGTAAATCCGCAAAGAATTCATAAGGTGGCCTATGTCCAGCACCCGCCAAAACGCGGCTCAAGAAAGCACGTGCCCGGCCATGGACGGGGTCTGGGGAGGTCTGTAGTCTTTGCCAGAGGCTCAGGTTCCCGCGGTCCCAAGCAAGGGGGAAAATATGCTGATCGTCATTGGTCAGGCCGCAAAAAGCGCCTTTTAGGACGCAGGCCGTGTTGAAATCATCTTCGGGCAGAAGGGCAAATCGGCCCAAAGCGATCAGATCTTGGATGGCGGGGTCCTCGACGAGTTTGATCCGGTCCACGCCTGCGACCGGCACTTTGTGAAACTTTAATCGCCGAATGAGTTGATGGAAAAAAGCACCCCGGCTTTTGACCAGCACCATCACATCGCTTGGCACCATAGGCCTCGTCTTCTCGCCGTCCCAGACGGTCGCGCCTTGGCTTAGACGGTGCTTAAGCTCGCGGGCAATATGCTCAGCCAATCGATTGCGTGGGCTATTCTCGGCCTCAATGTCGAGGGACTGGTCCCAAGGCGTCGCGTCTGACTTTGCTTTGTCCTTATCTTTTGCCATGAGAGGCCAAAGCTCTACCGCGCCAATCTGCCCGCTGCGAAAGGCGCTATGGTGAGTGTTAAAGGCATATTTGCGTTCAAACGAGGGCCTTGGTTCAACGCTAGCGGGTAGAGGGGGCGCAGAGGCTTGGCTCAGCGACCAAACAGCATCGACCGCATCAAGGATTGTCTGGCCGGTGCGAAACGAGAGGTCAAAAGTCAAAGCTTGGCGGTTGTCCTGATGATGGTCGCCACCCGCCTCAAAACGCGCGCGTTCCTGATGAAAGCGCTCTGGCCTCGCCCCTTGGAATGAGTAAATCGACTGTTTCTCATCGCCGACCACGAAACGCGTGCGTGGCCTGTCGCGGAGCTCATTCTCCAGCACATCAAACAAGGGGGCGAGCAGATCCCATTGCTGCGGGCTGGTATCTTGGGCTTCGTCGATCAATATATGTTCGATCCCAGCATCGAGTTTATAAAGCACCCATTGCGCCGCCCCCTTTTTGCCGCTGAGCAAATTGGCTGTGGCCGTGATGACGTCGTCAAAATCGAGCGCGCCGATTGAGCGCTTGGCTTGCGTCCATTCCCGCTTGTAGATAATCGCCGCCTCAGTCAAAGCGCGTGACCGAGCTAAAAGTTTAGACGCGCGAATTTTCTCTTCCGTGGCATTGATGAGTTCGGAAAAATCACTGGGCCATTGGTCATGGGGACCCAACGCTGTGATCACGGCGGCATTTTTCGCCATGGTTTTTGTATAGATTTGCTTCTCTTTGATTTTGTCTTTTTGTGTCCTCACTAGGCTAACCAGCGCCGCGAAAGCCTCAGTGGGGACAGCATCACTTAATGCCAACCGAAGGGCTTGGGCTGTTGCTTTATCAGTCTCTCCACCATGCTCCAATGCCGCCGCCGCTTCACGCAGGGCATCCATATCAAGACGAGCCAGTGCACTTTGGGCCAGCGTTTCTGGCGTATCATCAGCATTGATGCCCAAAGCCGCGGCGATCCGCTGCCCGATCGGCTGAGCCGACGCCTCTATCACGGCCAAGGCCTCTTGATCGGCCGTGGCCGCGCGCAGGGCTTCTTTATGGCCATCTTGATAGGTCGCTGCGGCAAGGGTCAAAAAGGCATCTTGGGCCTTGGTCGCTGTGGTTTCAAACACCAGCTCCGATAAAGCGACTTTGGCACTATCGTCCAGAATCTGAAAGCCCGGCGGTACGCCAGCTTCCAAAGGAAAGCGCTGAAGAATGGTCTGGCAGAAGGCGTGAATGGTCTGGATTTTCAGCCCGCCCGGTGTCTCAAGCGCCTGAGCGAACAAAGCGCGCGCACGCGCCAAAGTTCCAGGTTTCTCAAGGTCAAGCTCTGGGTCAAGGGCTAAAAGGGCTTGGCGCAATTTCGCGTCGCTCGCGATGGTCCAAGACCCCAGCTTATCATAGAGTCTTGTTTGCATTTCGGCGGCGGCGGCTTGGGTATAGGTCACGGCCATCACTCGCCCGGGCTGGCATCCTGCCAACAACAGCCGCGCAATGCGGTCAATCAGGACCTTGGTTTTGCCCGCACCAGCATTGGCGCTCGCCCAGACTGAAATTGCGGGATTGGCGGCCACCGATTGAGCGGCGATTGTGGAATCATAGAGGATATCGCCAGCTTTTAGGGTCAGCGCGCTCATGTCTCATCCTCAACATTGGCCCATTCAGCGCGGCGCGCCAGGCGGTCAGTCGCGTCTTCATAAGTGGTTTTCTTGATGAATTGGACGCGTGGCTTGGAGCGATAGGGCCAGTCTGGCTCGGCATAGTCGGCAAATAATCTGGCGATTTTAGCCTCAACGTCGGCGATCAAATCTTCAACATTGGTGTCTTTATGAACCGCCTCGACGACACCAAAGCTCCGCCCGCCCAAACGTATATGGCTTATGTTATTGGGTGTCTGAGCGGCGACGCCCTTAAATCCGCCCCGCGCCACAATGAGTGCCGTTACAGGCAATTGGGGGGCTAGCATCGACTTGACTTGACTTGCGGTCGCAGGCTCGCCGCTTTTAAAGTCGATCACTTCCACGCCGAGGGGGCCGACATCAATCCGGTCTGATTTGGCTTTCAATTTGACTGGCCCGGCCTTGGTTTCCAGCACCATGTCGCCCCATTGTTCAGCGCGGGGGTACCAGCCTGCCTCAAGGCGATCCATCTCGTGGCGCGCCAGCCACGCAATACTGGGCTCAAGTCGGATCATCTCTGCTGCTAACGCTGCACCAACATAACCGGCTTTGGACATATGCAGGCGTAGGGCTTGGCGGAGCGCCTCGCAGGGGTCTTGCGGATGGGCCTTATACCAGTCGGCGATGATTTCGGTGCCGGCATGAATGGCTGTGCCGCGCTCGCTGGCACCTGGTGGTCCGCCCAAGGGGTCGAGTGCACGCAGATTCAGGATTTTCTCAACGTAGATGCGGTAAGGATCGCGAATCCATGTTTCAATCTGAGTGGCTGAAAATTCGGTGGGTCGCGCGGCAACTGGCGGTCTGGGCTCGGGTATCGCCAAGCGGGTCTCAAAGGTCCGTGTCGGCTCATTATGGCGCAAGCGATCACGCCAACCTTGGGGCGCACTGAGAGCCGTCGCAGCCCCCGTCTCACCCAAAGCGCCACGGGTCAGGGTCTTGAGACGCCACAACCAGCGCGACATCACTGCCGGGCTATCCTTGCGCCTCGCCGCCCGGGTCATCACCACCTTGGGCGCGCTAGCTAATTGGGCAAAGTCATGGGCCGATAAGCCAATGCGGCTATCGATGGAGGGTAGGCCCAATTTAGCCCGCATGGTGCGGGACAAGAAGGGATCAGGCGGGGGCGGCTTGGGCCACACGCCTTCGTCCAGCCCTGCCAGCACCACTTTATCAAAGCGCAAAAGGCGCGCTTCTAAAGGCCCCAAGATCGCCAACCTCGGATGGGTACCACGCGGGCGCACAACCGCGCCCGCCATGAGGCACTCCAAAGTTCGGGCCACGTGTTGAAGGGGAATAGGGTCAAAATCCGCGCCATGTTCGATCAGCCCGCCAAAAAACTGCGCCGCGCTATCGCCGGCTTCACCCCGCCACAAAATCTCCGCCCCGCGCTGAGTGGGTGTGGTGGCCAAGCTCTCGCACAGCGCGATCACGGCTTTGGCCATGACATCCAATGTGCCCGACATTTGGCCAATCCGGTTAATGGCCTGGCTCAGCTTTTCAATCAGAGCGATGGTGTCAGATGCGACCACCTCATCGCCACCCGTGGCTTTCCATTCTTTGGGCGAAAGCGCATAGGCGCGGGTTAATAGGTCCTCAAGGGTTTTATCCTTGCGGGCCCCGCGCAGCAAACTGATTTCAAGACAAGATGCCCAAGCCCGTATAGCCTCGCGGTCATGTCCCAAAGAGGTCAGGGGATGGCCAAGTAAGCTCGACAGCAGGATCGGGTCTGCCGGATCGCAGGCCCAGCGGGCGACCAAACGCACAAAAGCCCCGATGACAGTGTCACTCAGCGGCTGGCCTGCCGAAATATCAATGGCAATATTCCAACGCGCCAGTTTAGCGGCAACGCGGCGGGCGATGTTGCTGTCAGGCGTGACCAGAGCCGCCGTCTGACCGTTTTCCTGCAATGTTTCACGCAATTCCAAGGCGATAACACTGGCCTCTTCTTCTTCAGTAGCGGCCTCAACTAAGCACAGGCCATTAAGCCCCAAGGCGATATTGTCAGGCGTGATCTCGGCAATGCGCGAGGGCCAGTCGGCGGTTGATTCCTGAGGGGTCAGCGCTTCGTTTAAGACGACGCGGCGCTGACGCAGACTGGTGCTTTCGGCAGCATTTGGCCATAGGCGCACGTCGGCGCGCGATATACCGATGGTTTCAAGCGCTTCTGCCATGGCGCGCTGGGGATGTTGATCATCATGGCGCGCGGCGGTCCAGTCATCGTCGGCCAAGCTCATATCAAGACCGGGCAGCACCACCGCCCCCTGAGGTAAGCGCGCGACACAGGCCATTAAAGCGCGGGTTACGGGCAGGGAGCCGGTTGATCCTGCAAGGATCACAGCGCCACGCGGCGGCTGTTGGCGCCATGTCTGGATCAGGCTCTCAATCCCGCGTCTTTGCGCAACGCCGGGGTCGACGCGGTTTAAATGATCGAGATAAGCGGGCCAGGCGCGCGTGACGATTTGCAGGAATTTGGTCGAATGCTCCCAATGCGTCGCAAGGTCAGCGTCCTCAACCAATGTATCAAGGGCACTCCAATCAAACGGCTCATCGCCGCTGGCTGTCATGGCGGCACTATCCAATAACTCTGCCAAAGCATCCGCAGCATTGAGAGCCGCCACTGGATCATCCGACCAATCAGCTTGTTTATCGCGCGCGCGGATCAATTTTGCCAATGTCAGGCGTCGGGCCAGGGGGTTGATCGCCGGGATCGCATCAATCGCTTCACGCAGTTCAGCAAGGCCGGCATCGTCGGGATCAAGATCGCCAATCGTCCGGATGCGGGGCAAAAGTGTCGCCGCACCACCCCGCGCATCCAAAAATGCTTGACCCAGCGCCCGCGCCGCCCGCTTTGTCGGCAGCAAAATGATGGTGTCAGATAAGGCAAAAGGCGTCTCCGGGCGGTCCAATTCGCTGAGAAGCGCGTGCGCGAGGCTATCCAAAAACGAGACGGCGGGGGGCAGGGTGAAGACACGCGGCGTAGCGCTATCAAAGAGTGAGATCTGAGGCGGATTGGTCATTGATGGCATAGGTTGGATGCTAATCCACGCCTACGACAGGTTCGGACGCGGCTCTGAGTTGTTCGATAGTAGCTGCAAGATTATCGTTGAAGAGCGTCCGCCACTCAGCGAGCCCGCGCGCTGCAATGGCGCCAGCTGGATAGAGTGTGGCCCGCGATGAGGAGACCACCCCCCCCTCTGCGCCCCCGGGCCCCAGCTTCAACCCTGCCAAAGCATCGCGCGCGCCCCCACCTTGCGCGCCAAAGCCCGGCACCAGAAACAAAGCGCGCGGCAATATGCTGCGTAGGCGTCGGGCTTCATCGGGCCATGTCGCGCCACAGACGACCATCAGCGAGGAAAAGCCGCTCTCGCCTATCATCTCCGCTTCAAGGCCTTGCAGCTTTTCAGCCACCCGCGTCCATAGCGGCGCGCCACCCACGTCCAAGTCCTGAAAGTCCGCGGCACCGGGATTGGACGTGCGCACCAAAACGGCAATGCCTTTCCTGTTTTTCAAGGCCATATCCGCAAAGGGCCTGAGAGAATCCAAGCCCAAATAGGGGTTGATGGTGATGCAATCGCACGCCAGTTCGGCACCTTCGCCCAAATAAGCGCGCGCATAGCCTTCCGCTGTTGAGCCAATATCGCCGCGCTTGGCGTCAAGAATGACCATAAGGCCCTGGTCGCGCGCCCGCGCTGACAGACGACCCACCAGCGCCATGCCAGCACTACCCCAAGGCTCAAACAAGCCAATCTGCGGCTTTATGACGGCGACCTTGCCCGCCACCGCGTCAATCACTTCACCAAAGAACGCCTCCATGGTTTCAAGGCCGCCTTTTGGGCCAAACAAGGCTGGGATCAGGTCTGGGAAGGGGTCGAGCCCAACGCATAATGGGGTGCGAAGTGTGCGCGTTGCGGCGATAAGGCGGTCGGCGAAATGGGTCATGGGCAGGGCTTAGATGAAGTCGCCCGCGCCTGCTAGGGGCATGGCGAACCGAGAGAGGCGCGAACCTCTCCCAGTCGCCTTGGACCTAAACCGCGTCGAACAATTTCGCCCAGTTACGCTTCTCGCGATCTTTCCAATGGCCGCGGTGATAGGCGTCAGAGGCAATGAGCGGCACGACGGTTGTGGCCTCGGCGAACACCATTTGCTCCAAAGCGACGGACACCTTGCCCCATGAACACGCCTCCTTCAGCGTAGAGGACGAGCAGGCCCCGTCGCGCACGTCGGCGACCGTGATTTGCACTGCATAAGCGTGGACTTCGGCTTCAACGCCCAAGATTTCCGCACATACGACCGTGTCTTGCGCAAAGTTTTTGGGGACCCCGCCGCCAACCATGAATAACCCCGTGCGACCCGCCGCGATCTTAATGTCTGTGAGTTCGCGGAAATCGGCGATGGCATCTAGGACCATATACGGCTTTTTGGCTTTGGCCCGCTCAACTTGGTGCTTCACAAGGCCAAAGCCAGCGCTGCTATCGACAAAGGCCGGGCAGAAGATCGGCACGCCACACTCATAAGCGGTTTGGATCAAGCTGCCTTCTTTCTTGGCATTGCCCTCGCTCAGCCATTTGCCGATGTGAGCGATAAATTCGCGCGAAGAATAGGCCCTCGGCTCCAGCATGTCGGCGATCTCAAGAATGGTATGATCGCAGGCCTGAAGCTCTTCTTCATTGATATAAGTGTCATAGATGCGGTCGATATAGAGACTGCGCAAAGTCTCATCATCGGGCACTTCGCGGGCCTGATAATGCTTAAAGCCCAAGGCCTCAAAGAAATCCATATCAATGATCGAGGCACCTGTGGCCACAATCGCATCCACCATGCCAAACTTGACCATATCCCGATAAACATCCATGCAGCCGCCCGCCGACGTCGAGCCCGCCAAAGTCAGCCAGGTCGAGCAGGTCGTGTCGCTCAACATCGTGTTGAAAATCTCGGCAGCCCGCCCGGTATCACGGCTGGAAAAGGCCATTTTCTTCATTGAATCGATAATGGGGCGCGCATCAAAAGAGGTGATGTCGATATGCTCGACGACATGGGCCAGAAGTTCGGCTTTGCGGTTGGAATCGATTTTAGGGATCATGATGAGGTCAAACCTTGATTATTGAGATAAGGCCATGCGTCTGCGCCGGAACTCCCTATGCTCAATGGGAAGGCGCAATAGTGGAAATTGGGCCCAGAGTAAATTGGCTGAGGCCTTCTGGCTGCATAGTTTAAAGGCAAACAGTTCGATCAGCCGCCATAATTTTGATGATTTGCGCCACTCTGTGGTTGTTTTGCTTGGGACGGGTTTTGGTGCCCCTTCTGGTTCACCAAGACCCCTGTGTCATTGTGAGCGCGCAAAATAGCCCACAAAACAATCTAAGAGGGCCTTTGGTGCGGCATAGCCATCACCAAAGGTCGTCTCAGACAGAAAGCTTTGAAGATGGCGCTCGGGTGACCCTTGACGCGCCTCAGGCCGAGCACGACCCCCCGCCCAGCACGCAGAATTTGGCGCAATGGGGGTGGTTGAGTTTGACGTTTGATGTCGCTTGTTTGAGGCTCTGACCCATTTCAAAGGCTTTGTCATAAGGCAATAAGGTGCAGGCCAGAACAACCGGCGTGGCCGCTCCTTTGCGCTTAACCACCATGCGCGAGCTGGCGCACATAAGGCCCCCCGGATCGACACCTAAGATGTTCCAGCACGCTGGGGTGATTTCGGGAACGTCAACCGTCTCGTCCATTTCAGGAAACAGAATCAGTGACAGGGGGTCGTCCAAATTGATCGGCCAGTTGCGTTCTTGGATCAATGCGCGATAGCCGTCGCGCTCATCGGCCTCGCTCTGCCCCCACATGGTACGCCCGGCGATGGCGAGTTTAGCGCCTTGTGCGGCCAGCCAATCCACACCGGCGCAGGTTTCTTCAAAGCCGCCAGTGCCCCGCACGCTATCGTGTAGGCCGCTCGACCAATGATCGAGACTGACGCGAAAGGTCAGGCGGTCACCATATTGCGCGATCAGCGCTTGTAGGCCCGCTTGCACGCGCGGGCGCATCATTGGGCGCATGGCATTGGTCAGCATCAAGGCATTATGACCACGTGACAGGGCCAGATGGGTCATTTCAATGATGTCTGGGTTTAAGAATGGCTCCCCGCCTGTGAAGCCAATCTCGCGCGGGCCCCGCTCCATTGCGTCAAGCTCATCCAAATAAGGCAGCATATCGGCGGTGCTTAGATAGACCAAACGATCATTGGTGGGTGAGCTTTCAATATAGCAATTGACGCAGGTGATATTGCACAATGTGCCGGTATTGAACCACAAGGTCTTAAAGCCCGCGAAATCCACTTGGGCGCGGGCTTCACCTTTGGCGGTTAGGTCAGGGTCTTTGAACTTGTCGCGGGATAATAGAGTTTGCATATCAGGGTCTTACGTTGAGACGTCAAAGCTGGTTGCAAGCGAACTGCCTTAAGTTTGCTGACCCGCCAAAACAAGCCTCAACCCTCAACCCTAAGCCTTGCGCTCCATCGCCAAAACCAAGCCCCGCGGCTCGGCCACAGGGTACATGGAGGCCTCAGGGCTGTCATGGACGATGACGTCGATAGTCTCCCCATAGCCGTTGAAGCGCGTGGCCATGGCGACGCCATAAGCACCCATCATGCCGATCTCAATATAGTCGCCTTCGTCGATATCGGCTGGCAGCAAAAACGGACCCTCCGCCGCATCCATGCTATCGCATGTCGGGCCAAAGAATGTGAAGTCCGCCATACGTCCGCTGACAGCGCCATTCGGGCGGATCATCGTTAATGGATAGGTCCATTTGACATGGGTTGCGTCAAACAAATTGCCATAGGCGCCATCGTTGAGATAAAGCGCCTTGCCTTTACGCAAGTCCACTTTTACGGCGAGGGATGTGGCCTCCGCCACCAAGGCCCGACCTGGCTCCGCCCACAGATGGCAATTCATGGTCACGGGCATGCTCTCGAACACGCGGTGGATTTCGTCGATGAAGAGCGACATGGGCGGGGGCGTCATGCCGGGATATTTGGAAGGAAATCCACCACCCACATCCAGCACATCAACAGTAACGCCCGCTTTGACAATCAAATCGGCGGCGTCGCGCATGGCATTTCGCCATGCGTTCGGGTTCATGCACTGACTGCCAACATGGAAGGAAACACCCATATTCTCTTCGGTGGCCGCACGGGTCGCGCGCATCAGCTCAATGGCGTCTTGCCCGGATGTGCCGAATTTGGACTCCAGTTTGAGGCTGGCATCCTTGTTGGATACGCGCAGGCGCACGATCAAAGTCAAATCCTTAGCGCCGCCGGTGGCTTCAAGGATTTTATCAAGCTCTTCCATCGTATCGAGTGCAAAGGTCCGACAGCCAAAATCCTTATAGGCCCGCTTGATCGCGCCACGATTTTTGACGGGGTGCATAAACGCCAAATGCGCGCCCGCAAACCTATCATGGATCAAAGCGCACTCATTCAATGAAGCGACATCAAAGTGGCGTACACCCTCGGCCCAAAGGGCATCGAGCACCCATAGCGATGGGTTAGCCTTCACGGCATAAAGAATATCGCCGTCAAAAGCGTCTAAAAACCAACGCGCAGCCGCTCGAACGGCATGGGGCCGATTGAGCGCCAACGGCACATCAGGTCGCAACTTCACGACAGCGTCGTGCGCGGAATTAAAGTGATCCATACAGACCCCCCTATGATCGTTACCCAGGCCGGCGTTAGTCGGACATGCTAGGGAAGCGAACTTCCCCGGATGTCAGTCAGGTCCGCCCTTGTGGCTTTCGCGGTGACAGGTTTGGACGCTGTCATCGTGTGGCCTGGGTACCCCAAAAGCGAGGGGAAGGGGCGTTAGTGGACTGGATGCTGTTTCCAGGTCCGCCGGAAGCGTGCTTCTAGTAGTATTTCTCGGCGATGCAAATGGTTTTTTTGGCTTGGGGTGTAATTTTATTTGCGAGGAACCTATGGCGTAATTCAACTTTTGGGATGTATTGAGGTGTAAAATTACTTGATTTGCGGGAGTGCGGCACTCCCGTGCCGCATATCTCCTTAAAGGCGGTACAGGAGTGCCGCGCTCCAGAGTGCTACCGCATGATCAGGCCCATAAAGCCCATAACTGGGACCCGAATTCGCGATATCACCTAAGGTCAAGCGTCTTGACTATCATTCTTGCGCCGCCATGGCCCAGTATAACTGACGTCTTTGCGGCGGCGGCGGTCGGGTCCAAAATAGCCGCCGCTTTTTACAAAGCTGCGGGGGTTGTTCACCACGGTCGTAATGCGCTCAATCAGGCTTTTAGCTGTGACGGGTTTAACCAAAAATTCGTTCACGCCAGCGTCGCGTGCGGCGTGGACACGACTGCGTTCAGAATGGCCGGTGATCATCACGATCGGCATATAAGGGTTGGGACTGTCAGAGCTTGTTCGCACCATTTGTGTAAACTCGACACCGTCAATAATCGGCATTGAGAAGTCAACCAACACGAGGTCAATGGGCACAGTTCTGATTAGTTCAAAAGCTTCAACAGGATCAGCCGCTTCCTTAATGTCTTGAATCCCGACGGCGCGAAGCAATTCCTTGATGATGCTGCGCATATGCATATTGTCATCGATAATCAAAACCGTAATCTTGAGTGTCGGCGCTTGGCTCAAGGTTTTTCTCTCTTTAAGTTAGCCGTGCGATGAGCGGGAACCAAAATGATCAACCCCGATGAACTGATCACGCCAATATCGGTTTAGACCGGAGATGTAAACAAATTACCCGAATAATCCCTGTGACAACGCGCTTCACTGCTTGAAATCTTAAGTTTTTCGCTTGAAGCACACTACCAAAAATTGTTCTGACTTACAATTGCGAGAGAGACCGCAAAACCATCTCGGGCTCTCCAGGGCATTTCCGCAGATGTCGAATGCAATTTCGTCTCGCGCCTGCCAGCGTCCTATTTTTTTGAGAAAATCATCTCGGGCATGGCTTCATTCAATTTGAAATCCTGCCAGACAATTTCGTTTTGCTTGATTCCATTATAATAGAGCCGGATCCGTCCCGGCTGCACCCAGCTTATGCCGGGCTTGGTATAAAATTCAGAATAAATGCGCTCATGCCATCCACGCGGCGTTGCAAATCCTACTGAGAGGATTTGATAGCTATCTCGAGCGATCCCAAACAGGGTCCGGCCACCCTTGGGATCGATGACTTCAATACGATAGACAGGGCTGCCATCCACCAAATCGTCAGCTTGACGGCTCAAATTATAACCTTCATCTAACGCGAAGCGGATCACACCAAAGCCAAAGTTTTCCGCCCATTGTGTGTCGGCGGCAGAGGGGGGTAGAGGCCCGTCTAGGCCATAGCTGCGCAGGCCGTCAAAGGCGGTGAATATAACGACCTTACCATCACGCTGGCTTTCGATGCGCACTTTACCGTCAGCATTATGGGCGGAGGGCTTAAACTCGGGATAAACTCGCCACATGCGGTGGCTCTCATTAATCAATGGCGCACCATTAGCCGCATAAAAAGTGCCATAGCCTTCTAGATACAAAGTCTTAGGCCGCCGCCAGCTCTCCCCGCCGGCGGCCTGAGTGGCGCGCTCAATGATTGTGCGGGCGCTCAGGCTGGGATTGTCCATGCGCGCACCCAACATCGGCCGATCCACGCCGCCTGGAGGCTGTCCAGTCGGAAGGGCTGGGGCGGTTGTGAAGAGATAGAGGCTGACCAAAAAGTCCATCATCACGGCACCTCAACGACCTGTACATCGGCATCGGCCAAGCTCTGGCGGGCCGCTTTGAGAATTTGATACTCCGGACTGTTCCAAAAGGCGTCAATGGCCGCTCTATCGGGCCAGACCGACACAACCACGGACAAGCCGTCTGGACGGCCGCCTTCATAGCTCACACAGCCGGGCCCGCGCACAAGATAAGCGCCTCCGAATTTGGGGATCAGCGCCGCTGTCGGCTTGCCATATTCTTCGATGAAACGCGCCCGATCATGGACGGCCACAGTGACAATCATGTAAGCGGGCATGGAACTTTCGCTTTCTTTGGTTGAACTCGATTGTAAATGATATATCCATTGAATGGACAGGAGAATGCAAGTGAAACTTTTGCGCGCCGCAACGCTCACAGTTGGTAATTTGGATCGTTCAGAAGCTCTTTATGGCGATTGGCTGTTTTATGACACCGTTGAGCGTGGCACTTTGTCACCAGATCTGGCGACGTCGTGGGGGGCACCTCTCAGCTCTGGAAAGCGCTATGTGGTGATGCAGCCCAAAAGTGGGGCGTCGATTTATCTGCGTTTTGTCGAAGATGAGGCACATCGCGATTATCAGCCTTTGAAAACCTATGGCTGGGCGGCGATTGAAATCTGCGTCGAAGATGTGCTGGCTGTTAATGAGCGCATGGAGAAAAGCCCGTTTACCATTATCGGGCCGCCGCGCGAGTTGGACGGTATGCCCGCGATCTTTCCGATGCAAGTCCAAGGACCAGATGGTGAGATCGTCTATCTGACGCAAATCCGCGATGATTTGCCCATGTATGACCTGCCGCGTGCCACGAGCTTGATTGACCGCCAATTCATCCATGTTTGCGCCGTTTCAGATTTGAAGGGCACCCTGAATTGGTGTCAGGAAAAATTGGGGCTGAGCTTTGGGCGGGACATGGCGATCGTCTATACGATGCTCGCCAATGCCTTTGAGGTGCCTTTTGAGCACAAATTCACGATCGCGACGCTGACCCATGAGCGCGACGTGTTTTACGAATTTGATCAATTGCCCCCTGCCGCTGGCGCGCGCCCGGGCTTTAAAGGTCGTCTGCCACAAGGCGTGGCCATCTCGACACTGGTTCTGCCGGACTTTAGCGAGCGAGTCGCGTTATTCTCAAATTGGCTGATCACCCCACCTATAGCGCGCCAGGGTCCGATTTACGATGGCAAGAGGGCTGCGACGTTACGCGGGCCCGATGGCATTTTGTTTGAACTGGTCGAGTTATGAAACAAGTCGTCCTGACACAGGTCTTGAGCGCTAAGCCACGCGCCAGTGACTTTACAATGATAGAAGCGGCTGTTCCGGTCTGCCCAGAAGGTGGCGTGGTTGGGCGTGTCGTGCATTTATCACTCGATCCCTATGTCGGATCTCGCGTGCGCGGCAAGCATATGGGTGAGGCACCTCCTGCCCCCTTGCTGGAGGCTATCCCCGGGGCTGGTGTATGCCAAATTGTGGAAAGCCGTACGGCAGGCGTGGCTATTGGCGACTGGGTTCATACAATGGATGCAGGCTGGCGGGAGTTTGCTGACCTTGGCGCAGGGCATTTCCGGAAAATTGACGCCAACATAGCACCATTATCAGCCCATGCTGGCGTGCTGGGAATGCCCGGCCTCACGGCTTGGGCAGGTATGACGCAATTAGCAAAAGTTAGTGCTGGCGACATTGTGTTGGTAGACGCTGCGGCGGGACCGGTGGGTGGCACAGTTGGCCAAATTGCCCGCATCAAGGGGGCCAAGCGCGTTGTGGGCATCGCAGGCGGCGATATCAAGTGCAAATTGGTAACCGAGATTTATGGCTTTGACGCGTGCATCGATTATAAGAAGGAAGGTTGGGAGGCCGCCTTTAGTGCCGCCTTACCCGAACCACCGACTGTCTATTTTGAGAATGTTTCAACAGACATG
>JBEINE010000141.1:0-7765 GCA_040378245.1 Hyphomonadaceae bacterium | reverse complement strand
CTGTTTATCCCGTCTTTTTGGGTTCAAAAAGACGGGACAGACCCTAGCCAAAGCCAATGTTTTCGTGCTTGAGCTTCTATCGGCCACACGGTCTCTTATGGCCTGCAACAAATCCGCTCCTCTAATTGAACCTTCAGCATTCTTAGAAACACGGCCAAGCCTGAAGACTTCTCAGCGTCGCCAGGACTCTGGTCGCGATAGTTTATCTTACGTCGTTGCAAATGAGGGCCAATTTATGGCGTCTGGTGCGTATAGGGCCAAAGGTTCCACCGTTTAGGTACATCGAACACTCGAGCCAATCAGTCATTATCAGATGACTTTTGGAGAACCCCGCCAGCTACAAGGGTTCAGTGGGGCGCGCGAGAACCCGTCACAATGCGCATGAGTTGGGAGGCGTCCTTAAGTTTATCTGCCTGAGATAACCAACAAGGGAACCCCCGCCCCAATCGCCGGTTGGGGGGGCGGGGGGTGCTTGCCGCGCTTAGTGGACGTGCTCTTTTTAGTGGACGTGCTCTTTTTAGTGGACGTGCTCTTTTTAGTGGACGTGCTCTGGGAGAGCCTTGATGTCTTCCTTGGTCCAAGCTGTCTTTGCATGGACATGATGATGCTCGTCACGCATGAAGTCCAGTTGGCTAATTGATAGCGACACAGGTTTTGCCCCCATGCCGAGAAAGCCGCCAACGTCGACAATGACATCGCCGCCTTTACCCATGCCGTGAACATGAGAGATTTTGCCAATCCGTTCGTCGCCAGCACCATAAACGGGCACATTGACAAGATTGGTTTCGGTAAGTTCGCTGTCCAGAAGGCGGACGTGATGGCTATGATCCATGAGGGAAGTTCCTTGATTTTGAGTAAGAGCTTGGTCGCTCGCCGCTTTAACGCGCACAGCGCGTCGGCGTTCCCGCTAATCGCAGAACCGGCTTGTGTTTCCGCCCAAGGGTTCAAGCGCAAGTCGCCAACAGCCAGAAAGGCCAGCCTGAAGTCTCGGCGCGCTTGCGGTCGAAGGACTAGGGATTAGTATCCTACTCGTGGCCCGACGAATGAACCACATGGGAGTATCCGTTATCATCTTCAGCGATTTCAGGCGCTGAAGCGCACTTGTTTGAGTGTGCAAGAAAGCGACTTGGGACCGCTTTTGGTGATCATTCTGCTCACTCAAAAGCCGGTCTCGATTCTGAAGAGCCAGCTCAAGCGCATCAAGGCAACCCCTACGGGGCGCTGCGCGACCTTGACCCGCTTGACTCGGCGCGCCAGTTATCGGAGAGCAGCCGCTTGTTTGAGGGTGTCAAGGTTCGCGAAGCGGTTGCCTTGAAGGCTGAAAACAGGCCCCAAGACAATAAATATGGAGCTTTTGGTTCAGGCACAGCCTGCACCAAAACTCTTCCCAGACTGAAAACCTTGAACAGCTCGCTCATGTCAATCTTTAAGAGATAAGCGCGCTTCGTTTCCTCGAGCCGTTCACCGTCTCTTGATTAATAACGTAAGCCCACCTCACGTCGTTGACCGCACGCGCGGTAGTCGGGGGATCGGGTTAACAGGGTGGGTGTTTTCTCGGACCTGAAAATGTAATCGCGGCGTTGTGGCGCGCCCAGTGGTGCCCACAAGGCCAATGACTTGACCGCGCGTGACTTGTTGATTTTCTCGGACCTTGACGGATTGCGCATAAGCATAAGCGCTCATGACATTGTCCTCGTGGCGAATAAGAATAAGCCACCCATAGCCGACCAATTGATTGCCGACATAAACCACGGTGCCGTTTGCTGCGGCCCTAAAAGGGGCACCTTCGGGGGCTTCAATTTCGATACCGTCTAAGGTGCGAAAATCCTTCTTCGTCCCGAAAGTCTCAACAATTCGGCCATTGATGGGCCAAATCAAAGCGAGACGTGACGTCGCACCAGACACTACAGAATTGGGCATATCGGTTGGCCCCATCAGCGGCGGCTGCGAGGGCGGTTTGGGAGAAGGCGAGCTTGTGCCCCCGCCTTTGGTCGATTTTGTTGCGGGGGCGGGCAAAGAAATGGTCTTTGGGACGACAATCTGGCCTGGAATGGCCCCAGTCACTTTCCGGCCAGCCTTGATTTCGCTGGTCAGCAAATCCACGAGATCCTGCGGCTCAAGACCCGTAAATCTGTCAATCACCAAGGGCGGAAGGATAATGCGCTGACCGGGTCGCACTGTAACGGGCCGCGGCAAGGCGTTGAATACCGACAACGAGCGCTCATCGACCCGATAGCGCCGTGCGATCGCCGAGAATGTCTCGCCCGCTTTGACGACATGAACTTTTAGAGGCGGCAGCGTCAATATTTGACCTGGGCTTAGCGGATAGGGTGGAGACAAATTGTTGACGCGAATAAGCGCCTTGAGTGGCGACCGCGTCCGTTCGGCGATTGTAAACAGCGTCTCTCCTCGGCCAACCCGCGTTTGCGTTGGCGGTCTGGCGGGATCAAAATTAGCAGTACCCGGTGCCGGTTGGGCCAAAAGAGGCGTGCCACCAGCCGCAAATAGCCAGAAACCACACATCAGTGCCAGAGGTCTGCCAATTAAGCGCCGCATAATGACGCTTTTTGCCACATTAGGGTTAATGAGATGTGTTGAGGACTTTGATCAGCCCTCGCGCGCAATGCCCGGCAATAAAGGTACAAAGCGCACATCCATCAGCGCTTCTTCTTCAAAGACACCATCCTCGCGCAGGCGATAACGCAAAAGCTCCTGCACCGCCCCAGCGCCCACGGGCGCGACCAATATGCCCCCACTAGCGAGTTGTGCCAAATGCGTATCGGGGCGAACGGGAGTGGCGCACGTAAAGATAATCCGGTCAAATGGGCCCTGATCAGCCCAGCCCATGCCGCCATCGGCGCATTTGGAGACAATATTGGTCAGTTTCAGTGCTTCATGCCGCTTCTGCGCCATCCGCAGCAATGTCCGATAGCGCTCGAGCGTATAGACCCGCCGCGCCAGTTTGGACAAGATCGCAGTCTGATAGCCAGAGCCTGTGCCAATTTCGAGCACTTTCTCCCGTCCGGTCAGCTCCAGAGCCGCCGTCATGACGCCGACGACATAGGGTTGGCTGATGGTTTGACCGCATTCAATCGGCAAAGCGGCGTCTTCCCAAGCCCGGCCTTCAAAGCCCGCCGACATGAACACATCTCTGGGTATCGTCTCGATAGCTTCCAAAACGGCCCTGTCAGTGACGCCCGCTTTGCGAAGAGCTAGGACAATACGGGCGCGCGCGTCATGGCTGTCGCTCATGAGGGCATCTTTTGGGTCGTCCGCCAAACCCAAGGGCCATTGACACATTGATCGGCTTTCAGGGAGCGGTCTGGGGTCATGATGGGCTTGAGACCTTTCGCATATGTGTCATTTTCATTTGAGATTATTGTCCCCTCGAGGCGACCCTGATCTGGCGGTTAAGGTCTCAGTCGACGCGGCTGGAATTAGCATGCCAAATCTGATTTGCGTAGGGCCATTCGACCGCTGCTGTCATTGATGAAAAAGTAGCTTGACTAGATTGGTGTATTATATTAGTAGCACACTACATCAGCAAAAAGCGTGAGTTATAGCTGGTAAGAAGGAAAACAACATGTCGCAAACCTGGCGTGATGACCAGCCGATCTGGAGGCAGATTAAAGACCGCGTTCTGGCAGCCATCCTCGACGGCGGGATGAAGGAGGGTGAGCCATTACCCTCTGTCCGCCAAGTCGCGCTTGATTTGCAAGTTAATCCGCTCACCGTGTCCAAGGCCTATCAAGAGCTTGCCGATGAAGGCTTAGTTGAGCGCCGCCGCGGCCTTGGCATGTTTGTCCTCGAAGGCGCACGTGACGGCCTGAGCCTAAGTGAACGCACCGCCTTTTTGGAAATAGAATGGCCGCAAGTGGTCGCACGCATCAGGCGTCTGGGACTATCGGCTGAAGACTTACTCAAAGACATTGAGGGGCACCCATCATGAACGACATATTGATCCAGGCCAAAGGGCTCGCGAAAAGCTATGGCAAGAAACAGGCGCTGCGGCCCACCGATCTGGAAGTGCCCGCTGGGCGGATCGTTGGCATTATTGGTGCCAATGGCGCGGGCAAAAGTACGCTGCTTAACTGCCTTTTGGGCCTCTGTGACTATCAGGGCGACCTCAAAGTCATGGGGATGGACCCCTTGTCCCAACGGGCGACGCTTATGGAGCAGGTTTGCTTCATCGCAGATGTCGCAACCTTGCCCCGCTGGGCGCGGGTGCATGAGTTGCTTGATTGGGTCGATGGTCTTCATCCGAAGTTTAACCGCGAAAAAGCCGAAGCGCGCATCAAGACAACCACAGTGCCGCTCAAGGCCAAGGTCAGCTCCTTGTCAAAAGGCATGATCGTGCAGGTCCATTTGGCGATTGTTCTGGCGATTGACGCCCGCATCTTGGTGCTGGATGAGCCGACTTTGGGCTTGGATATTGTCAATCGACGCGGTTTTTACGACGCCATCTTGTCTGACTATTGGGATGAGAAACGAACCATCATCATCACGACCCATCAGGTCGATGAAATCGAGCCCCTTCTCAGCCATGCGATCTTTATTCGCGATGGCGCGGTGACCTTGGATGCGTCGATGGACGCGGTGGCTGAGCGTTTCCTCGCGGTTGATGTGCTCGATACGCAAAAAGCGGCGGCCGAGGCCTTAAAGCCGATCTATCAGCGCTCACTTTTGGGCCGCACGACCCTTGTCTTTGACGGGGTCAGCGCTGAGACACTTAAGGATTTCGGCGAGGCGCGCGGCGTCAGCCTCACCGATTTGTTCGTTGCTTTGGCGCAATAGGGGGGCTTCCTATGATTACTGGTCTTTTATTCGCTTTACCACGGCGCGCGCCGACGCCAGCCAATGACGATCTACGTCTCGATGCGATTGTGCCGACATTGGGAAAGCTCACAGCAGCAAACGACAAAGCCGCTTTAGGGTCGCTTGAGCGTGCTTTGGGCGCTCACGATGCCGATCCCAACAAGGCGCAGACCGTCGCCAACATCACCCGCTCACAAGGAGCCGTATCATGAAAAAGTTTCTAACTCTGCTGCGCCGCGACATGGCCGATAATCGCGGTGCTTTGATCATTACGCCTTTGGTGATTGCGGCGGTTATCTTGTTGCTGGGCGCATTTGCAACTTTCTCTGGCAATGGCAGTCTTGGGTTTAACACAAAAGACTTTGCGCGAAGTGCCAGCGAAAGCTCAAGATCCGACGTTTCTGGGGCACGTGAGGTCAAACCTGTCATAACAATTGATGCCAATGCCAAATACAGTGTCAAGCAAGGAGACACCATTATAGAGGAAGGCTTAGGCATTAAGAGCGCTGATGGGCTCGGTTTGGTCATGCCGATTGCCTCATCGTTTGTTGCGGCTATCCCTATTGGCGTGACAGCTATTATCGTGCTCTTTCTATTGTCAGGGTCTTTGTATGATGAGCGTAAGGATCGGACCATTCTATTCTGGAAATCCCTTCCCGTAAGCGACCTTGCCTACGCGTCTGCCAAAATGGCCTCAATCATCGGATTAGGCTTTATGATCGCTTTTGCGGTGGCGATGGTCTTGCAGACTGGGGCGATTGTAATTGCTGGTATAAGTTTGACGAGCCTTGGGGTGACAGGCATTCCGCTAGGGGCCTTATTCAGCAATATGGCTTTAATCTGGGTTGTCGGGATAATAGCGCTGGTGACTTATATTGGCTGGGCCATGCCGGTTTATGCTTGGTTCTTGGCCGTTAGTGCGGGTGCGCCTAAGGCGCCTTTTATCGCCGCCCTCCTGCCAATCGGGCTTCTGCCTGTGCTCGCCAGAATCGTCGGCCTCCCGGGCGAGTTCGACGTGTGGGGCACGCCACTGAGGCTTTTGGCGGGAGATCAAGCCTTCAAGAACTTAAATCTTAGCTCATCGATTGACATTAGACTCTCAGAAACGACTTTGCCGATCCGCGAGACTATCATCGACTTGACAAGTACCATGACCCAACCTGCTTTCTGGATCGGTCTATTGATCGCGGTCGCACTGGTCTTTGCTGCCAGTGAAATCCGCCGCAGACGCGCTTTGTAAGCACGCCTCCCTTGACGCCAAATCCTATTGCTATAGCCCGTCCTCATCACATGAGGGCGGGTTATGGCGTTTTTTGAAGCCAATTTTGATGGACTGGTTGGGCTTACCCACAATTATGCTGGGCTGAGCCATGGCAATCTGGCGTCAGCCGCCAATGCCAAAGCGGTCTCAAGGCCGCGCGAGGCCGCCCTGCAAGGCCTGTCAAAAGCCAAGAAACTGGCCGATAGGGGTCTTGTTCAAGGCCTATTGCCGCCCCACGAACGCCCACATATCCCAAGCCTTAGGGCGCTGGGCTTTGCGGGTAGCGACGCGCAGGTTTTGCAAGCCGCTTGGAAGGCCGATCCGACATTGGTGTACAATGTTGCCTCCTCAGCCCAGATGTGGGCCGCCAATGCCGCTACCGTGTCGCCAAGCCCTGATTGCCAAGACGGTCGTCTGCACCTCTCCCCCGCCAATCTATTGACCATGCCCCACCGGGCGCTCGAGGCCGGTCAGACGCGGGAGAGCCTACGGGTCATCTTTGCAGACCGTGAACACTTTGTGGTCCACCCGACCCTACCTTACCAAAGCGCCTTCGCCGATGAAGGGGCAGCCAATCACATGCGGCTATGCGACACGCACGGCGGCGCGGGGGTGGAGATATTTGTCTGGGGGCGCGATGGCTTTGGGCGTCAGGAAACCGGATTTCCAGCCCGCCAGACCCTGCAAACCGGCCAAGCCATTGCCCGCCGTCATGGACTGTTGCCCCAGCGGGTCTTGCATCTGCAACAAAGCCGATTGGCCATTGAAGCGGGTGCTTTTCACAATGATGTCGTTGCGGTCGCCAGTCGAAATGTGTTGTTCTGCCACCAGTTGGCCTTTGAAAATCAGGCTACTACCCTTCAGCACATCCGCCAAGCCTGCGCGGATTTGATGGACCTCAGCATCGTGGAAGTGCCAGAATCTGAAGTGCCCCTGAGCGATGCGATCAAGTCCTATTTGTTCAACACGCAATTGTTAGAGATCGAGGGCGAAGATCGGCTCGTGCTGCTGGCACCGGTGGAGTGTCGAGAAAACCCGGCCACAGCACGCTATCTAGAGGCGCTTGTTGCGGGCAATGGCCCTATAGGCAGAGTGATGTTTGTCGATGTCCGCCAATCGATGCGTAATGGCGGCGGCCCTGCCTGTTTGCGCTTACGTGTGGTCATGCATGATCGCCAGAAGGCGGCTTTAGGCGGTCGGACGTTATTGGACGAGACCCTATTCGCCGATCTGACGACTTGGATCAGCCAGCATTACCGCGAAACACTCAGTCTCAATGACTTGGCAGACCCGCATTTATTAGATGAAGGGCACAGGGCACTTGATCAGCTCAGCACAATCATGAAGCTCGGCTCTGGTTTTTACCCGTTTCAGCGCGCTTAGGGCGGCTGGGCAGGCGTCAGGGACGGGGCTGCCAATTCAGGTTCATGTCGACCCTTCTGGCAAAATAATGCCTCTCGAAATGCTCCTGCTCGGCTGAAAAGCCGCCTGTTTGGCGCGGTGAAGGATTGCGCAGCAACCGCGCAGCGGCGCAGTGCAACTGCGTCCTTGAGGGCGTCAGACGGGCACTTGACACTTGAAACCAAGCTTTGGTGCGGGCCAGAGCCTGCACCAAAGCTGATCCCAGACAAAAAATCTGCAAACTCGGCCTAAAATCCTGAAACGAGGGCCGGAGAGATGGCTCGTTCG
>JBEINE010000235.1:0-3607 GCA_040378245.1 Hyphomonadaceae bacterium | reverse complement strand
CGATGGCGCGACAACTGCGGCTTTTAGCTCAGTGGCATCAAGAAAGGCCTTTAGAAAGGTGGTTTTCCCGGTTCCCGCCCGCCCTGTCAGGAATACGCCACCTTGGGATTGTTCAATGCGCGCTGCGACATCGCTATAGGGCCCTTGCGCCAGTGAAAAAGTGAGCTCGGCAGCTTTGGTCTCAATGCGTCCATGCCCACTTTGAAGGCGCGCCAGCGCCATGGCCCCATCGGCATCATCGACTTTGGCGACCACAGTCCCATTGCGGATCAAGACGGCTGAAAAGCCCTGCCCAGTATCCACCAAGCGCGCCACCCCGCCACGTAATGCCACTTCCTTGACCGTTTTCACGCATGATCCTTTGCTGGCCCTATCTCAAGGTGTCAGCGTCATGGGTCAAGACGGGTGCACCCAAATCCTACCGTTGTTCATCATGTCGTTTAGAAAAACTTACTTGTGCTTTTGCCCCGCACGCATGATGTGATGTGCTACAGATCACCGTAAGTCGAAGGAAAACATCCATGTCCGAAAACAATGCTACCACAGTCGCGCGCGCGCAAGGCCGCATCTTTGACAACATAACCCAAACCATTGGTGCCACACCTTTGGTGCGCCTGAAAAAGATTGCCGCCAAGCATCATGTCAAGGCAGAGCTTTTGGGCAAATTGGAGTTTTTCAATCCCATCGCCTCGGTCAAGGATCGCATTGGGGTCGCGATGATCGAAGAGCTGGAGGCTCGCGGCCTCATCACCCAAGGCTCAGTATTGGTGGAGCCGACATCGGGCAATACAGGTATTGCGCTCGCTTTTGTCGCCGCTCAACGTGGCTATCGCCTGATCTTGGTCATGCCTGAGACCATGTCGATCGAACGGCGCAAAATGCTGGCCTTCCTCGGTGCTGAGCTCGTCTTAACGCCGGGCCCTGAAGGCATGAAGGGCGCAATTGCACGCGCCAATGAAATCGTAGCGGAAACCCCGGGCGCCCTGATCCCTGGTCAGTTTGTCAATCCGGCCAATCCCGCTGTCCACCGCCGCACAACGGCGCAAGAAATTCTGATTGATACTGACGGCAAGATTGACGTGTTCGTCGCCGGTGTCGGCACCGGTGGGACGATCACAGGCGTTGGCCAAGTGCTGAAAGAAACCCATCCCGGCGTCCATGTCGTCGCAGTTGAGCCAACAAGTTCTCCCGTTTTGTCGGGGGGTGCACCGGGCCCTCACAAGATTCAAGGCATTGGCGCGGGCTTTGTCCCTGAAATCCTTGACCGCAGCGTGATTGATGAAGTGATCACCGTCACCAATGAAGAAGCATTTGAGTTCAGCAAAGACCTCGCCAAAACTGAAGGTATTCCAGGCGGTATCTCAACGGGTGCCAATCTCGCCGCCGCGATCAAATTGGGCCAGCGTCCCGATTTTGCCGGCAAGCGCATCGTGTTCATCGTGCCAAGCTTTGCTGAGCGCTATATATCATCAGCTCTGTTTGACGGGGTGGGCTGAGGCGGGGTTGGTGAGCCGCCTCGGCCTCATTAGGTCACGCCGTTTACTTAAGCCGCCCGCGCCAATTGCCGCAGCACAAATTGCATGATGCCGCCGGCAAAATAATAGTCGAGCTCATTGGCGGTATCGATGCGGCTGATTACCGGTGCGATCACCACACTGCCGTCGGCGCGGCGGATTTCGACATCCATGTGCTTGCGCGGTGCAATGTCGTTGATGCCATATATCGTGACCATTTCGTCGCCCACAAGTTTCAGGCTGGCCCATGTAACGCCATCGCGGAACTGGAAGGGCAGAACGCCCATACCAATCAAATTGGACCTATGGATTCGCTCAAAGCTCTCGGTGATCACAGCCCGCACACCCAAAAGATTAGTGCCTTTGGCCGCCCAATCGCGTGACGATCCTGTGCCATATTCCTTGCCAGCAAAAATCACCAATGGCGTTCCCGCATCCTTATAGAGCATCGCCGCATCATAAATCGGCATTATGTCCCCGGCTGGATAATGCTTGGTGACGCCACCTTCTGTGCCCGGCACCATCAAATTCTTGATGCGAATATTGGCAAATGTTCCCCGCATCATAACTTCATGATGACCACGCCGCGCGCCATACGAATTGAAGTCGAGCGGCGCTACACCATGCGCCGTCAGATATTTGCCAGCTGGGCTGGCTGCCTTGATGCTGCCCGCGGGGCTAAGTGATCGGTGGTGATGCTATCGCCAAAAAGGCCCAGAATACGGGCCTGCAAGATATCTTCCACAGGGGCTGGTGTCATGGACATGCCGGCAAAATACGGTGGATTGGCAACATAAGTGGATTTGGCCGGCCACTTATAGGTTTGACCGCGCGAGACTTGAATGCCCTGCCAATTCGCATCGCCTTTAAAGACGTCCCCATAACGGGCGGCAAACATCTGCGGCGTCACATATTTACGCATGATGGCCGAGACCTCTGCCGTGCTGGGCCAAATGTCCTTCAGATATACGTTGCCACCTTGGTGGTCGACGCCAATCGGGTCATTATTGAGATCAGTCTGGAGTGAACCTGCCAGCGCATACGCGACCACCAAGGGCGGGGACGCCAAATAATTGGCCCGCGTATCAGGATTGACCCGCCCTTCAAAATTGCGATTGCCCGACAAAACTGATGCAGCCACTAAATCATGATCAACAATCGCTTTGGTGATGGCTTCGGGCAGAGGGCCAGAATTGCCGATACAGGTCGTGCAGCCATAACCCACAAGATTAAAGCCCATGGCATCAAGATCAGCCTGCAAGCCAGAACCGGTGAGATAATCCGTAACCACTTGGCTTCCCGGAGCGAGCGAGGTTTTCACCCATGGCTTGACACTCAAGCCTTTGGCACGGGCTTTGCGGGCGACAAGGCCCGCCGCAATCAACACCGATGGGTTAGATGTATTGGTGCACGAGGTAATCGCCGCGATTACGACGTCGCCATGACCCAAATCATAATTTGCACCTTCCACTGGGGCGCGCTTGTTCAGTTCGCCGGGCTTACCAAACTCCCCCTCAAGCGCTGTTTTGAAAGCGTTCGCCGCATCAGCGACCAGCACACGGTCCTGCGGGCGCTTGGGTCCAGCAAGGCTTGGCTGGACGCTTGTCAGATCAAGACCCAATTCGTCGGTAAAGACGGGCTGACCGGCATCATGCTTCCACATCATATTGGCTTTGGCATAGGCCTCAACCAACGCCACGCGCTCGCTATCACGCCCAGTGGAGCGCAGATAATTGATCGTATCTTCAGCGACCGGGAAGAAGCCACAGGTCGCACCATATTCGGGCGCCATATTGGCGATGGTTGCGCGATCCTCCAAAGTCATGGAGTCTAGACCCGGCCCAAAGAACTCAACAAATTTGCCGACAACCCCTTTGGCCCGCAACATTTGCGTCACGGTCAAGACCAGATCTGTGGCCGTCGCACCTTCCGGCAATTTGCCATCCAGCCTAAAGCCAACCACTTCAGGGATCAGCATAGAGATCGGCTGGCCCAACATCGCCGCTTCGGCCTCAATGCCCCCAACGCCCCAGCCCAATACGGCCAAGCCATTGATCATGGTCGTATGGCTATCAGTACCGACGACGCTATCG
>JBEINE010000053.1:0-15806 GCA_040378245.1 Hyphomonadaceae bacterium | reverse complement strand
GCGACATGGACTTCTAAGAAGTCCATCAGCCGCCCATCATTTAAAGTGCTGGGATTGGCAACGCCAATCCCAGTGGCGACATGGACTTCTAAGAAGTCCATCAGCCGCCCATCATTTAAAGTGCTGGGATTGGCAACGCCAATCCCAGTGGCGACATGGACTTCTAAGAAGTCCAATTACTCTGTATTTTGCGGAAAAGCTCGGCCAGACATGGTCGGGCTTTTTTCGTTGGAAAAGCGGCAGACGGAGCGCGCAGCACTGCTGCGCCAACGTCTGCAGTCAAAGATTGCGCAGCCAGCGCTGCGCGCTCCTTTGTAACGCTCTTGACTCGGCCACATGTTCATGTTTTGTTTGCGTCCATGAAGCAAAAAGGCTGGCATTCGCGAGGTTATCTCCCGCACTTCGATGCGGAAGGGGTCGTTCAGCATGTCGTGCTTCATACCCGTAACGCGCTCACCCGCGAATTTTATGACGGCGTCCGTGACCTTGAACCAACGCAAAAGCGCAAACGATTTGATGAAGCATTAGATGCGTCCAATAGCGGACACATTTTTGGAAATCCGCGATGCGCACGCGCCCTCGAATCTCAACTTCTGTATTTTGACGGTGAACGCTACGACTTATTAGCTTGGTGCATTATGCCAAACCACGTGCATGTCGTGATGTGTTGTTTGAATGATATCAGCCTTGGACAAATTGTGCGAACTTGGAAAGTTCAAACAACGGCGACTGTAAACGCTATGCTTGGAACAAAGGGCCCTATCTTCGCGCCCGACTATTTTGGCCGCTTCATGCGCAATGGAAAGCAAGCCGAACGTGCCATTGGCTATGTCGAGAACAATCCGGTTACGGCAGGATTATGTCGCGATCCGGCGGAAAGGCCTTATTCTTCTGCATATTCTCGCTCCAATAGTTGGAATCCAAAGACAGACAATTTGCCTTTGAGTTTGTATTGAAAGATAAAAAGGAGCGCGCAGCTCGTGCTGCGCGCTCCCGTTAGCGCTTGTTTTGAAGATAACCCACGTGAATAACACCCTCTACCAAGCCCTACTCTATACCCATATCCTCGGTGTCATTCTCCTCGCGGGCAATATCACTATCACCGCATTTTGGAAGGTGTTGGCTGATATGAGTAAGGACGTGAAATTGATCGCCTTTGCCAATCGCGGCGTCATTATTGCCGATTGGATATTCACATTGAGCGGCATCGTTTTGACGCTTGTCGGGGGCGTTGGCATTTCGTTGATGGGCCGTTGGCCGCTTTTTGAAGTTTCATGGCTGAGTTGGAGTGTGGTTTGGTTTGTGGTGGCGGGCCTTTTGTGGCTGACCCTGCTGATACCGTTGCAAATCCGCCAATATCGGGCAGCCAAACGATTTGTGGAGAGCGGAGAGATACCCAAAACTTATTGGCGCGATGCCAATCGCTGGATCACAATCGGCCTGATCGCGACTGTACCCTTGCTCATCATCTTGTATTTGATGGTGGTAAAGCCTTAAGCCTGCCCAACATGGGGTGAGACTTGCCAAGGCTCGAGGCCCAAAGTCTCATAGGCGGTTTGCCATTTGGATTTGAGATTGCTGGCGTCAAAAACAATGTCCGGATCATAATCCGCAACGAGCCAAGCGTTTTGGCGAATCTCAGATTCGAGCTGTCCCCCACTCCAACCGGCATAGCCCAGCGCCAATGTGGCACGTGAGGGCCGGTCGCCGATGGCGATGGCCTCCAGCACATCACGCGTTGCGGTCAATCGTAATCCGGGCGTGATATCTAAACTGTGCTCCTCGCTTTCCCAATCATCGCCGTGCAGGACAAAGCCGCGATCTGGTTGACAGGGGCCGCCATCCAAAACTGGCCGCCGAGGCACTTTAATGCTGCACGTAATGCCCAACTGGGTTAACAAAGTCGGCAAGGTCAGCTTCGGCATTGCGCGATTGAGAACAAGCCCCATGGCATGCTCCGCATCATGATCGCAGATCAAGATCACGGACCGTTTAAACCGTGGATCTTCCATTGACGGGGTCGCAATGAGCAGACGGCCAGCAAGGTAATTTGACATTGTTCCATCCTCTTCCCAAAGCCAATCATTGTCTAGATGGATTGGCTCATTATTGCCTGCTTTTGGCTTGGGCCACACTGAAAAAACTGGCATGGGCTTCTTCAGATAGGTCGCTTTTATCGCGGTGGCTGCTTATGTAGTGTCAAGGAAAGCGCAAGCGCGCGTTAAGGGAGCAAAACGATGACGATTAAAGTTGGCGATAAATTGCCAGAAGCCACCTTCATGGTTCCTACATCGGATGGTCCAGCCCCCATGACCACGGCCGAGGTTTTTGGCGGCAAGAAAGTGGCTCTTTTTGCGGTGCCCGGTGCCTACACACCAACATGCTCGGCGCGCCACTTGCCATCCTACAAGGAAAAAGCGGCCGAATTAGCTGCCAAGGGCGTAGATACGATCACTTGCCTGTCGGTGAATGATGCGTTTGTTATGGGTGCGTGGGCAAAGGATCAAGGTGTGGCTGGCGACATCATCATGCTAGCCGACGGCAGCGGCCTGTTCGCTAAAGCGATTGGTCTGGAGATGGATGCTTCAAAATTCGGCATGGGCATTCGCTCACAACGCTTTTCACTGATTGCCGATAATGGCGTCGTGACACATTTATTCGTCGAAGCGCCTGCTGAATACAAAGTATCGAGCGCCGAATATATGCTTGAGCACATTTAGGCTAATGGGGGGGCGCGCGGGGGGCCGGTCTCGCGTGCGCCCCCCTTCTTTGCAGGTTTACTGCGCCGCGGTCCAAATTTGGGTCTGGCAAAATGGCCCGACGCAGCCCTTTACTTCCAGATTGCCGTCCCGCTTGAGTTTAAACTCGCTGCGATATGATTTTCCGTCTTCAGGATTATAGATGGTGCCGCCTTTATAGCTGAAGTCCGGCTGACGGGTAAAACCCGATAAGATATTGAGACCTACAAGCGTGCGGGTCCGCAGGGCTGGGCTTGGGTTCCTGAAATCCAGACCTGTTTCACCTGCTTTGGATGCCCCCGTCAGAATGCGTCCACAGGTTTTGCCACCACACGCCTCAATCTTGATCGTCCCCGAGCCTGAAGCCGTGCGCCACACTGTGCCTTCCAGGGGTTTAGCTAAAGCGGTAGTCGAGATCAGGGTCGTTGCGAGAAAGAGGGCAGGCGTAAGTTTCATTTGGCACCTTTGCTGTAGCGAAAAATTGATTCAGATCTCCTTTTGGATCGCCAAAAAATTAATGCAACAAGAGAATTTTAGCAACAGCGATTCGTCGCACACGCTCCCCCTCTCTTGCCCTTGGCGGATACAATCGCCATGCTAATTCTGATGCCGCGTTTTGACCGATCCTTTGTTGACGAGATTCTAGGCCGCACGTCCATTTTGGATATCGTGGGGCGCAAAGTGACTTGGGATAAGCGCAAATCCAATGTGGCGCGGGGCGATATGTGGGCTTGCTGCCCCTTCCACGCTGAATCGACCCCGAGTTTTCATGCGACTGATGCCAAGGGTAGCTATCATTGCTTTGGCTGCGGTGTGCATGGCAATGCGCTCGATTTTGTTATGGCCAGCGAAAACCTTACCTTCCCTGAAGCGGTTGAGCGGATGGCACGGGATTTGGGCTTGGCACTACCAGAACGTGACCCTGATGCTGAGGCTAAGGACGATTTGGCAGAGCGCGTCACAAAGGTTATGGCCGCGGCCAGCGCAGCTTTTGGACAGGCGCTGCGCAGCTCTGACGGTGCCAAAGCGCGCGCTTATCTGCAAAAGCGTGGTTTAGGGGAGGCGGACTGGGCTCGTTTTGGCATTGGCTATTCGCCGAATAGTCGGACCTGGTTACGCGATAAACTGACCCAAGGTGGCTATGGGGTGGCCGACATGGTTGAAGCGGGCCTGCTCAAAGCACCCGAAGATGGTGGGCCAGCCTTTGATTTTTTCCGCGGCCGGGTGATGTTCACCATTGAGGACGCACGGGGTCGGGTGGTTTCATTTGGCGCCAGAACTTTGGATCCCGATGGCCAACCCAAATATCTGAATGGCCCTGATAGTCTGGTCTTCAACAAAAGCCGTAATCTGTATCGTTATGCCCAGGCGCGGTTTGCCGCCAAGGACAAGCCCATATTGGTCGCTGAGGGCTATATAGACGCCATTGCACTGGAGCGCGCGGGCTTTGCGGCCGTCGCGCCTTTAGGCACTGCACTGACAGAAGATCAGCTGGCCTTAATCTGGAAAGCCAGTAAGCGCCCCATTTTGTGCTTTGATGGCGACAAGGCGGGGATCAAAGCGGCGCAGCGCGCCCTTGATCGGGCACTGCCAATGGTTTCGGCCGATAAGACACTCGCGTTCGGCTTTATGCCGGAAGGCCAAGACCCAGATGATGTAATTCGCGCTAAGGGGGCCGGCGCAATTGACGCAACCATTGCGGCGGCTATGCCCCTTGGCGAGTTTCTGTTCGAGCGCGAGCAGGAACGAGAGCCATTGAACAGCGCCGAAGCCCGAGCTGGACTACGTAAACGTTTGCGAGCGCTTATCAGTCAGGTGACTGACCCTGATTTACAGCGCGAGCTCAATGATGAAATGAAGCGGCGCTTGGACACATTATTTGCGCCGGCACCTCGTGCGGCTTTTGTACCCCAGCGCATGGGAAGGGCTAGGGAAGGCCTACCCCTAGGCCATGCGACGACCGAACTTCGTTTGAAAATCAAGTCCACAAGCGCCAAGCCCAGTCGTGCGCTGATCGATTTGGTTGCGGCCCCCATTCGCGTGCCTGGGCTACTTGAGGGTGGCGAGGAAACGTTTGCAACACTTATCATTGATGACCCCGGCCTAAATGCGGTGCGTCACAGCCTTTTGGACCTGCATCATAGCGGCAAGCCTATTGATTTTGACGCTGTTCGTATCCATCTCCGACAGTCAAGCCAAGAACACGGGGTCACGACCCTTGACCAAATTCGCAGCCATCTGGTGGTGAGCAAATATGTCGGATCTGGCGACAGGAAAGATTTATCGGATATGTGGCTCGCCGAGATGGGCGCATATCAGCAGGTGGTGACAGGGAAACGAGAATCCAAGGAGTTGTTAAAGGAAGCCGACCGAGCCTATGTGGATGTTTTGCCAAGGATTGCTCAGGGAACAATTGATCGCCGAGTCAAACAGACCCAATCAGATTCAAGCGATCCCTTGGCAGCGGACATCGCGGAATTGCACAAGAAACTTGCTGAGCACGATCGAGAGATTCTGCCTGAGAAGTTTAAGGATTAGGCATCATTCTGGCTTGAGCTGGAAACTTGGCGCGGTTCGCGCAGGGTCCGTGTCGCAGGCCTAGAAGAAAAAAGGGGGGGCCGCTTTCTCTGTAAGGAAAGGCAGCCAATGAACGGATCCAACACCGCGGTGTTGGATTTCAAATTGTTAGCTATAGCGCGTTTTCTTAACCAAAGCGCTCGATAAAGCTAATGCAGGACTCAATTGGTATGCTGCCTGACGAGGCAGCCATACTTAAAGGACGAAAATTATGGCAGAAAAAGCCCAAGCCACGCAAACCAAAGAGCGCGATGCACCTGATTCGCCCCTGTTGGACCTCAATAATGCTGCGGTGAAAAAATTCATCAAAGCGGGTAAATTGCGCGGTTGGGTGACTGTTGATGAGCTCAATAAAATCCTGCCATCGGAAGATTTCACGTCTGAGCAGATCGAAGACGTCATGTCGCAATTGTCTGAGATGGGTGTCAATTTAGTAGAGGCTGATGAAGATGCCGCCGAAGAGGGCGGCGAGATTGCGGTGATCTCGTCCACGACGTCTGCGGTTGTGGTTCAAACCGGAAATACCAAAGAAGGGCAGGACCGTACTGACGATCCAGTTCGCATGTATCTGCGCGAAATGGGCGCGGTTGAGCTTTTGTCGCGCGAAGGCGAGATTGCGATTGCAAAGCGCATTGAAGCTGGCCGCGATGCGATGATCCGGGGGCTGTGCGAAAGCCCATTGACGTTTGAAGCCATTATGGTCTGGCGCGATGAACTTCAAACTGGCCGCGTCCTCTTGCGCGAAATCATCGACCTTGAAGCCACCTATGGCGCGGAAAATGCGCCCCCGCCGGTCGAAGACGAAGAAGAGGAAGAAGAACCCGTCGCAGCTAACGAAGACGAGGATGAGGATGATGGCGGTGCCGCGGCCCGTGTAGCGCGCATGGAAGCCGACGAAGATGAAGGCGCAGCGCTGTCCATGTCGGCTATGGAAGGCGAATTGCGCGATGGGATTATGGTCATCCTTGACACAGTTGCGGCCCATTTCGACGCGTTCCGCGCTCTGAAAGATCGTTCACTTGACGCGCGTATTCAAGGCAAGACCATCGGCGACCAAGACGTCTTGGCCATGGACGAATTGCAGAACAGCATCATCGAGGAACTCAAAAGCCTGAAACTCAATAATGCGCGGATCGAGGCCTTGGTTGAGCAGCTTTACACGATCAATAAGCGCTCGATTGGCTTGGAAGGCAAATTGATGCGCTTGGCCGAAAGTTGCGGTATCGCACGTCCAGACTTTGCCCGTGCCTATCAGGGCCATGAGATGAACCCGGGCTGGGTTGATGCCGTTGTCGAAGAGAAGAAAATCAAGACTTGGACACGCTTTGGTGTCGAACAGCGTGAGCATGTTGATGATATTCGCAGCGAAATCTTTAGCTTGGCGCAGGAAACAGGTGTCCCAATCGATGAATTCCGCCGGATTGTCCAGCACGTCCAGAAAGGGGAACGCGAAGCCCGCCAGGCCAAAAAGGAGATGGTTGAGGCCAATTTGCGCTTGGTGATCTCAATCGCCAAGAAGTACACTAATCGCGGCCTCCAGTTTCTAGATCTGATCCAAGAGGGCAATATCGGCCTGATGAAGGCGGTCGATAAGTTTGAATATCGTCGTGGCTATAAGTTTTCAACTTACGCGACATGGTGGATCCGCCAAGCCATTACGCGCTCAATCGCCGATCAGGCGCGCACGATCCGGATTCCTGTTCATATGATCGAGACGATCAATAAATTGGTCCGCACATCGCGCCAGATGTTGCATGAAATTGGCCGCGAACCCACGCCGGAAGAATTGTCAGAGAAATTGGGCCTGCCACTGGAAAAAGTGCGCAAGGTGATGAAAATCGCCAAAGAGCCCATCAGTCTTGAAACACCCATTGGGGACGAGGAAGACAGCCATCTTGGCGATTTCATTGAAGATAAAAATGCCATCCTGCCAGTGGAGGCCGCCATCCAATCCAATCTCCGTGAAACGACGACGCGGGTTTTGGCCTCATTGACGCCGCGCGAAGAACGCGTGTTGCGCATGCGCTTTGGCATCGGCATGAATACTGACCACACGCTGGAAGAAGTCGGCCAGCAATTCAGTGTCACCCGCGAACGCATCCGCCAGATCGAGGCTAAAGCGCTGCGAAAGCTGAAGCATCCATCGCGGTCGCGGAAGTTGCGGAGCTTCTTGGATAACTAGCTTTTGGCAAAAGTCGTAAATCAACGCAGGGAGCGCGCAGCACTAGCTGCGCAATCGTGCGGTAAACACAACAACTTATGGCAAAAATGCGGAGCGGGTGCTGCGCGCTCGTTTGCGTGCAAGCGTTGAGCAAATGCCCCCTAAACCTTCACCACGCCCTCGCGGATCAAGCTGCGCGCGGTGTCGATGATGCTGATGCGATCATCGCGCCTTGACCAGCCCAAGAGGTTTTTGGCTTTCGCACTGGTGATGGGTCGATAGCGATCAAGTTCATAGACAATCGATTTTGTCACGGGATCTACGTTGCCCAATAGTCTGACGAGCCATGAAGGCAGTTTGCCGGTGGGCACTTTCCGGCCGTCATAGCCTAAATCCTCCGAAAGGATTTTAGCGACATCCTGCATCCAGAAGAAATCACCCGCCCCCAGAAAACGCTCCCCCGCTGCTTTGTCGCTAGTCATGGCGCGTACATGCAAATCGGCGATATCGCGCACATCCACCAAAGCAAAGCCAATCCTTGGGCAGGCGGGGAACGCGCCCGACAGCAATTTTTCAACGATTAGGACTGAGGCTGAGAAGTCACGGCCTAGAACGGGGCCTAACACCGCACCTGGATTAATGGTTGTTAGTTCTAACGCCCCGCCTTCTGCCTTCATGAATGCCCAGGCTGCGCGTTCAGCGATGATTTTGGAGCGGATATAAGCGCTGGTGTCGGCATGGGTTTCATCGCTCCAGCGGGTTTCGTCCATTGGCTTTTCGGGCGCTCCGTCCAGCCCGTAGGCGACAGCGGCCATTGACGAGGTCATCACAACCCGCTTGACGCCAGCATCGCGTGCAAAGCGCAGGGCCCTTAAAGCACCTTCGCGCGCCGGTATCACCAGCTCGTCATCATTTTTCGGCAAGGTCGATGGGATTGGTGAGGCGAGATGCTGGACATACTCCATGCCCGCCATAGCATCAGCCCAACCGGTATCGCTGGTCAGGTCTGCGGCAAAAAATTCCAGCTGGCTTTGATTTGGCGCGATTTTGGCGAGCTGAGCGCGAACTTCAGGTTCGCGGCCCAAGCTGCGGATTGTCGCGCGAACCTTATAGCCTTCGCTGAGCAATTGAGCGATTACATAGCTTGCGATATAGCCGGAGCCACCTGTAACCAATACTTTTGTTGCTTGTGTCAAAGTGAAAGCTCCTAAAACCAAAAACAGACCTCATCCCTAGACCATAAGTGAATGGGGGACCAGTACGGCCACTTAGAAACAAGCATTGCCTTCCCATCGAAAGGCCTCAACACGCTTGTCAAGAGCTATGACAAAACGGCGCGTACAGGATTGGTTGAGGGTGCGGATGGGTTCAATGTTTTGTACAGGAACCGACTGGCGCTCTTCAATATTGCGCACGCTGCCGTCGCTGTCACGGACTTGGCGGGTTCTGGTTATAGTCTGATAGCTGGTATAGCTACCCCCGCCTGAGGTGTAAGTGCGATCAAGTTCATATTGGAGGACATCGCGCCCGTCTGATAATTTATACGATGAATTGGGTGGCCCTAGCGCCAAAATGACTTCGTCCACAGACTTGCCAACAAAGCGAGCGGTCACAGCATCTTCAAAGGCTTTGACCCGCTCTTCATAGGGGATTGTCTCGCAGGCGCCGAGCATGGCCAAGGCGATCAAAGTCAGGGCGGTTAATCTGTGTCTCATATTAAGGGCTCCAGCTCACCGGCACTTAAGTCATAGGTCTGTGAACGACATCTGAATGGATGGGCGCTTTTTGAGCGCCGCGACGAGGTTCGAAGACCATAGCGCAGTCCAAGCCCCTCTCTAATCCACCAGCTTGCGCATCAGATAAGCGGCAACAAGGGCGCGCTGTTTGGCAGCTTCCACAAGATTAGCCGCTGCGGAATGACCGCCGTCAATATTTTCGTAATAAAGAAACGGCAGGCCAAGATTTTCCATCTTGGCGGCATATTTGCGCGCATGGCCAGGATGGACGCGGTCATCTTTGGTCGAGGTCATGAAGAAGGGTTCTGGAAAATCAGACCGCTTCGTGAGGTTCTGATAAGGCGAGAATTGTTCCAGCCAAGGCCGCTCAGACGCAACATCGGGATCGCCATATTCATCAATCCACGATGCCCCAGCCAGCAACTTATGATAGCGCAACATATCCAGAAGTGGGACTTGGCAGACAACAGCATTGAACAGGTCTGGGCGCTGGGTCAGCATGACACCCATTAGCAGCCCACCATTTGACCCCCCTTGAATGCCAAGTCGACGTGGGCTGGTGATTTTGCGGGCGATCAAGTCTTCTGCAACGGCGATAAAGTCATTATAAATGACCTGGCGTTTGCCCTTCAGGCCCGCCTCGTGCCACTCTGGGCCAAACTCACCCCCACCGCGTATATTGGCCAACACATAAACCCCGCCGCGTTCATTCCAGAGCTTCCCCATCGTTGCCGAATAGGTGGGCAGCATAGACACCTCAAATCCACCATATCCATAAAGTAAGGTCGGCGCGGTGCCATCAAGCTTCAAGCCCTTTGGCGCAACAACAAAATAGGGAATGGGCGTGCCGTCTTTGGAAATGGCTTCATATTGATTGACCGCAAGGTTTGACGCATCAAAGCGGGCTGGCTGGGCTTGCACAACGGCGGGCTTTGAGTTGGGCGTCGGGGCATAAAGGATCGAGGGCGGCGTGATAAAGTCATTATAGGAAAAGAAGGCTTCGTCCTGGCGAATGCCAGCATCAGCCAAACTGGCGACGCCATTTTCGGGCAATGCCACAGGCCTAAAGGCCCATTTCCCATTTGACGAGCGCCCATATAGGCGCACTTCGCTTTTCACATTGCGCGATAAGGTCACATAAATGCCAGCCTTAGCCAGCGCTGCCCCCTGCAATGCCTCGCGGGGACCTGGCGCATAAATGACCGTGACGGAAAGCGGGCCTGTTGTGGCCTTTAGCGCAACCAGAGGCGCGCTCAAGAGTGAACCTGTTACGAGCGGAACCGTGGCACCGCGCGGCGTCCAACGCGTTTGGATGGTGAAGAAAATCTGGCCGTCCCTAATGCCTACAATGTTGTGCTTGGCGGGCAAATCGAGACGCGTAATGTCTCCATTGTCATCCAAATAACTCGTTTCATTGGTAAAAAAAGTCGGTGCGCGACTGAAGAAGTGATGATAGCGCCCGCCATCATCGAGGCGAAATGCGCTGGCTGCAACATCTTCGGCCTTACCACGATAAATCTCGACCGCATCGGCTAAATCTTGGCCACGTTTGAGCTTTTTGACGATATAGGGATAACCGCTTGGCGTGAGGCTGTCTGGTCCCCAATCTGTGCCGATCAACAAGGTGTCTTTGTCAAACCATGTGGTGTCAGATTTCGCCTCTGGGATCATGAACCCGCCTGAGACGAAGCTGCGGGTTGCAACATCCCATTCGCGCTGGACTTTGGCATCCTTGCCGCCATTGGACAGTGACAGCAAAACCCGCGTGTTCCAGATATCGTGGGGGTCAAATGGATCATTGCCCTGATAGACCCAGTTTTTGTCCTCTGTGGCAGCCAAAGCATCAATATCCAACAAAGTCTCCCACACGGGGCGACCGGCACGCCAGGAGGCAAAGTCGGCGCGACGCCAAATACCGCGAACATGATCGGTATCCTGCCAAAAATTGCTAATGTAGCCGCCGAAGAAGCCGCCAAATGTCAATCGATCTTTGGCCCGCACAATCGCCAAGGCGTCTTGCTCGAGGGCGGCATAACGGGGATCATTTTGCAGGACCGGTAATGACCGACCATTCTGAGCGCGCACCCAATTTAACGCGCGCTCGCCTTCCACTTCTTCCAGCCAGAGATAGGGATCGTCGACCGGAGGTGTGTGTGCAAACGCAGGTGTGTTCAAGGCAATCATTCCTAAAGGGGTTGCGGACAAGGCGGCCAAAAGTGCACGTCGATTCATGACAATCTCCAAATCTTGGGGCGTTGTCGGAACAGGACCTGTTTTGAACCTTGAGGTCAAGGGGGCGACGCCTTCAAAAAGCCCTAAGCGCATGCTCAGTAGATCGCATGGAAACTAACAAAGGAATCATCATCTTAGTCGGCGGCCAGCGTTTTGCCCCATTGGCGCTTGGGCGCCGCTAGTTTAGGGACGCACCATGGCGAGAATCCTGCTGATACTTGGACCCACGGCATCGGGCAAAACGGCCTTTGCGATGGAGCGGGCCCGCGCGCAAAATGGTGAAGTTATCAATATGGATTCCATGCAGGTCTATCGCGATCTGGACATCCTGACGGCGCGGCCAAGCGCACGTGAAATGGGGCCCGTAGCCCATCACCTATTTGGGCATGTTGACGCCAAAGACGCGTATTCTACCGGCATTTGGTTGGTCGAGGCGATGGCCGCGATTCATGATATTCAAAGTCGCGGTAAAGTGCCGATATTGGTTGGTGGTACAGGCCTTTATGCCCATGCATTGACGCAAGGCCTCGTGCCCACCCCGCCCGTACCCGCCGATATTCGCGCCAATACACGCTTAAGCGTTGGTGCCGATCCCCGCAGCGCCCACGCCCGCCTGCTTAAAGTCGATCCTGAGGCAGGCAAGCGTATTGAGCCAAAAGACGTCACTCGCATTGCACGGGCCCTAGAAGTGTTCGAGGCCACTGGTCGTACGCTAAGTGACTGGCACAAAGATCCCCAGCCGCCCTTGCTAGCCCCCGACACGTGGGAGGGTGTCGCCCTGATGCCCCAGCGCGAGGTGCTTTATGCCCGCATAGAAGCCCGCTTTGACGCTATGATGGAAGCAGGTGGCCTCAACGAAGCCCATGCTTTGTGGCAGCGCCGGCTAGATCCTGATTTACCCGCGATGAAAGCCGTTGGCATTCCGCCATTGGGTGATTTTTTTGAGCAATATTGCGATTACGAAACCGCCGTCGCGCGCGCCATATTGGACAGCCGCCACTATGCCAAACGGCAAATGACATGGATTCGTAATCGCGCTAACCAATGGAAGGTGATTGAAGTTTGACCCCAGAACCTATTGTCAAAGCACTGAGCGTAAAGGAAGCCTATGACCGCTGGGCACCCTTCTATGACACGACCAATAATCCCATAGTCTTTGCCGCAACTTATGCACTGGCGCCGGGCTTAAGCGCGCTCAAAGGGCAGGATTGCGTTGAGTTTGGCTGTGGTACTGGCCGTAATCTTGCGGCGATGGCGGCCTCTGGCGCGCGTACGATTACCGGCTTTGATCTCTCGGAGGCTATGTTGGCAGTCGCGCGAAGTCGCAACGCCGCGACATCTTCGGTGGCTTGGACGCTAATGGCCCAAGATATGACAGCTACGGTCCCTTTACCTGGAGCTTGTGCTAACTTTGTTCTGTTTTCCCTGTCTTTAGAACATGTCGGCGATCTGGCCGCACCCTTAGCCCAAGCCCGTCGATTGTTGCGCAAAGACGGATTGATCCGCATTGTTGAGATTCATCCCTTTTTGTCATTGAATGGAATCGCACCTCATTTTCGCGATGGTGACGAAGACATAACGATGCCGACATTTCCCCACCAGTTTGAAAGCTGGATCAAAGCTTTTCAGCAAACAGGCCTTATCATTGATAGTTTGCGGGAGTGGCATGGGCGAGATTTTGGCGAGGGCGCACCCGCCAAAATCACTCGCCATGACCCAGATCGGCCTTGGCTGCTTGATGTGACTTTGCGCGCCCGTTGATTTTGAATTATCCCAAGTTGTTATCAGCAACGTAAGAACAACAAGACGCGGGGAGGGGTTTATGTCAGGTCCATTGAGCGGGGTTAGAATTGTCGAGTTTGAAGGCATAGGACCCGGGCCATTTTGCGGCATGTTGCTGTCGGACTTGGGCGCTGATGTGATCCGCATCGACGGGCCGCGCTCGCGCTCTGGTGGGGGCGCTAAAGACGTAACGGGCCGAGGTCGGCGATCCATCAGTCTCGATCTCAAAAATGGCGATGATGTGGAAACCTGTCTGAAGCTCTTAGACAAGGCAGACGCTTTGATTGAGGGCTATCGCCCCGGCGTTTTGGAGAAATTAGGCCTTGGGCCCGAACAGGTTTTGGGCCGCAATCCAAAACTGGTTTATGGCCGCATGACAGGTTGGGGCCAGTTTGGGCCGATGGCCAAGGCTGCGGGCCATGATCTCAATTATGTAGCCCTCACGGGCGCTTTATGGGCAAGCGGTCGCGATGGCCAGCCGCCGGCACCTGCTTTGAATTTGGTCGGCGATTATGGTGGTGGTGCTCTTTATCTCGCTTTCGGGCTATTGGCCGGTGTGATCCATGCCCGGACCAGCGGGCAAGGCCAAGTCATTGATGTAGCAATGACCGATGGTGTGGCTTCCCTAACATCCATGTTCTGGGGCCTGCGCGCATTGGGCATTTGGCGCGACGAACGTGATGCCAATCTTCTTGATGGAGGTGCCCATTTCTACGATTGCTATGAAACCAGCGACGGCAAATGGGTCTCCATTGGTGCGATCGAACCGCAGTTTTATGCGTTATTGCTTGAGAAAGCGGGTATCTCTGATCCCGCCTTTGCCAACCAAATGGATTCCAGCACTTGGAAGGATTTGTCCGCCAAAATGGGAGCCATATTCAAAACCAAAACGCGCGCCGACTGGTGCGCGCTTCTAGAAGGTACGGACGCCTGCTTTGCCCCCGTCCTTGATTGGAACGAAGCGGCTGCCCATCCCCACAATGTCGCGCGACAGACTTTTGTTGAGGTTGAAGGCGTAACTCAACCAGCTCCCGCACCGCGCTTTTCAGCGACACCGGGCGCAATCCGTCGCGTTGCGCCAAAGCCCGGCGCCCATCGCGATGAGATTTTGCGCGACTGGGGGATAGGTTAGGCCGACCGTAGCGATGGCTTTAAGTGAGCTCATGTCAAAACCTATTCTGGTCGCAGCGGAAGCTGTTAAGTTCTGGCGATGATGGTTCCTTTTAGTAAGCCTAACGCGCAGAGGATAACACCCCATGGCCTTTGATCTAGCCTCCGCAGCCGCAACCGCTAAAACTTTGCCAAAAGCGCCGCCGCTCCAAGGCATCCACCATGCCGCCTATCGCTGCCGCGACGCCGAGGAGACCCGCGCCTTTTACGAGGATATCTTGGGCTTGCCCCTCAAAGCCGCTTTGGTGTTTGAGGAGGAACTGGGGACGGGGCGGCCGTTGCCTTATATACATTTATTCTTTGAATTGGGCGACGGCAATTTTGTCGCTTTCTTCGACATGCCTGATAAAGCCCATAGTGGCAAGTTTAAGATGAAATGGGGCCTAGACTTGCATTTTGCGATGGAAGCCAAAAGCCATGACGACATGATGGCCTTCAAAGCCCGACTGGATCGAGCGGGCATTGCCTGCTTTGGCCCGATCGACCACCATTTCGTCCACTCCATCTATTTTTTTGATCCCAATGGTATCAATGTCGAAATCACCTGTCGCGACGCCAAGCACGATCAGATCATGGCAGGGGAGGCGGCGGGTGCGGCGGAAGTCATTGCGACCTGGACAGCGCGCACGGCTGCACAAAAGGCGGAAAATGCTTTGAAAACAGAGCTTCGCTAAGTGCCTCGGCTTTATCTGGTGCGCCACGCAGAGCCCGCATCAATGTGGGGAAGCCATCCCGATCCCAGTTTATCAGACCTGGGCCTAAGTCAAGCGGAAACCGTCGCGAGGCGCTTGGACGCATTAGGCATTGATCATTTGATATCATCGCCGCTGAAGCGGTGCCGAGAGACTGCGCGACCTCTTGAGAAAGCGGTAAGGCGGGAAAGCTCTATCCATCACGAAATTGCTGAAATCCCCGTACCGAACGACATTGATGATCATCGCACTTGGTTGATGACAGTTATGAACGGAAGTTGGGCTGATGCTCAAATCACCGCTGATCTGCGACTTTGGCGCGCCGCAATTGGCCACACGCTGACGAACCTAGGGCAGGACACCATTATCTTCAGCCATTTTGTCGCCATCAATGCAGCGGTTGGTTTGGCGACCGGTAGAACCGAACTCACGGTCTTTCAACCAGGTCATGCATCGGTGACAGTCCTTGACGCCAATGAAGGTATACTGAGCTTGATCGAGCTTGGAGACGAAAGCCCCATCAGCATGGCATGACATCATCTTGCGCGCCGCCGTCGAGAAACTTGGTGGGTGATGTTGGTTTCGAACCAACGACCCGCTGATTAAGAGTCAGCTGCTCTACCAACTGAGCTAATCACCCGTCCCTGCTTGCGATTTGGTGGCTGCTCGCAGGCAGGGGGTTGCCTATGAACTAAATGGGGGCGGGCGACAAGTCTGT